>AWNW01000006.1:0-35000 GCA_000493945.1 Candidatus Hydrogenedens terephthalaticus JGI OTU-1
ATTTTAGGAACAACTGTGAATCAGTCCTATCTTTCAATTGATGGGGCATCTGTATTACTAATGAATTTAGGTTATGGAGTAAATCCTTCTTTGAGTCATATTTACCCAATACCGAATTATCCTCAAAAATTCAGGATTGGTAATCTTGGCGTATATATTATATTGGGTTATTCTGGATACATATTCTTACCTTTTTAAAAATTATATTATAAACTTTAGATTTACCTATGGCTTTTGCATTACGGTCGAAAACAATAAAATGTCCTAATTGCTTCTATGAAGGAAAAGCGGAAGTTAAAGGAACAGGATGTGGTTTATGGTTACTTTTGTTAGTAATGTTGATAATATCTTTTTATTTTATTCCGCTATTTATTATTATCCCATTAATGTTTATATGGTTATTATTAAAGCCCGCTAAACAGATATGTCCTCGTTGCAAATACCCTTATCCAATGCTCAAATAAATAACGATTTTCAAGCAATATCAGGCGGGCATAGAGTTTAATGAATGGGATTTATCTTTTCCTTTTCTTTTGTCCTTATACTCATCCATTAAGTTGGTAAACCTTTTGAAAAGATATCTGCTATCATGAGGACCTGGAGAGGCTTCGGGGTGGTATTGAACACTAAAAACGGGTAATTCTTTATGACATAATCCTGAGCAGGTCATATCATTCAAGTGGACATGAGAAATTTCGACTTTTTCTAAATCTAATGATTTAGGGTCAACAGCGAAACCATGATTTTGCGAGGTAATCTCTACTTTTCGTGTTTCCATGTGCATTACGGGCTGATTGGCACCCCGATGTCCAAATTTAAGTTTATAAGTTTTCCCACCAAGAGCATGTCCAATAATCTGATGTCCTAAACAAATCCCTAAAATGGGGATATTATTTTGAATAATTTTTTGCACAATAGGATAGATATAGGTTAGTGCGGCCGGGTCTCCGGGACCATTCGATAAAACTACGCCATCGGGATTATAGGCTAAAATCTGTTCCGCAGGCGTGGTGGACGGAACAACTACAACCGCACAATTATGCTCTCTTAACAACCGTAAAATATTATATTTCACACCAAAATCCATAACTACAACACGATATTTAGATGTTTCAGGTAATTCCCATTCATAGGGTTGTGTTATAGTAGCTTCTTTAACAAAATCACTTCCTGCCATATCTGGAGCATTTTTTGCCTTTTGCAAAAGCGATTCGGGATTTAAATCAACTGTGCTGATAATTGCTTTCTGGTTCCCTTTTGTTCTTAATATTCGTGTAATTTTCCTTGTATCTACCTGGTCAATGGCTACAACATTATATTTTTTAAAAAATTCGGGGAGTGACATTGTAGCCCGCCAGGAACTGGGTATAGAACAACATTCTCGCATAACAAAACCGCGAGCAAAAACAGTTCTCGATTCAACATCCTCGGGATTACAGCCATAATTACCAATATGGGGATAAGTCATTGTAATAATCTGCCCCGCGTAGGAGGGGTCGGTAAGGATTTCTTGATAACCTGTCATACTGGTATTAAATACAAGTTCTCCGAAGGNTTCCCCTTCNGCNCCTACNGACCTTCCCCAAAATACTGTCCCATCTTCTATAACCAAAAGGGCTTGTTTTTCCTCTTGCATGTTTTTCTTCCTTTATATGACTTTGCGTTATAATACATTCTATAATATTAGTCGCATATTATATAGGATAAACATTTTTTAATTCGAATTTATTTAATAGAGAATTTTTTTGATTATTGGAATTATTTTTTTTGTAAATATGTTATTATAAATCGTGATTAATAAAACAAACTGGAGTAAATAAAAAATCTATGAGTCAAACAGAAAAAGAACTTAAGAAATCGGATTTGACCTTAGAACTACTTGGATTCCCAAAATCTATATTCAAAAAGATTAGAGAATGTTCTCACATAGCACAATCAGCCCCTAAAGATATATCCTATGTATGGATTAAAGTATCTGGACAGGACATAAGCAAAAATAGACACAAACAAGATAATCGGCTAAAACTTGATGACTGGCTAAATATTGTGGATGAAGCGGTTTCAGTGGGAGCAAATTGGTTGGTGCTAACTGTTCATGTTCCTATAGACCAAATGAAAGAGGTTATTGAAATATGTCAGTGGTCGCAAAACACTTATAATATGAAAGTAGGATTGTTTTTGTGTAGAGAAAAAATTTCTACAAATGAAATAAAAATTCTCAGTAGTTTGAAAAAAGAATTAACTCAGATTTTTGTCAAAAAGAAAGCTCTCGAACAATTTAAAAAAATACGGGAAATGGGACTATTTTTAGGGATTGCCGATCCCCAAGAATATGGAGACAAACCTAATTGTGAGGGAGCATCTAAATTACTATATGTAGATAATACAGGTTCTATATATACCTGTGGTCTTGTATCAGGAATGAAAAATTATAAATTAGGAAANATTTACGAGAAAAAATTTCAGGAAATAGTAAGAGACCCTTCTTTACCACATAGCGTAGAAGAGAAAATTCATAAAGTAAATGAAGGTTGTGATGGTTGTCCTTCCCTGTTGATGAAATACCTTCAAAAATAAAGAACCTCTCTAAATCTTTTTCCTATCCTAAAGCTTTTACAACTTCTCTTAAATCAAGACCGAGATATTGAATACTTTTCTCTCTTATTTTTAACGCATCACGGATAACTTCATCTCGAATGGACTGTTCTCCCGGTAAACCAGCTATCGAAGAAATAAAGAGTATATGAGCCAAATCCTTAGATTTTCCCGGGGCTTTATATGGTTCTAAATAATGGCATAGAGCATGAACAACTACTTCTGGAAATTTCCATCTACTCGCTAATAGGGATGCGGTAACTGCATGATTGATAGTGAAATATTCGGTTTCTTTTCTTAATCGTATTTCAGGGAGAGAATCTCTCATAATTTTCTTGTATTCTTCCTGTCCCACCATATATAACACAATAGCCCCTATTTGATGTATCAGGGCAGTCGTATATGCAAGAGAAGGACTTACTCTCTTTGAATTTTGTGCTAATTTTTCCGCAAGTTTTGCAGAAAGTTTTGACCTCCCACTTATTGGCAATACAGGGTATTCTGAAATAGGTTGCTGACTTTTTTTAATATGGTCCATCATTATTTGTATACCATTCGGACCTAAAAGAGCCAAAGCAGACCATATACTCCCAATCTTTTTCCCTTCTGATACAATAGATGTATTTGCCCAACGAAGTAAAGCGGTTGCTAAAGAAGGTTCATCAGTAAATATTGAACATAAATCTTCGATATTGGGAGAAGTATCATCTAAAACCATACTTAATGCGAGTTCAGCTGTGGGAGGAATTGGAAGATATTCCAATTCGTCAATTACCAGTTCAACATTTTTCTTCTCTCTTTCATAAGTTTCCTCTGGAAATTGAACAACAGAATCTGTATGTTGTTCTTCTATTGCAGACTTTGTTCTTATGATTCTACTTTCTGTAGTAGGAGTAGGTGCAACCGATGAAATAGTTGGGGTATGGAACACCCCCGTATCTCCCATTCTTCCCTTATGGTATTTATTTATTGTTTCTTCAATCTCTGTAATTCGAGCAAGAGTAGGTTTTACTCTTAATTGTGTAAATTGTTCAACAAGGAATACCGTTTCTTTATCAATGGGACATGCCATTGCCAAAGTCAGATTTCTTCCCAATTTATCAACAGGGAATACAAATCTTTCTTCACATAATTTCTTCGGAACTAATTCAACAATTTCTTTATCTATATAGAGACGGTTAATATCAATTTTGGGGAAACCTGAACTTCTCGAAAGAATATCAAACAATTTTTCTGTGGGCAATTTTGCATTCTGATATAATATTTTTAATAGATACCCACCTTGTTTCCTTTGTATTTCTATCGCTTCCTCCAAATCTTGACTTGTTATTAAGTCTGTGGCAACAAGCCATTGAGACAGTGTCCCTGTAAAATTAGCACCCGATGTAGAAACATCCATCCCACCTATCTGTCCACCCACAGAAGGCTCTGGAGGTGCAGGAATATAACGAATAATATTCCCGCAACGAACACATTTAAATGCCTTACCTTCCGCAGAAGTCGGCACTTTCATTTTTTGACCACACTTGGCGCAACTTATTATTTCGTATTCTTGTTCACTCACACATTTATTCCCAGTGATTTCACTGATTTTTTACAGCATATTATATTTTATCATAAAATATTTGTAAAGCATATACAAAATTTTTTGTTTATTTTTCATGTGCAATATGATAAACTATTAATATAAAAAAAACAAGTTTTTGAACTATTTTCTTGACAAAATATTTTATTAATGATAATTGTGATTTTTAATATTATTAGAAGGAAAATAAAATGTTACTTGAAGAGTTAGAAGATATATTTAAAAAAACACATGAATTATTCTTTCGTCGTGATTTTATTGGAGCAAATAAGAATTTAAATACACTCCCTAAAGATTTTAACAATTTCCTAAATTATCTATTTCTAAAGGCTGATTTATCTTTAGTAATAGGAGATTGGAATGAATTATCTAATCTTGTTCCGATAATTGAACAGCAAATTAATGCTTTGGAAGAAAGGATATCTTGGTTTACTATTCACCTTGATGAAGAAGAAAAAGAGTATCTGAGAGAAATAGTATCCAATTATCTTTATCGGTTAGATCAGATAAAAGAAGAACTTGATAGGCAATCCCACAAGGTAGAAGAAAAGACACAAGAAAAAGCGATCTACGAAGAGCAGATTCGTGAATTGAAAAGTCAACTTATCCACATGAAAGAGAAAAAAGATGAAGAAGAAGCCATTCGCAAAGCCCTATCTGTCGAATTAGAACGACTTAAAGAGCAGGAAAAAAGGAAAAATGAAGAATTATTACGGGCACAAGAGGAATTGAGACACTTAAAAGACTCTTTGGATGAAAAAGAACAGGAAGTCCAAACAGCAGCATTAGAACGTGCCCAACGGGAAAAAACAATCGCTCTGATGGAATCGGAAATAAATTCCCTTCAGGAAAAAGCCGAACAGACGGCACGGTCTCAGGCAAGTTTAGTAGAGGAATTAAAACAATTAAAGGAATTGAGTAAAACAAAAGAGGAGGCTCTACAACAGGCACAAAATCAACTTCAGGAATTGCAACAAACATTAAAATCTCGTGAAGCGGAAATTAGTGTATTAGAAAACGAAAAGAAAGAACGAGAAAAACAGGTCCAGTATTTAGAACAAGAATTAGGAAAACTGAATGAACAAGCACGAGATGCAGAAAAATCTCAGGAGGATTTACAAAAACAAATAGAGGACCTGAGAAGAGTAGAGGAACAGAAATCCAGAGAATTGGATGAGACGCGAGATGCCTTACAGCAATTAAAACAACAACTGCAAGAAAAAGAGCAGTTAATACAATCTTTAGAGAAACAGTCATCAGAAAGCAAAAAAGAGGTTGAACGGCTTCGAGAAGAGATGAAAGCCACTCAATCTCAAGCAAAGCAGGCACAGGAAGCAGAGTTACAATTACAAAAGGAAATAGAGCAACTTCGGAAAGCCACTCAATCTAAAGAAACGGCTCTTGATAATACTCGGGGCGAATTGGAAAAAGTACAACAAATGCTGGCAGAACGGGAAGCACTACTTCAAAATGCAGAAAAACGAAGTATGATGACCGTCGAGAATCTTCAGCAAATACAGAAAGAATATGAGCAATTAAAAAATCAGGCGGAACAATACATTAAAACAGAACAAACAATGGTTCAAGAGTTGGAACTGCTTAGAAAAGGAGAACAGGAGAAAACCACCGCCCTCACAGAAGCACAAAATAAGGTTAAGGAACTACAAGAAGAACTGAAAGCACGCGAAATAGCCGTTCAAGAATCACAAAAAGCCCAAGAACAATATATTTTACAAATACAAAAATTACAAGCAGAATTAAATTCTGTTCGCGAAAAAGCACATGAAGCAACTCATTCAGAGAGCAAAATTGAAGAGGAATTAACTGTCTTCCGTAAGAAACTGACTTCCAAAGAACAGGAATTCATTGAATTACAAAGCAAATTAGACCAATTATCGGCTTCACTGCTTGAAAAAGAAACGGCTATTCGAGAGGAGATAAAAAAACGGACAGAAAAAGAGGAACTTTTAGCCAAACTACAAGAAGAATTAGTTTTATTACATCAACGAACCCATTCTACACAGACACATCAAGAAATACTNGAGCAAGAAATTCAATCATTAAAACAACGCGAAACAGAAAAGAATACAGAATTAGATAAGGCACGAGAACAACTTAATTCTTTACAACTAACTTTATCCCAAAGAGAGCAGGAAATCGCTAAAATTAATGAAGAAAAAATTCGAAAAGAAAAACAGTTAGAAGACCTCATGAGTGAAATGGAGGCTTTACGCTCTCAGACCTCTATGTTGTTAAGTTCCCGTCAACAACTCCGGCAGGAATTGGAACAACTAAAACAAAAACAGATATTCTCCAAAACTGAATCAGAACAAGGGTCTTCTGTAATTAAAACACAAACTCCATCTGTTAGTCCGTTTGAAGAAGTTCCAGAAGCCATATTGGCTTCCGCAAGCATCACTGTAGCCAAAGGAAATAATAAATTTACAATGTTAGTGGCTGTGATCGGCATTATTGTGGTTTTATGCGCTGGAATTGGTATCGGATATTATTTTTCAAGAGGAAAAACAGAACTCCCAAATCAAGTTGTTCAACAAAATGTAGAACAAAAAGATATTGTTAGCAAGGTAGAACCAACTCCTCCACCACCAGCAGAATCTGTAATCCCCGCTACACCAGCAGTCATTGAAAAAAAAGAAGAGAAGGCGGAACAGACTCCTACACCTCCTCCACAAATAACAGAACCAGAAAAGAAAAATATAATACTTTCTTTTCCTAAAAATATATCTTTAGGTTCATTATTCTATCAGGACAAACAGATATCTGATAGTAACGATTGGAGACGATTACAGGATGCAAAAGGAGATGTGGAAATCAATCCAGAGTGGAAAATTCAAATACGAACAGACCTCGGTTTGTTACCTCGTATAATGAATTTAGATCCTGAGATATTGGGGAAAATATCGGTTTTGACATTGGACTCTATTCCACAGGAAGAAAATATCTTAAAATGGTTATCCCAGGCAAAATTTGAAATAGTATATATTGATAATGATGTTTCCGAAGGCATGATAAATGGAGTTAAGTCAAATTATCCGAATTTAAATATTATTTGCAAGAATATAATTCCAGATATTATAGAAGATAAGCCTCTTCCTGAAAGGACTATCACATTTCCTGATAATAAATCCTTAGGGAAAATTCTTACACGAGCATGGGGAGAACCTTTACAAGCGGAGTGGAAACCTTTCACAGATGCAAAAGGAACAATCACCATACAAAAGAATACAGAAGTAAAGTTACAGATGGAAATTGAAGGAGCCCGAGAAATGTCATGGCTCGTGTATTTGCAACCGAATGATATACAAGCATTAGGTATGGTAGGGTATGGAGTTAATGATGAAAAAATGGGTTATATAAGCCATTTAACGGGATTAAAAAGTTTACAGTTAGTCCAGACAAGTGTTTCAGATACAGGAATCCTAAAGTTGAAAAACTTGCGTAATTTAAGAGAAGTAAAGTTATACACAATTAATATTACAGATAGAGGATTTGAAGTATTTGATTCTTTTCCTCTTTTAGAGGAGTTATGGATACAACAGGCAAAGATAACGAATGCAAGCGTTGGAAGAATTTGTAAGATGAAGAATCTTAAGAGGTTACATTTAGCAAATACAGGGATTTCTCCAGAGGGACTTTTACAAATACAATCCTCTCTACCTCAATGTGTTATAACCCCACGCGGGACAAATTAATTTTCTTTAGATATCCAATTTTGGCTTGTAAAAACGCGATCTAATATTCCATTGACAAATTTTGGAGCATCTTCCGACCCGAACATCTTTGCTAATTCAATTGCTTCGGAAATACTGGTTCTTGATGGAGCCAGTCCGGATAGTCCCCCTTCATATACAGCAATTCGTAATATAACTTTTTCAATCAGTCCTACCCTACTCCAATTCCATTTTGTAAGTGATTCTTTGATAATTTTATCTATTTCTTCCTGTTTCTCGATTATTCCCCAAATTAACTTTTCAGCGTAAGCCCTTACTGATTTTCTAAAGGGATTATGTTTCCAAAAGTCTTCTAATTCCTCTTCTCCTTCAAGGGGATGAAATTCGAGACCAAAAAGAAACTGTAATGCAGCAATTCGTGCTTTTCTCCGTCGTTCCACTACTAACATGAATTTAATTGCTCCACAAGCGAAACCATTTCCAAAGCAGTTAATGCTGAATGTGCACCTTTATTTCCTGCTTTTGTTCCTGCTCGTTCAATTGCCTGTTCAATACTATCTGTAGTTAAAACTCCAAAAATAACAGGGACACCGGTATTTAAGGATACTTGCCCTATCCCCTTTGTTGTTTCCGCGGCAATATATTCGAAGTGAGGTGTCCCTCCTCGAATAACACAACCTAACGCAATAACAGCGTCGTATTTTTTCGATTCTGCCATTTTTTGAGCAATTAATGGTATTTCAAAGGAACCCGGTACCCAGACCACAGTAATCATTTCATCTGGAACACCATGTCTGTTAAGGACATCTAAAGCCCCATCCAGTAGTTTTTGCACAATAAACTCATTGAAGCGTGCTGCAATAATACCAAATTTTTTGTTTTGTGGAATTAAATTTCCTTGAACGATTTTGGGCATAGTTAATCTCCTTCTTCATCGGGAAAGTTGTTTGTATTTTCTTCTTCTGTTATCACATCTTGATTTTCTATATTTTCTTTGAGTATCTGTTTTGCTTGGTTATAATCCTCTTCACGGACTATCACTAAGGCATCTGCACTCACAGGCCATACAGAATGAGGAATATTCGTTTCTACGAAGGACTCAATACCATTATCTTGAAGCAGACGGACTATTAGTTCGGCTTCTATATCCGATATGCAACGGGCTAATATTTTTAAGTTATCTGAATTTTTGTTTTCCATGATTATACGAACCTATTATAACAAATGTCCTAATTTTTCCTTTTTAGTCTTTAAGTATACAAAATTATGGTCATTAGGAGGGATAACAAGAGGGACTCGTTCCACAACTTTTAATCCATATCCTTCTAATCCTGCCCTCTTAATGGGGTTGTTCGTTATAAGACGCATTTCTTTCACACCTAAATCCACCAAAATTTGGGCACCTAAACCATATTCTCTCGGGTCAGGGTCAAAACCTAAATGTTTATTTGCTTCAACTGTGTCCAAACCCTGGTCTTGCAACGCATACGCTTTTATTTTATTCGCCAAGCCTATCCCCCGTCCTTCTTGACGCATATAAACGATAATACCACAACCCTCTTCTTCTATCATTTTCATCGCTCCCTGCAATTGTCCTCTGCAATCACAACGAAGAGAACCCAATACATCCCCTGTAAAGCATTCGGAATGGACACGAACCAAAACAGGTTTTCCAGAAGCAACATCACCTTTAACCAATGCGATATGCTGATAGGTGTCAATCATACTTTCATAAATAATAATCCGAAACTCTCCGAAAAGAGTAGGTAATTGGGCTTCGGCTATTCTTTGAACCAGTTTTTCATGAGCACGGCGATACCGAATAATCTGTTCTATGGAACAAATCTTCAAATTATGTTCCTGTGCAAATTTCTCAAGGTCAGGAAGGCGAGCCATAGTCCCATCATCTTTCATTATTTCACAAATTACTGATACTGGGGTCATATTTGCCATCTTTAGAAGGTCAATAGAACCTTCTGTCTGCCCTGCACGAACTAAAACCCCACCATCACGGGCACACAGTGGAAAAAGATGTCCCGGACGAACCAAATCTTTTGCCTGTGTTTTAGGATTGGCTACTAAACGGATACCATACGCACGGTCATACGCACTGATACCCGTTGTAATCCCATGTGCTGCATCAAAGGAAAGATGAAACGCAGTAGTAAAAGGGGAAGTATTATGAGTTGTCATGGGAGGTAAATCTAATTCTTCAAGGCGTTCTTTTAGCATGGGAACACAAATTAAACCTCTGCCATACTTTGCCATAAAATTAATGGCTTCCGGTGTTACCTTCTCCCCAGCCATAACGAGGTCACCTTCATTTTCTCGGTCCTCGTCATCAATCAATATTATCATTTTTCCTTCTTGCAAATCTTTGATAATTTCTTCTAATGGTGAAAGCATTGTAAAAAATCCTTGTTTAAATTTTACGGTTATAAGAAACCATGTTCTTTTAAAAATGTTTCTGAAATTTTTGTTTGCGGATTATACGGAATTAATAATCTTTCAATATATTTTCCGATAATATCCGTTTCAAGGTTGACTTTATCCCCTACATTTAGAAATTGTAAATTTGTATTGTTTCTTGTTGAAGGAATAATTGCCACACTGAAAATATCATCAATAATATCTACAACAGTCAGGCTGATTCCATCAATAGCAATTGAACCTTTGGGAACAATATATTTGCAGATACTTTGAGAAACCTTAAAATACCAAAAAGAGAATTGTCCTTGTTCTACGATACGGTTCACTGTACCAACACTATCTACATGACCCAAAACTATATGACCTCCAAACCTACCATTTATAGGCATAGCCCTTTCCAGATTTACTTTTTGTTGAATATGAAGTTCAGAAAGGGTTGTTTTTGTTCTTGTTTCAGGTGAAATCTGGGCAGAAAACGAACTATTTGTCTTTTCTGTTACAGTTAAACAGACTCCATTTACCGCAATACTGTCACCTAAAACCATATCTGATAATACTATGTTTGCTTGTATTGTGATTTTGTTCAAGGAAAGGTTAATAATTGTTCCTATTTCTTCGATAATTCCTGTAAACATCTTTCTACCTTCTATTTGATAACATAGGACTCAATTAAAACATCCTGGTTTAATTTTTTTATAGAAGAAATTTTTAAGTTCAATGCGTCACTAACTTTTTGAGCAATACCATCTCCCATAACGGGTCCAATCGCATTTTCACCTCCAAAAATTTTCGGACATATAAAGGTATAGACTTTATCAACAATTTTTTCCTGAAATGCAGAAGCAAATACACTTCCTCCTCCTTCTATTAAAACTGAGGAGACTTCTAATTTACCTAATTCTTGCATTAGTTCTTTTAGCGAAATATGTCCTTTTTCTGTAGATTTTAATTCAATAATCCTATCTGCAAAAGAATAATTTCGGTTATAAGTTGTCGCAATCCATGTAGGGGCTATGGTTCTATCTTTGAAAACATTTAAGTTCTCTGATAACCCATTTTGGGTATCGAGAATAATCCGTATTGGATTTTTATAGTGTCCATCAATATGCCTTACTGTTAAAAGAGGATTATCAACAAGAACTGTTTTTCCACCTACCAATACTGAATCCACTTCATTTCTTATATTATGAACGATTTTTAGCGAATCTAAATCACTAATATATTTTGAATCACCTGTAATTGTGGCTATTTTTCCGTCCATTGTCATAGCCCATTTGGCAATTACAAAGGGGACTTTCTGAGTAATGTATTTAATGAATATTTCATTCAATTTGCGAGCATCTTCCTCTAAAATACCCACAAGAACATCAATACCTGAAGATTTAAGTATTTCAATTCCCTTTCCCGAAACAAGCGGGTTAGGGTCTTGCATAGCAATGACTACTCTTTTAGGTCGGGCTTCTATAACTTTAGATATGCAGGGTGGAGTTTTTCCAAAATGAGTACAGGGCTCAAGAGTAACATAGATGGTAGAATTATAGGTATCTTCTACAACACTATTCAGAGCAATAACCTCTGCGTGTGGACTTCCTGCTTTTTGATGATAACCTTCTCCAATAATCTTATCATTCTTAACGATAACACATCCCACCATAGGATTAGGTGATGTTCTTCCCTTGCCTTTCTTAGCAAGTTCCAGTGCCCTTCGCATGTAATAAAAATCTTTGTTGACTTCTTCTTCCATATTTTTCGCTTATAAAAATGTTTATCCTAAAAAAGTAAAAAGCCCTGATAGGATTAACCTATCAGGGCTTTTGGAAAAAGCCGCAAATGGCCGCTGCAAAGAATTCCCATTGCGACTAAGAAGTATTCATCTTTTCACTAACGCTTCTTCCATCCGGACTTTAACCGTCGGCTTCGGAATTTCACCGAATCGGCATCTCTGCTCGCGGGCTATTACCGCCGGTCGGGGATTTCACCCTGCCCTGAAGGTTAGTATTCAAATATTTAATTTATTCTAACATAAGTTACCCAAAAAGGTCAAGTATAATTTTTTGAACTTGCAATTAACCGAAAACGCATTTAATTACAAAAGAATATAAAAATTTATAAATTTATACAAATAACGAATAAATATCAATAAAATTATATAACCATATATAAATACTTAAAAATACATATAAAAACAATTAATAAACGCGTTATAAATTTAAAATTTGAATTTTTATCCCGATTTTTTTATAATCTTCTCTACAACGATGCCGGGATGGCGAAATTGGCAGACGCATCGGACTCAAAATCCGACGAGGCTTAACCCCTCGTGAGGGTTCGACTCCCTCTCCCGGCACTTTTCCTTCTATGCTATCCGCAAACCAAACCTCATTCCATTTCTTTTATCATATTCTGCCAATTTTGTTTTTTACTGAGCAGTCCCTCAATAATTAAATCTGTTGCTTCATCTTCGTTTAATCCGTGAGCCATAAGGGTTACTAACTGTTTCGCATCAACACTCCCTATTGCCGCTTCGTGGGTAACATGTGCCGTAGGATTTTTAACCAAGACTGTTGGTACTGCCTTTGCCTGTGCATTTCCCACAACAATTTCTTTACAGTCTACATGTCCCCGAGAGAAAGGAGCATGAGCGACCAGAGTATTTTCAATATCTGCTATAGCATATTGTTTTAATGCAATATGAGAAACGATAACACCCATTGAATATTCTCCAAGTAAACGTACTGTTTCGTGTAAACGAATTTGGTCGTTATTGGTCCCTGAAATTCGGGCTGTCATTTCTGTCTTACTTTGTGCTTCTGCATTTACTTCATATTGAAATTCAATATTGCCTGCAGAACCTTTTATTAATTCAAATTCTGTTGAGAATTCCGCTCCTTCTTGAACATGAACTTTGGCATTAGGAATAACATCTACTCCCCCTTTTGGACCATGAACATGCCTTTCAAAATAAGCATAATGAGCGTTGTGTTCTATCTCTATGTCGGCATCCATTATATGCT
Organism: Candidatus Hydrogenedens terephthalaticus JGI OTU-1; assembly: GCA_000493945.1. Lineage (GTDB taxonomy): Bacteria > Hydrogenedentota > Hydrogenedentia > Hydrogenedentales > Hydrogenedentaceae > Hydrogenedens > Hydrogenedens terephthalaticus. The sequence goes on from AWNW01000006.1 coordinate 13,317, forward strand.
TTACCTGACGGGCATTAGGAAAGGTGCAATGAGCAAGTATCATTGCTTTGGATTCTTCCTGAGCACGGATATGAAGTTTTACCTTTTGCAAACCTTCCTCGGGCAATACACCAAAACATATATGAATGGGTTTCTCTATTTTCATTCCTTTCTCTATCAAGATCTCTGCTTCAATTCCGTCTTTCATTTCATCTGCTTGAACGCGTAATCCAGGGACAAGATGAAGTCCTACAACTTTGTTCTGATGAACCTGTATTTTTGCCACATCTTCTGTAAAGACATGTCCAATATCTATCCCTAATGATTTTAACAATTCTAATGCGGTATCACTATTATTCATTCTGTTTCCTTTAATAATTTATGGTGCTGTTTCTATTGTTGAAACCATGAATCTATCATGATTACATGGGATACATTTATTTCGGAAATAGGAGGCTATTCGGTTTACATCTCCTTTATCTAAAATTTTTCCACAACACATTAAAAATGCATGATCTGCTTGACTAAGCACAGCAAGGCTATGTGTTATAGCAACAATGGTAATCCCGTCTTGCTTTAATTTTTTTAATAGAGAAAAAATTTTTTCTAAAGCATCAATATCAATCCCAGAATCAGGTTCATCTAATAAGATTAATTTCGGTTCCATAGCAATGATGGAAGCCAATTCGATGCGTTTCCTCTCTCCCCCACTTAAAGTTTTATCTACAGCCCTGTTCAGATATTTATGTGGGTCAAGGCCTACCATTTCTAAGACTTCTTCTGCTCGTTTATGACATTTGTTTTTGGCTCCTGTTAAAATAAATTTTTCTACGGAAAGCCCTTCAAACCGTGCGGGTTCCTGCCATGCTAAAGTAAGTCCGCGTTGCGCTCTTTCAAATACAGGCAAGTTCGTAATATTTTCTCCTAAAAAACAAATTTTTCCTTGTTCTGGTTTGTACCCGGGCAAACCCATAATGGCTGAAACCAATGTAGATTTTCCTGCACCGTTCGGACCTATAATGGCGTGGATGTGCCCTGCCCATATTTCCATTTTAATTCCTCTCAAAATCTTTTTATTTTGCACAGATAAAGTTAAATCATCAACTGTTAATATTTTACCGTCCATTTCATTCTACCTATAGTTATAAATTTAAAATAACAGAACCTCAAAACACTTATATTACTGCAATCAAAATAACTTTTACAAAAAGTTAATATTTTTGAAACTTTTTCATTTATATTGTAATTATAATTTATAGATAACTTGTTTTTCTTGATTAAATTGATTTATAATATATTTGCCTTTCTAAAAGCCTTTCTATTAAGCAGGCAACAATTAGCAATATAACAAAATAAATTAAAATTAAACTTTAACTCTTTACAAGAGGAGGTCTTCAGATGTTTAAAAAGAATTTGTATTTCACAGTATTAACCGTTGTTTTATTATCATTAGTAATAACGGGCACCGCCTGTAAACATAAAAAAGGTGCTCCTATTGACACAGGTATTGAAACAACCTCAACAGAAAAAACGGGTGGAGAAGGACAACCGGAATTAGATTTGGAAAAATTATTATTCACGCCCGGTAGTAAATATGGATTAGAAACGGTATATTTTGATTATGATAGTTCTTCCCTTCGTCCGGATGCAATAGCAACCCTGCAGAAAAATGCAGAGAAGATCAAACAAGTTCCGGGCGTTATAATTCAGTTGGCGGGTCATTGTGATGAACGTGGAACACAAGAATATAATCTTGCATTAGGTGAAAGAAGAGCCCTTGCAGTTCGTGATTATCTTATTAGATTAGGGATACCGGGAGAACGGTTAGTTACTATCAGTTATGGTGAAGAATTCCCTGCAGACCCAGGACATGATGAATCTGCATGGGCGAAAAATCGCCGTGTAGAGTTTAATCGTGCCCAGTAAAAGTTTTATAATTGGGTAATGATATACGATATTATTTAAATTAATCAGGAGATAAAAGTATGAATATAGTGCGGTGCATATCATTTGGGCTTGTATGTTTATTTATTTTTCTAACTACTTCATGTGGAACTACGGGTGGCAAACAAGTAGAAACAGTTATATATGATATGCACCGCCGTGTTACAAAATTAGATAAAGGTTTTGATGGGATAAATACGACCTTTGCAGACCTTTCTGTTAAACTTCAAGAAAATGAACAGGCTATGAAATCTTTGCAGTCTGTTATTGAAGAAAATCAGGTAAAAATATCACAATTAAGTAAAGATTTAAATGAGTTAAAAACTACATTATATCGTCATCTTAACTTATCGGTTGGTGGAGTTTCTGCTACATCACCCATTTCAGGAACTCCAAGAGAGGCAATGGGTAATGTAGAAATTTTACCACCCAGTTCAGCCCAAGCTCCACCTATACAAACTCCCCCCACAGTTCCATCAACTCCTCCTAAAACAGCAATACCTACACCATCTGTCAGTACAACTCAACCTCAAACCATAGCAGAGCCTCCTACTGAACAAGCAACAGCAACAATTGACCCTAAAGATGATTACAATGAAGCACAGAAATTGTTTGCTAATGAAAAATATGAGGAAGCACTTACTCGGTTTGATAGACACATCAAGAATTTTCCGACACAGGAATCAACTCCTAACGCAATATTCTGGAAGGCAAAATGCCTGATGAATTTAAACAAACATCAGGAGGCTGTTCAGGAATTTGATGTTTTGAAGAGCAACTATCCCAATCATCAAAAGATACCCACTGCTTTGCAGAATCAAGCAGTAGCCTATTCAAGATTAGGTCAAAATGATAAAGCAATTCAAATATTAAAAGAATTGATTGACAAATACCCATTATCCGCTGCTGCAGAACAGGCAAGATCGGATTTAGAGAAACTGCAAAACCTTTCTAACAGATAACACGAATTGAATTTTTAATATATAAAAGTGAAAATATATACGCGCAGGTAAAGAGTAAATATCTGCGCGTTTCTTATATATCCCAAAAAACATGAAAGGATTAACAATGAGGTATTATTTAGGAATTGATGCAGGTGGAACAAAAACTTTTGTCCTTATTGGGGACGAATTTGGAAAAATCCTTGGTTTTGGACAAGCAGGTGCTGGAAATTATGAAGCATACGGAGTTGAACCAGCAAAACAAGAAATCCAGAAAGCAGTTTCTTCGGCACTGGAAGAAGCTGGACTAAAATTATCAGATATTAATGGTATTGGATTGGGAATAGCAGGAGCTGATATTCCTGAAGATTATGTAATGTTGGAAGAAGAAATTTTTACCCCTCTATTTGGAAATATTCCACGATGTTTCAGAAACGACTCTATGGCAGGGCTCCGTGGAGGAACCAAACATCCTTATGGAATTGTCATTGCTTGTGGAACAGGTTGTGTTTGTGCAGGGAAAAGCAAAGATGGAAAAGAAGCTCGAGTTGGCGGAATTAGTGAAGATTTTGGGGATAAAGTGAGTGGGTCGAGTATTGGACAGGAAGGATTAAAAGCGGTATGGAGATATAGAGACAAAATTATCGGATATACCAAATTAGTAGATAAATTTTTAGAACGGTCCGGATGTAAAGATGTAGATGAATTGTTCTATAAAATGTATAAACATAATTTAACATATCTTGATTTACAACCTATGGCAAAATTAGTTTTTGATGCGGCTTATGAAGGAGACAGTGTAGCCTGTGATATTTTGGAATGGGGAGGTAGATATTTAGGGGAAATGGTAAATGCGTGTGCCCGCATATTAGATATGACTCGCTATCCTTTCGATGTGGTCATGGCAGGAAGTGTATTTAAGGGGGTTAGTCCTGTATTAAAGGATGCCATGACAACCGTTATACATAGGGAATGCCCGTTAGCAACCCCTGTAATGCCCGTTTATGAACCTGTAGTTGGTGCTCTCTTATTGGGTATGGAATTAGATATTACTATCAATGAAAATATTTACAATCAACTGGATATTGACCTTGAAGTTTTCCAGAAAAAACATAAAGTAATATTAAAAGTATCGAGACAATAGACCATGCGAATTAAAAAAGTTCAATATATTGTTTTTGGCATTATTTTTTTGTGTTCATTATTTGTATTCTGGCTGGTCATCAAATCCCAAAACCAAGACCTCAATGATAACAATCTCGAAAACCCTTATAATCCTTCTCTTCCCCCTATCGGAAGCAATCCCGATAATACAGCCATAATAGAATTAGAAACTGGGTCGGTTCTGGATTTTGGAACTGTTCCGAACGATAAAGAAACTACAAAAAAAGTAAAAGTATTCAATAGAGGAAAATCTGTTCTTAGTCTAAAGGATATACGAACCACCTGTGCTTGTACTATAGGGACAATACCTATTGGACAAAATTCAATACCCCCTAATGGAGAGGGGTATTTTATTGTAACTATTTATCCTGCAAGAGTTGCAGGATTTTACTCCGAAAAGACCTTAACCATCTTTTCTAATGATTTCAAAAATCCTATAACCGAATTGAAAGTTATTGCTAAAATTGACCCTGAATTTATTTGTGAACCTGATGTTGTTGATTTCGGCACATTTCCCAAAGGAAATATTATTGAACAAAAATTACACATTACCCAGAAATCTATGAACAAACCTCTTGAAATTAATAAAGTCTACGAGATGGATATTCAAGATATTGCAGATAACGATTTAACTTGTGAAATTATTAAGACAAAAACAGAAGAACCCGTAGAATATATTATTTCAATGAAGATATATCCCCATGTCTCTCCCGGAGAATTTGACAGGAAAATTTTCTTAAGCACAAATATAGACCGTTTCCCTGAAGTTCCGATAAAAGTTAAAGGTATTGCCACTGCTCCTTACAAAATAAACCCGCCTTTTCCAAAACCTTTTATTGTTTTTCCTCAAATATCTACAGAAATGTCCAACCTAAAAAAAATAGAAATTACTCCTCAATCTGAAGGAGATAAGATAGAAATTGTTTCTTATGAAATCATCCCTGATTTCTTCACCGCTCGAGAAGTTTCCATTTCAAACACTCCAGGAATTAAAATAGAAGTAGTTCCTAAAACATCTGAAAAGGAATCATTGGCTGTTTTGAAACTAAACATTAGGGTTAATGATATAGAATATCAAGACCATGTTTTATTAAAAACACTGTCTTCAATTCATTAAGGAAACAACAAATGCCTTTATTCGGTTGGGGAAGTTCGGATAAAAAAACTCCTAAAGAGGAGATAAGACCTATACCGGGAAGACAAATTTATTGTCGAATTTGCAACGCTGACCGTATGTTTTCTCGGGCATGGCGAAGGGTTTCTCCAATGGTTAAATGTCCGTGTTGCGGAATGGAATTTCCAAAACCGGAAGAGGTTTACAAACGCTTTCAACCTATTTGTCCAAAATGTGAAGAACCTTTAGAACAGCCCGGATTTGACTACGGTATATGTGATGGATGTGGCTCAAAATATGAGATAACAGAAGGATGCAAACCCGGTTTGCTTCCTAATTATAAGCAACGACAAGAAATGAACAAATACGGCAAAATATGGAGTCCTTACTGGTAGTATGTGTATAAGGAGTAAATCTTTGTTCATCACAGAAGCAGAAAAAGAAATTTATCAAAAAACGGTCGAGTTTGGTCAGGAGCATGTTTTCCAATTCTGGGAACAACTTCAAGAGAAGGAAAAACAATATCTGCTAAATCAATTAAAGGAAATTGATTTCCAACTGATGAAAGATTTGGCAGAAAAGTGGATACTCTCCACTCCTGAGACAGAAGTTTTCTCTCAAATCAAACCCGTAGATGTTATTCCATTGAGAGAAGACACACATCCCCAAGAAAGGGAAGCCTACGAATGTGGTGAAGAAATGTTGCGTAAAGGTAAAGTAGGGTTATTCCTCGTAGCAGGGGGACAGGGAACACGATTAGGTTTTGATGGACCTAAAGGAACTTATCCTGTGGGTCCTATTACCCAGAAATCTCTATTTCAGTATCATGCTGAAAAAATTATTAATCTACAAAATAGATACCATTGCATATTACCATGGTATATCATGGTAAGTGAAGGAAATGAAAAATCTACAATATCATTTTTTAAGGAAAATAACTTTTTTGGGTTAAATTCGGAAAATGTTTATTTTGCTGTTCAACCTATGGTTCCCTGCCTCAACGAACAAGGGAAGTTTATATTGGATTCTCCATACTCGATAGCAAAGAATCCAAATGGACACGGAGGAACAATTCCAACGGTTGTAGAAAAGGGAATATTAAAAGATGCAAGAAATCGGGGTATAGAAATGTTAAGTTATTTTCAAGTAGACAATTGGGCAGTAAAAGTGGCTGACCCGAGGTTTATTGGTTACCATACCTTGAATAAAGCGGAAATGTCATCAAAAATTATTCGAAAAAATTCACTAAGGGAACCGGTAGGTGTTCATTGTTTGTGTGATGGGGTATATCGGGTCATTGAATATTCCGAATTGGATATATATCCACAATTACTTGAAATGGATTCTACAGGAAATATGAAATTTTTTGCAGGAAACCCTGCCATGCATATTATCTCATTAGATTTTGTAGAAATGGTTTATAAACAGTTACATCTTTTCCCCTGGCATAAAGCATTTAAGAAAATACCTTACATAAACGAACATGGAGAATTAATAAAACCGAAGCAACCTAACGGATTCAAGTTTGAGACATTTATATTCGATGCACTTCGATTTACAAGCCATCCTCCTGTAGCGGTAGAAATACAAAGACTGGGAGAATATACTCCTATAAAGCAATACGATGGAGATAACAGTGTTCTTTCCGCACGAAAAAGCATGACTCAATTTTGGGGAACATGGTTGAAAAAAGCAGGTTATGCGATTGAATCTTATTTAGAGCAAAATGATAATTTTTATATCGAAATAAGCCCGATATTTTCACTTACGGAAAAAGAATTTCTTGAAAAACAAAAAGATTATAAATGGGAAATAACAAAACAAGGAATTGCAATTAATAAAGATGGCACAATATCTACATTATTATAAGATTATAAGCAAACACGCTATAAGTTGAATATTCAATGATATATTTCATATAATATTTATCCACAAGGTGGAGACGTAGTTCAGTTGGTTAGAACGCTGCCCTGTCACGGCAGAGGTCGCGAGTTCAAGTCTCGTCGTCTCCGCCATAAATTTTTTTATAAATTTTGTTAAGTATATTTAACAAGATGGATATACACAGACTAAAATATAAAGATATTAAGTATTTAACGCATTCCCGAGTGCATTATCTCTGGGCAATTAATGAACTAAACGAAAAAAAAGGATATGCACGGGCAACTGATGTTGCTTCTTTATTAGGCATTTCTCGAAGTGCTGTTTCCATTGCTTTAGGACATTTAAAAGCCTTAAAACTGGTTATAGAGAAACTTCCAGAACATACCCTTAAACTAACAATTTTAGGAAAAAAACATCTGAATAATATTGATAATAATTTTATAATCTTATCCCGTTTTTTTAAGTCCTTTTTGAATCTGGATGAAGAAATAGCCACAAAACAGGCATGTTTGATTGAGCATCTTTTACTGGAAGAAGTCGCAAAGAAAATAAATCAAATTATTGATGCATCCCCCAGTATTTCATTGGAAAAAGCAACCATTTCTATGCCTAAATCTACAAAAAAATTAGAAGAAAATACTTATGATTGAATTTTTAATAATTTTTACTATTGTCGCAATCGCTGTTTTATATATAACAAAGACATATCAAAATATTTTTTCAAAAAAAGAAAAGCCCTGTGAAACCTGCGCATGTCAGAAGTGTCCTTATACAAATACATCGGAATGTCCTGTTAAATCTCTTGATAAATCAAACAAAGATATATCATCTTTATCGAAGAAATTCGATGAAGATAAAAATATGGAGGTAGCTGTTGGGTATGAAAAACTTCTGTAATACAGAACGACTTAGTGAATTAGAAGAAGGGACAAAAGCCCGCATCGTTGGTATTCGTGGAGGTCCTCCTACATATCGTCAAAGACTATTAGATCTCGGTTTAACACCGGGGACTATTGTTAAGGTTAACAGAGAGGCTCCTCTGGGAGACCCTATTGAATTAGAATTAAAAGGTTACTTCCTCGCATTACGGAGAAAAGACGCATGGCATATCCTCGTCGAGCCTCTTCCCAACAACCCCGAGTAATAATCATTGGCAACCCCAATTGTGGCAAAAGTTCTATCTTTAATGAAATCACGGGTGGTTTACAAGAGGTAAGCAACTATCCGGGGGTGACTGTGGAAAAAAAAATTGGTTTCTTCCACTATGAGGGGGAAAACATACGCGTGGAGGATCTACCCGGTTTGTATTCACTTACTCCATATACAGACGAGGAAATTATTACTCGCGAAGAAATCTTAAAGTCGGATGTAGGTCTCATTGTAGATGTTGTGGACTCTTTAAATTTAGAACGCAATTTGTATCTTACCATTCAAATTATGGAGTTGGGTAAACCTTTTATTATTGCTTTAAACATGAGTGATATTGCCCAAAAGAGGGGGGTAATCATTGACCATGAAAAACTATCCCGTATACTAAATGTGCCTGTAGTTAAAACTGTGGGGAATAGAGGGGAAGGTATTGAAGAATTAAAATCTTATATTCATTCATACATCAGGAAGCAAAGTATATGGGTTCCTAAACATGTAACTTATGGGCATGAGGTTGATACTGTAGTTGAACAACTCTCTGAATTTTTGGAGAATAAATTACCTGATAACGAAAAAGAAAAAGCACGCTGGTATACCATTAAATTGTTAGAGAAAGATTATAAACTACTTGAAGAGATAAAAAATAAAATCTCCGATTCTCAGGAACTCGAAAGAAATCTTGAAAGTGCTATTAAAGAATTGGAACAACATGAAAATGAGGATTCAACGGTTATTATTGCACAAAGGAGATATGGTTTTGCCTCGGGTGCTATTCGGGAATGTGTAAGTTATACAGGTGAAGCAAAACAAAATATAACCGACCAGATTGATAATATTATTTGTAATCGTGTTGCAGGACCCGTAATCCTTTTAGGGGTAATAAGTTCGTTATTTTATGTTGTGTTTAAGACAACTCAGGAATGGAAGTGGATACCTTTTCCTCCTGAATGGGTAAGTCCGGTTGAACTTTTTGAAAAATTTTTTGAGAACTTTGCTTTATTGTTTTCATTTCTGGAAAAAGACTATCCTGCGATTCATTCACTTCTATCCGATGGTATTATCGGTGGAGTGGGTGCCGTATTAAGTTTTATCCCATTAATTTTTGTGCTTTTTTTGCTTATATCCGCACTGGAGGATACAGGTTATGTAGCCCGTATTGCTTTTATATTAGACCGTTTAATGCGTATTTTCGGCTTACAAGGTAGGTCTATACTGGCTTTAATTATCTCGGGTGGAATAGGTGCTGGTGGCTGTGCAGTTCCGGGAATATTAGCGACACGAACATTACAAGAACGGAAAGACAAAATTATAACCATGTTAGTTATCCCTTTCATGAGTTGTGGAGCAAAATTACCTGTTTATGCTCTATTAATTGGTGCTTTTTTCCAATATCATCGAACGCTGTTAATGTTAACTTTGTGGGCTTTATCATGGCTTATTGCTCTCATTAGTGCATTTATATTAAGCCGATTTGTCATTCGTGGAGAACCAACGCCATTTGTGCTGGAGTTACCCCCATACCATGTACCTGTTTTAAAAAGTGTCTTACGCCATGCATGGGGACGAACATGGATGTATATACGAAAAGCAGGGACATTAATTCTTGCAGTAAATATTATTATGTGGGCACTTATTTATATTCCCATCCCCTATCAAGGAACAAAACAAAAGAGTGAACCGCAAGGTATTGAATCCAGTATTGCTGGGATTCTGGGAAGAACGATAGAACCTGTCACAAAACATATCGGATTTGACTGGAAAGTAAATATAGCTCTTATTGGAGGAATGGCAGCAAAAGAAGTAATTGTCGGCACATTAGGTACTGTGTATCACATGGAAACTGCCGAAAACAATGAAAATAACCAGGACTCCCTATCTGTTAATTTAGCCCATCATAAAGAGTGATACCCTCTTCGTGCATTTACTCTTATGATATTTGTGATGTTATATGCTCCATGTGTTGCCACTTTAGTAACTATGGGACGGGAAACGGGGACTATTCGAATTCCTATATTTTCTCTCTTTTTCTCCACAACGGTAGCCTTCCTTGCTTCATTAATTGTTTTTCATGTAGGTCATTTATTATCATTGGGAACATAGTATCTCTTTTATAAAAATATAGATACAATAAAACTCTGTGTAAAATGAATCACCAACAGATAAAAAACAATAGTAAAACACTATCTTTCCCCAAAATAGCCCTTTTAATAGGGTATGGTATATTATTTATTATTAGTCTCTTTTTGTTCGTGGGAACATGGCAAAAAGATTTTCTTGGTAAAGATGCCGATGTTTTTAATAATATTCCCAAATACATAGGTGAAAATACCCATTTTTTTAAAGTTCAACCTCATATACCTTTAGCATCTCTTACATTTATTCTCTCCCAAAAACTTTTTTCGTCCATATCTCAACATTACTTCATTAATTGGATAATACATACATTAAATACCTTACTCCTTTTCTATCTTTTATCTCGAAAAAATGAAGGTATTGCATCACTAATTCCCGCTCTGATTTTATCTTGCATTTTTCTTATTCACCCTTTGAATATATATACAACATCTTTTCTTATCAATAGAGGGGGGCTCCTTTCTTCTCTTTTCGCTCTTCTATTTCTGACTATTCTATATACCAAAGATACTACTATTCCATATCCTTTATCAGTAATGTTTATTTCAATCTTTTTAATAATACTGTCTGTTTTCAGCCATTTTATAAGTATTGTATTGATTATCCCCATCCTTTATTTTTCTTACATGGACAAATCAAAGAATGAATCCACCACCTCTCCCATTATCTATGGATATTGGGTATTTAGTGCTTTATTTTTATCGTTTATACTGCTTATGTTGTATCAGCACAACATCCATAGAGATTTATATGAAATATATCCATCGTTTAAATATTTCAATATCATTAGTGGGCTTTTTATTTTATTCCTTTTCCCTACAGCCTTTTTCCCATTACAGTATTTTGAGATTAATTCTTTATTAAGTGTACCCATCGCATTGATAATATTCTTTTTTTTACTCATATTGGCATTTTATTTTTATAAAAATTCAAAGAACCTGTCTCTTCTTTCTTCTCTTATTCTAATCACAAGTATTGCTATTTTTCCTATATTTCAAAGACTTGATTTAAGTATGTGCAACAGCAGTTACTTTGTAATTTTAAGTATCATTATATTTTGTTATTTCTTTACTCAAAATATTTATGAAAAGAACAAAATTATTTTTCGGTTAATCTCTCTCTTTTTTTTAATTATCTTGTCTGTCCTCTCTATATTTAGTTTTCAACTCACCTATGAACTAAGAGACCCAGAAAGGTTATGGTTAGCCTGTGCTGGAAATTATCCCTCAAATATTGAGGCGTGGAAATATTTAGCACGAACTATGACAAAAAAAGCAAAAGAAGAAAGCCCACAGAAAAATACTTATCTTGAAAAATCGGAACAAGCATGGAATACCTTATTAGAACTAAATCCTGAAAACATCGAAGCATTGAAGAATAAATCTCTTCTATGTTTGGAAAGTAACCGTTATGATGAAGCCAAAAGATACATAGCAAGGGCTATTGGACTAAATCCTTTTGATAGTGAAAGTATACGAATGCAGATAAGAATAATTGAGAAGGAAATAATAACAGGGACTGAGGACAAGAATAATTTATCACAATTGTATAATTCATACATAAGTTTATACTTAATTAACAAGGATTTAAACACAGATGAAAAAAATAAATTCTTAGAAGTAGCGCAAAAATTATTGAATTATGAACAGGGCTGGGAAATACTAAAACAAGATTTTAATACTCTAAAAGACGAAAAAGAGAATTTCCAAAAAAGATACAACGATATTCAAAAAGCATTAAACAATATTCCCGCTACTTTATTGGTTAGTGGTGATACTTTCAAAGCACCTTATCAAGTTATTGCAGATTATTATGAAAAAAAAGGGATGTTTACCTTATCTCAAGCATGGTTATCTTTCGGTGTGCAAAAAGAACCAGATAACAAAGATCTGTTAATTTCACTCGGTGCGATATACGGGAAATCAGGTAAACCTGAGGAATTTATAGAAAAATGGGCAAATTATTTTAACGATGATAAACAACTATGGGAAAATATAGTTCAAGAATGTGTAAATAGAAGGGATTTTACCTCAGCAGAAATTTATATGGGACAAACCTCTTATTCTACAGTGGAAAAATATGTAGTCTTATCTCGTATAGCAGTTGAAAAAGGCAATACGGAACAGGCAAAATTATGGATTGAAAAAGCAAAAGAAAATAATCCCACACCTGAAGAAATACAAAAAATAAATGAACTTATAAACAAAATACAAAAGTAAAACAAAGGAGTATACTCATGAGTTATATTGCAGAACGAATGAACTATATTGATGCCAGTGGAATTCGTAAGGTTTTTGCATTAGCAGCAAAGATGAAAAATCCTATTAATTTGAGTATTGGTCAACCGGATTATGATGTAGATGAAGTATGTAAAGATGTTGCTATTAATGCCATAAAAAATGGTTTTAACTCATATACACAGACATGGGGTATTGAAGAACTTCGTGAAGCAGTTCAGGAATATTATCAAGATAAGTTTGGCGTGAAAATATCTAATGTTATGATAACCTGTGGAGTATCAGGTGGACTATTTCTTGCCTTATTGGCAACTGTTAACCCTGGAGATGAAGTTATTTTTGCTGACCCTTATTTTGTTATGTATAAACATTTGGTAAATCTGTTAGGAGGAAAGCCTGTCTGTGTAGACACCTATCCTGATTTCCATTTAACAACAGAAAAAATCGAACCTGTTATAACAAATAAAACGAAAATCTTGATTTTAAATAGTCCTTCTAATCCCACAGGACTTACAATTCCCAAAGAAGATTTAGTAAAAATTGCCGAACTGGCAAAAAAATACAAATTATTAGTTATAACCGATGAAATTTATGAGTCTTTGCTATATGATGAAAAACCATCTACAATTGCCGGAATGTATGATCAGGTGATTTTGCTTAATGGTTTTTCTAAAAATGCTGCGATGACAGGTTGGCGTGTGGGATATGCGGCAGGTCCTGAAGATATTATTCAACAAATGAATACACTACAACAATATACCTTTGTTTGTGCCCCTTCATTTGCCCAAAAAGCAGCGGTTCAGGCATTAAAATCTGATATGACACAAAAAATAGAAGCGTACCGAAGGAAAAGAGATTTGATATATGAAGGATTAAAGGATACTTTTGAAGTAATAAAGCCGAAAGGTGCTTTTTATATATTTCCTAAGGCTCCGGGAGGTGATGGTGATGAATTTGTGAAAAAGGCAATAGAAAACAATATCCTTATAATTCCGGGAAGCGTTTTCTCTGATAAGAAAACACACTTCCGCATTTCCTTTGCTGCTCCTGACGAGACTATCAAACGAGGTGTCGAAGAACTCAACAAATTAGCAAAACAGTTTTTATAAAATTAGACTTGAAAGTCTAATTCACACAGAAATTATCTTCCCCTTGTCCAGGACACCAATAGTAGGAAGGGGAATTAAACAATTGGATAGCACGGAGAATTTCCTCGAATGAAACGCTCCAATCTTGGGGATTGTAGTCGGATGCATGAGGTTGACAAGCATGATTCCCTCTATTTCCGGGGACATATCCATCTTCAGTAGCAAGCCACGATGGGGCACAACTATACTCTCCATAATTATAAAATTGTATAACTCGTAATAATTCAGTTAATTCAACTTTGAAGTCCCCATCTATATCTAAAGAATGAGGTTCTTGAACTATTTGCCCCTCGCCTTCTCCTTCTTCGATACCTTCTATTATCCCTTCTTCAACTCCTTCTGTACTTCCTTCTATTATCCCTTCAATTACACCTTCGCCTTCTGCAATACCTTCGCCTTCCGCAATGCCTTCACCTTCTACAATGCCTTCACCTCCCTCTACAGAACCTTCACCTTCTTGTATTTCAGGTTGCACATTTACTGTTATAGGTCCATAAGATTTAACTACATAATTATTAGGATTATTCTCACAGTAATAACAGATATAAGTTCCTGAATCTTCTAATGATAACCCTTCAATATTTAAAGTTCGTTTCGAACTTCCCTTGATGCGTTCGTTATCATTTAGTAGTACACCATCCTTATACCATTCATAGGTAGTCAAATATACATGAAGTAATTCGGGGACATATAAACGGAGATTTGTTCCTTCATTTATTGTAAAGTTTGTTGAAGGAGGAAATTGTGGAGGTTTAACATTTCGATTAAGTGCTGCGTTCACGAAGGCTTGTTTCCCATCACATTCAAAATATAGATATTCTTGAGCATTTGTAAATCCATCTTTATCCGCATCGGCAAATTCGGAAGGAGATAATATGCCATTACCATTAACATCCCGTGCCCCCAAGTAATTGGTTAATAACTGGTAATTTCTTGAATCTATTGGGGTAAATGTCAAACCGGGCAAAAATTGAGAAACGCTTTCTGATGTAAGGGCAACAGAAGCGGCAGAAATAGTACCCACAGTTTTCATTTCGCCAAAAGTTAGGTAAGCACAGAAAAGCGAATCCAAACCGGCAAATACTCTTAACACCATATTGTCATGTTCTGGTGTAATTGCACCACCTAAATCATTACGAATACGAGCAAGGTTTTGTCCCCATGCATTCGCAACTAATGTATGAGATACACCACCAACAGCACTGAAATCAATATTAGAGTCTTTTAAACAGCGTTCTAAAAGGGCAAATTCATAACTATCTAACATTCCATTTCCCTTAATATATAAGGTTTCAGGATCAACATCCTCATCGTTCAAAAATTGCTGGACTAATGGGAATAAATCACCATTAATATCTAATTTGTCTTCATCAAAAGAAACCGCAAAATTAATAAATGGAAGGTAAGGTTTGGTTAACACGGATAGATATTTCTGAACCTGCTCAAAATTATCCTCTTCGGGCTTCATTAAATCAGCAAAGGCAAAAGGACCGTAATAAGTAAATTTTCCATTATCTGTCCATGTTGGGGTATTAGGTCCTCCAAGAGGTGTCCCTTCGGTATCAACAATACTATCATCATCTAAAACATGAATATGGACAACTTCTGTAAGGGTGCCTTTTTGGGGGTTTAAGTTCGGGTTTAAGTCCACTGTAACAGTATAGGTTTTACTATAACCCGATGCAGGAACAATGGACACAATTTGAGCCTGACTAATATCTAAACTTTTTCCTCCTATTTCTATTTCTGCTGTTGTTATTTCAAAATCTGTCGCGTCAACACCCGTTACTTCTTTCGAGAATATAACTTCAAACTGGTATGTCTCTCCTTTTTCATTATTTACAGGGTGTATCCCAAAAACTTTAGGATAATCAAGCCAGTATTTTATAACACGGTCCACCATTCTTCGTGCCATAAAATAGTATCCCTCTTCTGTTAAGTGCATATTCCTGTCTAATAGGGAATGAAGTGGATTAAAATATTCAGGGAAACCGGGCACATTTAATTCTGCACTGTTTTCATCCGTCCATGGGAAAGTCCAAACATCGTATGGGTCAGGAAGCCTCAAAGGTGGATAATCATCTGGCGAAAAACCAGGTTTGACATATCCAGCAGGATAAACTAACTGCTCTGTTCCCCAAATTGGGTCATTACCGGAATCAACCTGATAATCAAAGACGCCATACATAAATTGCATAAGTCCGTAATTACTAATAAAGTGGACACGGTCTCCTTTACGGTCTGCTAACCTTTGCTTATAAATATCCAGGACCATGATTCCCAATTGTTGCGTTAATAAATCGCATTCACTTCGCTTTGTATCTCCACCGAAATCGTAAGAAGTAAGCAGGACACGAATATCCGGGCGAACAGACAAAATCAGGTCAACCAGATTATCCATATCATGATTGACTATTTTTTCTGCAAGAATTTCGTTCATATTTTGAGGATGCCCCGGACATTGAAATCTCAATTCCCTATACGGGTCTTCGGGTAATACAAACTCGGTTCCATAAAGGACATCATTACCACCTAACGAGATAACAACTATATCTATCGTCGGATAATCCGTTAACATCTGTACAACGGCATTTCGAATTTGTTCCGCTGCGGGAAATTGTTCTACATTAATAAATTGGAATGTTTTTCCTCCACCGACAACCGATTCGTTAGCAACTTCACAATACTCTTCATAACCTAACTCCACAAGTGATTTCTGAAAAGAACGAAACCACCACATAAACATTCCCCAACTATCACCAACAATAGCAATCCGAGGCACCGGGTTTGGTAAATCGGACAGAGACTTGCTATTAGTATTAGCAGGAAAAGCATTTGTAGAAGTTATTACAAACAAACAAACCCCAAGAGTTATAATTCTCTTCATACTTATAATACTTCTTTTCATTTTAAAACCTCCAAGAATTTAAATTGCTTTACTCGGCTTGAGACGATAAAAAACTTGAATTACTCTAATATAAATAATATCTATATAATAATATCAAATTATAAAGGAGAAAAAAAATTATGAATTTAAAACTGAAAGATAAAGTAGTGCTTATCACAGGGGCTTCAGAGGGTATAGGTCGTGCTATGGCAAAGGTCTGTTCGAGAGAAGGAGCACAGGTTGTCATTTCAGCACGGAACGAAGCAAGGTTATTAGAACTGGCTGAAGAGATAAAAAAAGATAAAGGTGCAGTTAAGATTATAAAAGCAGATGTTTCTCAACAAAATGAATGCTTAAATTTGATTGAGGGAACCGTATCACATTTTGGTAAATTAGATATTCTAATCAATAATGCAGGTAGAACAATGTGGTGTCGTTTTGATGAAATTCAAGACTTAGGAATTGCAAACGAAATTATGGAAACAAATTTTTACGGTTCTTTATATTGCACTTACTATGCTCTTCCCTATTTATACAAAACAGGAGGACATATTGTAGCGATTTCCAGTGTTGCGGGATTAACAGGGGTTCCTTGCAGGACTATTTATTCTGCAAGCAAACATGCAATGGTCGGTTTTTTTGATTCGCTTCGTGTAGAAATAGAACCAAAAGGTGTGCATGTAACCATTGTTGCACCCGACTTTGTAAAATCGGAAATTCACAAAAGGGCACTAAAAGGAGATGGCTCATCTCTTGGACAAACACCTATGGTAGAATCAAAAATTATGACAGCGGAAGAATGTGCCGAGTTAATTTTAAATGCTATTGTAAAAAAACAACGATTGCTAATCACTTCTACAAGAGGCAAAGTAGGTAGATGGTTAAAATTAATATGCCCCTCTTTGGTTGATAAAATTGCCCGAAAAGCCATTGAACAGAAATATTAACAGAGTGAACTAACACTCAAAATCATAAACCAACACTTTATCCCAATATGAACCAAATTCAGATAAAAAGTTTTTATGTATGGTATGAACCTGATAAGCGTCATGCCCTTCTTTATCGTTGAAAACTACCACAATCCCAAAGGTATAACTATCATCAATCACAGGGCGTTTTGTTGTATCGGCGGGTGTCCCTACATAGATTTGAAAAACAGTGGGTATTTTTGACAGCCCTAATAATCCTTCATAAAATGCTTGCTTTTTCGCATCACATATTTCGGCTTTTAACCAAAAATAAACGCTATGAACTAACATTTTCTATCCCTCCTTCAATTGAAAACCGTAGATGATTAAAAAACCAGAATACAATAAATCCAAAAGCACCTGTAATATGCCATAAAGAATGCCAGCCAATAAATGTAGGTTTGATAAAGTCATCACTTCCTGTGGCAAGTATTAAGCCTAAAATAAATATAGCAACTATTACTTTTAAAACGGATTTTTGTTTTTGAGTACATGTTTTTGAATAATAAGCCATTATTCCTACGGATAATACAGCATTCAATATCAGTGCAGTTTCTCCAAAAGTAAAACCACTCTTTTCACCTAAAGGTAGAAATAAATTTGCAGGAGGAGAAAATATCTCATATCCTAATTTGAGAATAACAAGCATATTTATTAAGGTCATTACACTTACAAATTTTTTATAAAAGGTTTGGGTAAAAAAATCGCCTGCTAACGCTATTTCTAATGCCCATACCAAAAGAATATTACTCATTACATCCACAGATGTCCAGAATTGTTGTGTAGGATACATGTGATGAATAATAGTTGGAATAGCAGTGATAATAATTGTAAGATAGAAGAATAACCAGCGTAATGGTTGTTTCCCATCGAACCACCAAAATAAAGTAACAACCAACCCTGAACCTAAGGTAGCAAAGGAAGTAACAACATTGGCAATATGTGCATCATGTAAATACATTTTATTCTCCTATACTATTGTTATCTATAAGGATTTATTAAAACATTTATCTAATCCTTAAAGTCAAATTATAAAAAAGAAGGAATTGGATTATGAAAAAAATTACTTTTCTTTTTTGTATTCTTTTACTGCTCTATGTTTTTTTTCCTGCGAGCGCTCAGGATATAGAAGGGAAAAAACAGCAATATTTATTTTTTTGTGATGCATTGAATAATATTCCTGTTAATGATGCTCTTCTACATGAAAAAACAACAAAAATAGAAAAATTAAAGAGCAGGATAATGAATATTTCTGCAGAAACAGATATAGAAATATATAAGGAATTTATAGAGGTTCGAGAATGGTTACTTAAAAATGCCATAGAACAACCTACTTTATCTTCAGAGACATTCGCCGAAAATACGGATTTCTGGATTTTAGAAAACCAGAAAACAAAAGTCTTTCTAACAAAAAAGGAATTACAACTTATTGTTGACAACGAAGGACGACGATGGGAATTTTATCCTTCTGATGAAGACGACATTATCCTATCCGCATCCAAATTTTCATTAACTTCTGCTCAAAAAATAACTTGTCAAGCAATCCCCACAGGATATGCAAAAGGATTTATTCTTCAATTTACGGACTTTGTATCCAATCCTGATTTAAAAATTTATATAACATTTTACCTCTCGAATAACAATTTAACCATTGATATTTCTTCTTCGAATATTTCAAGCCAATTAAGGGAAATTCGATTCCCAAAACCTGTTAAGTTGAACGCTTCAGCAGATGAAAAAAGTGTTCTATGTGTTATGCAAGGGATGTTATTGCCCGCCAATTATCCACAAAAATTTTATGGTAAAGATTTGACAAACTCACGGATGTTGTATATGCCCTGGTGGGGACATATTAAAGGGGAACATGGTTTATTATCCATACTTACCACTTCAGATGATGCTGGGATTGAATATCAACATCCAGAAGGAGGTCCAACAAAGGTCCAACCGATATGGTACTCCAGTCTTGGGGAATTGGGATATTTGCGAAGTATCGAATACTATTTTTATCCCCATGCAACACATTCTACTATTGCAAAACAGTATCGGAATTGGGTTAAAGAAAATAAAAACTTTGTCTCTATTAAAGAAAAAATAGCCCGATGTCCTATTCTGGAAAAAATCATTGGTGTTCCTGTTATCCATGTAGGTGCTTTATATCATTTTGAAGAACAAAGTGCTTTCTTCAGAAAGGACAATCCTCAATCCAATCACCAACTAATTCCTTACAGTAAAATTGCGGAACAATTGCAGGAATTGAAACGCAAAGGAATGGAGTCTGCCTATGTTCATCTGGATGGCTGGGGATATTTAGGGTATGACAGTGGACATCCGGATGTTGTGCCTCCTGGCTACGAAGCAGGAGGATTAGAGGGACTAAAACAATTATCCCAAACCTGTAAGGAATTGGGATATATTCTTGCACTTCACGACCAATATAGGGATTTTTACTTGAATGCAGTTTCTTTTAATACACGACTGGCTATCTTAAACCAGGCAGGTGTTAAGGAGCAACATAAAGTTTGGTGTGGTGGACCCCAAATGATACTTAGTCCTCGTTTTGTTCCTTCTTATGTCCAGCGAAACCATAATTGGCTAATTAATCATGGGCTTGAAATTCAAGGTGTATATCTGGATGTTTTTTCCGTAGTTCCATTAGAAGAAAGTTATGAACCTTTTTGCCCTGTTACCCGTTCAGAATGCGGACAATATCGCAAAGCAGCCTTTCAATTCTTAAAATCCAAAGGTTATATTATGAGTTCAGAAGAACCTACGGAATATTTCGTTTCTGTTATTGATTTAGTTCATCATGGACCTTATTGGATACAGCCATCCCTTGATAATGGCGAAAAAGTTGGAATTCCTATCCCTCTATTTAATTTGGTTTATCACGATTCTTTGATTATGCCATGGAGCATAACGGAAGATGGAGGTTGGGGCATACCTAAAGGGGATGCAGGATACCTGCATTGTATCCTTAATGCGGGAATGCCCTATCTGAACATTAGTACCGATGAAAACGAAATCAATCGTATTAAAGAACTCTGTGCATTAGCGAAACATTGTCAATTCCTCGAGTTAGTAAATCACGAATTTTTAGATGAAACATATCGTAAACAAAAAACAACCTACTCCGACGGAACAACCATAACTGTTGATTTTGATAATAAAACTTATGAAGTCAAATACCCCTGAGAAATAAGATTTAAAGACACATATTTTCTGAACCAACATGATATATACACATAAAGTTGAGACATTTTTATTTCTTGTAAGAAAGAAAATACTCAAGCAAAATAATTGAGATTTCTTAACAAATTAGGAAAAAGATTTTAAATAGAGATAATATGAATAACTATAGGATATTGTTAACAGATTTGTGTTTTTGTAATATGATATTTTTTTCTATCAAATATTTCTGTTGAATTTGGTGAGTATATTCTGTGGAACAAGTTTGTTAGGATGTGATTTAAAATGAAAAATGCCGGCGACGACCTACTCTCCCACGGGGGAAGCCCCGCAGTACCATCGGCGCTGGTAGGCTTAACTTCCGTGTTCGGAATGGGAACGGGTGTTTCACTACCGCTATAGTCACCGGCAAACTTATGTGTATTAAATTTTATAAAGACTTTCGACAGTGAATGCAAGGTGTTCAAGAATAAGCGACATGAACTCGTAGGTAAAATATCTGGCTTATGAAAACATAAGACCAAGCCGCACGAGCTATTAGTACTGGTCGGCTTAACATGTTGCCATGCTTACACCTCCAGCCTATCAACCTGGTAGTCTTCCAGGGCTCTTTAGTAGCCTTACGGCTAAGGGAGACCTCATCTTGGAAGGGGCTTCGCACTTAGATGCTTTCAGCGCTTATCCCGTCCGGACGTGGCTACCCAGCGGTGCCACTGGCGTGACAGCTGGAACACCCTATATCCGTCCACCCCGGTCCTCTCGTACTAGGGGCAGATTTCCTCAAGTCTCCTACGCCCGCGATGGATAGGGACCGAACTGTCTCACGACGTTCTGAACCCAGCTCGCGTGCCACTTTAATCGGCGAACAGACGAACCCTTGGGACCTGCTCCAGCCCCA
This sequence comes from Candidatus Hydrogenedens terephthalaticus JGI OTU-1, assembly GCA_000493945.1. Lineage (GTDB taxonomy): Bacteria > Hydrogenedentota > Hydrogenedentia > Hydrogenedentales > Hydrogenedentaceae > Hydrogenedens > Hydrogenedens terephthalaticus. The sequence goes on from AWNW01000006.1 coordinate 34,952, forward strand.
GGATGTGACGAGCCGACATCGAGGTGCCAAACCTCCCCGTCGATGTGAA
>AWNW01000006.1:40000-86659 GCA_000493945.1 Candidatus Hydrogenedens terephthalaticus JGI OTU-1
GACTTGCCGCTTTTGCTTTACATTATGCATTATCAAAAGCGGAGCAATATTATAACATATATAAAATGAAAAGTCAAATTGGTTGTTCATACTTATAAACAGAGGTGTTTTTGCATTTGATGTAGCTGTAATTTTTTATTAAATATGAGGGGATTTTAACAGTCAATTATTTTTTTGTATTGCATAAAGATTCGTATTTTGATAATGCGTTCTTTGTTTGTATATGTGTAGATAATCGTTTTGCACTGTGATAACTATTGATTTGATAACCTATAGTACATAGGTAATAGATTTATACTTTCTTCCCAATCGTAAAAACACGGAATGTCGTGCTATTATAGAACTGTAAGCGTAAGAAAAATTGTAGACGAAGCCTCCTGGCTTCTGGTTCTTTCCCCTTTGTGAACTTTGTGCAATGTCTCTGTGTTCTTCGTAGTAAAAAGAATTAACCACAGAGGACACAAAGGAAATTTTACACAAAGGACACAGAGGAGGACGGAACATGTTTCGCCACTACATTGTGAACTCTGTGTAAAGTCTCTGTGTCCTTTGTGATAAAAAGATTTATCCTCTTAAAAATACCAGAAGTAGGGACGCTCCAGCTGGATTGAACAAATAATGCATGATGGATTATTTTTTTTATTAATCGAATTGTATATCTCGCATTGCGGAATCTGCATCACCGGGATAGGTGAATATGCGTATTGCCGTATAGCCTTTTCTGCGAGCAGAAAAAGGAACTTGTATTTTATGTTTTGTGTAAGGTTCTACGGCTCCTTTATCCGGGTCGGTCCATGTTTTTTCAATCCATTTTCTTGCAATCCAATTTTTATCGTTGAAGAAAAGAATAATAAATGTATCGAAGGAATCTAACTCTATTGTGATGGTATCGTTTTTCTTTATCTCATCAAATTGAATTTCAATTCCATATTTAGGAACAATAATTTTTGCTTTTTCGTTGGATGTTATTCTTTCTTTTAAATCCTGATATGTTATTTTTTTGAGGTTAGGAAATTGGTAGCGGTCTTTATCTATTAGGTAGTCATACATGCCTAAATTCATTTTGATAATATCCCGCCATCGTTCTATTGTAAATAAGGGACCGCGGGTAATAATTTTCAAATGGTCAAAAAATTCGGCTAAATTTTTATCTTTGATCTTGTTTTCATCTCCTCCCGCGGAGTCAATATAACCTTCGGGGATATATCGCCAGAAATGTCCAATACGCCAACTGGGACGGCAAACAGCGGGCATTCGTGCTAATAAGGGATCGGATAGGGCGTTATAATCAATTATATGAGCAACAGGACCTGCTAAAAATCCTCTATAGCCGACGCTACCATGGGATTTGGTCACTTTTTTATTTGCTTGCCGATATTGTCTTCCTTGATTGGCAAATGCATTGCAAGGCATGGGTTTACCTTTTTCCCAATGAGCCAGACTTGCCACTTGAAAATAGAACATTCGTTCATCGCCGATGCCATGTTCATCTTTAAATCCGGATAAATCTTTTCCGAAAGAGCTGCCGGTTAATATCGGGACATGAGGCTGTATGAAACTTGTAATAAGAAATATGCATATCGCAGGGATACCTCGTTTGAACTGGTCTAATTTTGAATATCTGATAATAAGAATGGTTGCAAAGAGTAACGGCACACTAAAAAACCTGCCACCCATAAAATCTCCCCCTATCCAAATAATGTAAAGGCAGTATAAAAGGATACCTATTACATATACCCATACTTCTTTTTGTCGTTGATAAAAAGGGATAAAGAGACTTAGAAATAAAACCAGTAAGGTAATGAAATCTCTTTTCCATGAAAAGGCGTAATACCATAAGCCCTGCTTGATTAAATCAATTTTCCATAGTCCTGTGCCTAATTTTGCATAGGCGGTATTCGGGAATGGAAACCCATAATAAATAACGGAAAATAGTTCCCATAAAGCCAGAGGGACAAAACCTAAACAGAGTAAAATAAATCCTTGTTTTTTATTTTCTGTCTGCCACCATGCATAAACTAACGGAGGGAAATAAAGTAAAATACAGTCTTGACGATTAAGTGTAGCCAATGATGCTATCAGGGAAAGAAGAAATAAATTTTTTAATGTAAATTTTTGTGGAAGGAATAAAATCATAAATACCACAAGTAATAAATGACTCATAGGATTTTCCAGTCCAGAAGAAGAGAAGTCTACAAAAGCCCTTGAAAAACCTAATATACTTACGGCAATTAATACTTGTGACAAGTTCTGTGCGACACCCAGAGTAAGGAGAATTATTGTTAACATAGACACGGCAAACGAAATAAATATAGCGGTTAGAAACATTTCTCGTGTCAGGGCATAAAAAGGAATGTGTAGGAACATCCATAAAGGATGAGTATATGCTTGAACGCGTTCGTTTATATTCCAGCGAAGTCCATAACCATTCACCGCATTGTCTACAGTCCGAAAGGAAATGTATGCATCGTCGCATAACCATGCGGTGCGGAGAAAGAGTATTACAAAAAATATCCAGACCCCCAGAAAGATAATAGTTGTCAGAAGCCACAAATTTTTCTTGTTGTTTTCCATAAAATTTCTCTAATACCTTTTTAATAATTTGATTTAAATAGACATTACGAAATTATACAAAATTACACTTTACAAATTATTTTGACAATAGGCGGAAATTTCTTATTTCTGAACAAACACGCCTTTGATTGAGTTCTTTAGGGCAAACGAAAATACGGACGGTATCGTATCCTTCTCTAACAGCATTTTTTGGAACTTTTACAGAATAGGTGGTAAATGATGATATATTTCTGGTATCAGGACCTAATTTTATTCGTGTTAGATATTCCTTATTGTTGAACAATAGAATATGGAATTGATGCCACTTTCTTAATTCTAATTCAATATAGGAGTCGTGTTTGACTTTTCCCAGTCGTATTTCCAATCCTCTTTCCGAGATTTTAATACCTTGATTTTCTTCCAAATTTTGTATTTCTTCTTCCCATCCTTCGTAATATTTTATTTGTGTATCCGCAAATTGATATTTATCTTTATCTATTAAATGATTGTAATATCCTAAATTCATTTTTAAGATTACTTTAAATCGTTCCCATGACCATATCGGGCTACGGGTGATAATACGGATATAATCATAAAATTGAGCAAGGTCGGCGTCTTGTATTTTATTTTCATTGCTACCAGCAGTTTCCATATATCCCTCAGGGACATATCGTAAAAAATGACCTATAGCAATTTTGGGATGGTAAAGGCTGGGCAAATGGGATAGCAATGGGTCCCCGAGTCCATGAAAATCTACGATATGAACGAGGGGACCTGAAAAGAAGCCATAAAAGCCGACACAACCGCGAAGTTTCGTCATTTGTGTATTTTTCTTTCTATTTTCTCTTCCATGCTCTGCCCAACTGAACGAGGGCATAGGTTTCCCTTTTTTTCAATTTAATAGACTTGACCATTCATAATAATATTTTCGTTCTGTGGTAATTCCATCTTTTGTAAAAAAGCCCCCTTTGCTATAATCAGCACCTGTAAATATAGGCACATCGGGTCGAGTTAGACTGATTAATATAAAAGCAAAAGTGATAGGGATAGCAAATTGTTTTTTCGATAATTGGGAATTTTGGATAATAATAATCGTCGCTGTGAGGAGAGGAACTGTAAAATAACGACCCCCCATAAAATCACCACCTATCCATAAAATATAAAAGCAATAAAGAAGCACACCCAACGCTAATGGCTGTATTATTTTTTTCTTTTGGAATAAAGCGTTAATTAAACCTAAAAAAATGACTATGGAAGTAATATTATCTCTGTTCCAAGTCCAAAGATAATATCGAATACCTTGAACAATTAAATCTATTCTTGGAATTCCTGCTCCTAATTTTGCATAGGCTGTATTCGGGAAAGGGAAACCGTAGTAGACAATTGAAAATATTTGCCAAAGGAGTAATGGAATAAAACCAGCACAAAGAATAAATAGCCCTTTTATCTTATTTTCGGTATGCCACCATGTATAGATTAAAGCAGGTAAATAGATAAGGAGACAATCTTGACGGTTTAATGTGGCAAAGCAGGATATGAAGGACAAAAAGAAAAGATTAGTTAAAGTAAATTTTTTCATAAGGAATAAAGAAATAAAAAGCACTAATAAAAGATGGCTCATCGGATTTTCTAACCCCGAAGAAGAAAAGTCAACAAATGCTCTTGAAAATCCTAATATACTGGCTATAATTAATATCTGTGAGGTATTTTGAGCAATAAAAAGGGTAAGAGCAATAATGGTTACCATCGAAATAGCAAAAGAAATAAATATTGGAGTTAGGAACATTTCTTTTGTCAGGAAATAAAACGGGATATGTAGGAATAGCCATAAGGGATGTGTATATGCCTGAACTCGTTCATTTATATTCCAGCGTAATCCGTAACCGTTTACTGCATTATTAACGGTACGAAAAGTAATATAGGCATCATCACAAAGCCACGCTGTTCGCAAGAATAGAATTGTAAAAAATACCCAGACCCCAACCAAGACAAGTGTATAATTTTTTCTGTTTTTAAAAATATCATTTGAGTATACCATACGATATCCAGACATTATATTTATTCATAATAAAATAATAGAATGAGTAAAAAACATTCCACTTTTTAGATAGATAAAAAATAAGATAAAATTGTTTTTATACGGGGTTTCAAGTTAAAATTATCCCTTAATTGATTTAGTTACAACTCTGTTAATAAAAGGAGCAAAGTAATGGCTTTTTGTGAAGAACCGCAAATTTGTGAAGAAGAGAAACCAGCCCAGCAGGAGGGATTATCTCTCCGATTGTTAAAAAATCGTGTAGTTATTGTATCGGGCGAAGTAACTCAGGAATTAGCAGAAAAAATCATAACGCAACTGTTATTGTTAGATTATGAATCTCAAGAACCGATAACTGTTTATGTATGTTCGCCCGGAGGACATGTAGATTCGGGATTTGCTATTTATGACATAATGAAGTTTATTAAATCACCGCTAACGACGATTGGTGTGGGTTGGGTTGCCAGTATTGCTGTGCCTATTCTGATGGGGGCTCCGAAAGATAGACGATTTGCATTACCGAACACACGGTTTTTAATACATCAACCTTCAGGTGGAGCCGGAGGACAAGCGGCGGATATTAGAATAGAAGCACAGGAAATTTTGAAGATTCGCGAGAGGATTAATCGTCTTTTGTCTGCGGAAACAGGTCATCCCATAGATAAAATAGCCAAAGACAGTGATCGTAATTTTTGGATGTCTGCTGAAGAGGCATTAGAATACGGTTTGATCGGAGAGATTATTTCAAAAAGGAAGGGGTAAAAAAACAACAAATGGTTGAGGATGGCTCTGAACAAATTACTCATCTTAAACGAAATTCCAGATTTAAGAAAGTAATTTTTAGAATACTATTATTTGTTTCTATAATTGTTCTCAGCCTGATACTACTCATTGCGGGAGTTTTTATTTTTTCCATCCTATATTCTGAACCTATGCCGATGTATCCAGAGCGGGTCAATGGAATAAAGATTTCTTCACCTATACCCGTAGTCCCCGGGAAAGGAATGCCTGAAGATTTTTTCCCGATGCGTTCGACAAATAATGTTGACCTTATTAGCATTGGGACAAGTATATTCATGGGCTTCCGCACAGCACCCAGTCATTTTGCATCACCTAATTCAAAGTTGTATGTGATGCGGTCTGATGATAAAGGCAAATCATGGGAAAGAGAATTATGTATCAGCATGGGGTGGGACCTTCGTGAACCTCGTTTCTTATATTTTAAGGATAGACTATTTTTATATTTTTATACAGGCGGCACCGACCCACTACGATTTGAACCGGGATATATCCATTATTGCGAAAGATTGAAAGATGGTCATTGGACGGAGCCTCAAAAAATCTTTCAACCCGGTTATGTGGTCTGGCGTATTCGCACATTAGGGGAACAAGCATATATGTCGGTATATTATGGATTGGATATATATGGTAAAGGGAACCGTGGTGATGCTCGCCTTTTAATTTCCTCCGATGGGGTTCAATGGAAACCCATTTCTGAAGAACCTCAAATTGACCGTGTCGGAGCGGAAGAGGCAGAATTTATGTTTGATGATAAAGGAGGGATTGTTGCACTGGTGCGTCTTGAAGTAGGTGGAGGGGCATTCGTTTGTCGTGCTCCTGCGGATAAAATCCATTGCTGGGAGTGTAAATTTACACCTTATAAAGTTGACTCTTCACTTATGTTTACACATAAGGGACGATTTTTCGTTATTGGCAGAAGGAACATAGCCGGGCGTTCTGCAAGAAGTGGGGGGATTTTCCCTGAAAGTATTTGGAATGCATGGAGTATGGTATTTTATTCTCTTACCCGAAAACGCACCTGCCTTTATGAGATTAACCCGAATACTCTGGAATTGTATCCTCTTATTGATTTGCCATCTAAAGGGGATACGGCGTTTGCAGGAATTGTTCCTCTTTCTGAGGATACATACTATCTGGTTAATTACAGTAGTCCGTTGGAAGGGTTTGATTTACCATGGATCGGGGGGGCAATTATTAGAAAGCCGATTGTATGGATTTGTTCTTGATTTTTCAGATGTAAAATAAAGAGAGAGGTATCTTCGCATTATTTCATTCAATCCATTGTTGAACAGATTTTAATGTTTCCAAATAGAATTGATGAACTTTTCTTTTTAAGTCTTTTAAGTATTCTACGGGTGTTGGTGTAAATTGGATTTCAGGTAATAATTGAGGGAGGGCGGAAAGTATTTCATTTGATAAAGTAGAACTACGAACACCTGTAAATAAGCGATAGCGATTTAATATTTGCAAATAGATTCCAAAAGTCTTCTTTAAAAATTGCCACTTCTCTGTATGTTCAGGTAAAACATTCATCAAAATATTTAAAGCATTGACGACCGACGAGGTTGCCAACTCGGGACATTGTTCTATCTTTAATCTCTGCCACCAGCGAACGATATACTCTAATTCGGCAGTTCCTCCTTCCGATTTTTTTAAGTTATCGGGATTTGTTTGTTGAACCATTTTTTGCCGTATATTCTCGCTTTTCTGGACATCTTCTTTTGACACAGGAAAATGGAAAGCCAGATCAGTAAGTATTTTTGAAATGTCTGTTGTCATTACCCCTTGTTCAAAGATAACACGAGATTTCATCAACGCCATTTTTTCCCAGATGTCTGCTTCATGTTCATAGTATTCTTTTAATTGGTTCAAATTGATTGCCAAAACTCCTTTGGAACCGTAGGGGCGTAATCGGGCATCAATATCATACAAAATTCCGAAACGGGTAGGTTCTTTAAGTTTTTTAATAATTCGTGATGATACATCTGCAAAATATTCCGTAGGACTAATGGAGGTAGTATCTATTTTATCAGTAGAATTGATATGTTCATCATCATAAACGAATATTAAATCAAGGTCACTGCCAAAGGTCATTTCGCCACCACCAATCTTACCTAAACCTATTACCGCAAAGGGGAATGGGCTTGTTCCATATTTCTGTTTTGTCTCTTCCAGAGATACAATTGCTATATCCTGTAATATCACTTCGGCTAAAAGGGTGAGTTGTTCGCAGACTTCGGCAATAGTGAATTTTCCAAGTAAATCACCTAATGCAATTCGTAACCATTCGGAATCTTTTAGCCGATAATGAGCGGATTCCGGAAATGCAGACTTTTTTAATTCTCGTAAAGAAGAAGTTAAATAGTCCGCATCAACTCTTTGTCCGATTAGTTCTCTTTGAAGAAACACTTCTATGATTCCAGGTTCTTTTATCCATATATTGGATAAAGCAGGAGCGCGAGTGGTCAATGTAACAAAAAAAGAACAGAGGTTGTGATTTTCTTTGAGGAAAGAATAGATAACACCTGGAATTTTTAGCCGTGATAATTGAGAAAAAAATTGTTCCAGCGATTTGTCCGGTGAATGGGTTTTACGGAACTCTTCACATAAATAAGGAACAATTTCTATAAAATTTTCGCGAACATGTAAGGAATGGGGTGAATCCTCAGGTCCATTTGCCAGTTGTCGAAAAATGTCTCGTGCTGAATTTAGATCAACAAAGCCGAATTCTTTTAATTTGTTTAATCCTTCTCTTCCATCAGACTGAGAACTAACTAAATCATAGACCCATAGATTACCAGACGCTTTAACTGCGATAAATTGTTCTAATATATTTCGGACTTCTTGTGTTTTATCTTTATATACATGCCAAAAAGCAGATCCTGATACATAACCCAATCGGCGGGCAAATTCATCTAATTCTTCTGGGTCCTGAGGTAAAGCATGTTTTTGTGTTCCGTATTCAATTTGTAGGCGATGTTCTACTTCTCTTAAAAAGCAATAATTTCTTATCAAAGTTTCGGCGTCGAAAGGTTTCAAATAATTATTTTCCATTAATTGGTAAATAACATCAATGGTATTGGTAATCCTTAGTTCAGGTTTTCTGCCTCCATTCAATAACTGGAGTAATTGCACGGTAAATTCAATATCTCGAATTCCTCCCCTGCCTAATTTCACCTCATAGTTGGTTTGTCCTTGTTCTGCCACCTGTTTTTCTACCATTAGTTTTGTCTGGTGTATATCGTCCAATGTCTTATCATCAAAAAACTTGGGGAAAATAAAAGGTCGCATCATTTCTAAAAATTCATTTCCCAGTTCTATATCACCGGCACAAGGTCTGCATTTTACTAATGCCTGCCGTTCCCATGCACGCCCATACTGGTAATAGTATTCCACAGAATTTGCAAGGCTTTCCGCTAAAGCACCGACCTTACCATAAGGTCGCAGACGCATATCAACACGGTAAATCTGCCCTTCTTCGGTATGTTCTGATAAAAATTTAATGATTTGTTCCCCTAATTTGCAGAAAAATTCCCGATTGGTAATTTGTCCTTTGTGCCCTCCACTTGTCTCTCCATCTCCATCGTAGATAAACAATAAATCAATATCCGAACTAAAATTGAGTTCTCTGCCTCCTAATTTCCCCAATCCCAAGATAACAAAACTTGACGGCAAATTTTCTCCTTTTTCCATATCATATTTTATGGGGATACCATATTGTTGTTCTAAGTAGGTTGAAAGTAAACGGAAACATAATTCGAGATATGCATCGGCAAGATTGGAAAGGTCTTCTGTAATGGATTTGACTTCCTGGTGTTCTACTATATCACGAGTAGTAATTCGGAGAAGTGCTTTTTTGTGAAGTTGACGGAAATGAATCATTATTTTTTTAAAATTCCAATCATTACCGTCAAGAAGATGGCTATCCTGAAGGAAACTTATTAGTTCAGAGGAAGAATTAATTTTAGAGTAATCACAGCCCAAATACAATAGCCATTCTTTTTTTGTTAAAGCACGAGCGAGGGTTGGCGAAGATAATATTTCGTCTGCATATTCGGGATGTTTAATGAGGGTATCTGTGATGAATGGGCTTTGTGAAAATATTCTTTCAAAAAATCGTAAATATTTTGGGGTTTTGAGGTATTTATATATATGTGTTTCGACAGGAGGTGGTAGATTTTTTAGGTATTGTGTAAAAGCAACGATTACGCGTTCAGGATTAGATGTTTCATGAAGAAGTGAATCCAGCTGGGTCTGCCATTCCTGAATAGGGATGGATGATAAGTATTCCCAATCTTCTCTAATACTTTCGGTTAATCTATTAAATATATTTTTGTTATCCATATTTTAATAATTCATTTTTCGGTCTTTGTTCTATTGTAATAAAAAAGTTTTGCTATTTGTTCGCTTGTTCGTAGTATATTGTTTGAAGTATTTTTCAAAAGTTCTTCTTTGGATGTTTCTCCAGCAGAAATAGGGAAAACAACGACATTCCCTTTAGACCGACAAGCGTCCCAACCTTTTCCCAATCTCCCAACAAGGATAATTACCATTTTATTATACTTTTTGGCAAGGTTTAGAATTTCACCTACAACTTTGCCGTAAAAACTCTGATGGTCTAATTGTCCTTCTCCAGTAATAATGAGGTCAACAGAAGCAATTTTTTGGGATAAATTGCTGGTTTGGGCTATCCATTGAAAACCGGGAACAAATTTTCCGGAAGCAAAAGCAAATAAAGCGCCTCCCATTCCTCCTGCGGAACCGCTACCTGGTTGTTTCTGAATATCTATTTTCATATCTCGTTTTATTATACGAGCAAAGTTTTTAAGGGCTTTGTCTACTACGGGACATAATTCTTTTTTTAGTCCTTTTTGGGGACCATAAACGAATGTTGCACCCTGGGGACCGTAATAAGGATTTTTAACATCACTGGCTATAATAATGGTAGTATTTTTAATTTGTTCATAGTAATGAGTATTCTTGATATATGCGAGATTTTGTAGTTCTAAAGGTCCTATTCCAATGGATTTCCCCTGAGAATTGAGGAGTTGATACCCCAAAGCCTGAGCAATACCTGCTCCCCCATCGTTAATTCCAGACCCACCTAAACCTAACACCACTTGCCTCGCCCCTTTACGAATTGCATGTAAAATAACCTCACCTACGCCATAACTGGTAAAAAATTCTGGTTTTCGCTTATCAGGGGGAACAAGATGAAGCCCAACAATCTCTGCCGTTTCTATAATCGCTGTTTTTTGTTCCGTAAGCCAGCCATATTTGATTTTTCTTTTTTTGCCCATCAAATCTGTAACAACCGTTGTGATGTATTTCATATTTAAACTTACAGATACGGCGTTTAAGAAACCCTCTCCCCCATCAGAAAGAGGACATATAATCAACTCACTATCGGGAATAATATTTTTCCATCCTTCCGCAATAGATTTTGCAACTTTTGTAGTATCTGAGGACTCTTTGAATGAATCTGGAGCAATAAGAACTTTCAACTTTGCCATTTTCCTTCACCTTTTTGTGAGCATGAATATGTATATTATTACAGACTTCCATAGAATGAAAAATAATTTTTTTAAAAATGTTAAAACTCCAATTTCAAGTATGCAAGGAAATATGATATAATTCCTCCAATTTAAAAGCGAATGAAATTTTATTTTGGGCTTAAATGTTAACCATACGAAATAAGATGGAATAAGTGTATGGAACCAATCTACATTACAGAAGAAGGTCTACAAAAGTTACGAGAAGAATTAGCAGAGTTAAATAAACAAAAGATTAAATTAGCCGAAGTGATAGCGTATGCTCGTTCTTTGGGTGATTTGAGTGAAAATGCAGAATATCATGCAGCAAAGCATGAGCAGGGACTTTTAATGGCGAAGATTAACGATATTGAAGATAAAATTGCACGGGCTGTAATTGTTGATACTACACAAATGGACACATCCGAAGTTCGTTTAGGAGTAAGTGTGCGATTGTTAAATGAAAAGTTAAAAAAAGAAATTACTTATACAATAGTAAGTCCTGTGGAAGCGGATTTATCATCGGGTAAATTATCAACACAATCACCTGTGGGGCAGGCATTGTTAGGGAAGAAAGTTGGGGATGTAGTTGAAGTAAATGTGCCAGCAGGAACATTGCGACTCAAAATTCTGGAAATTTTACTTTCACAATAATTTTAATAAGGAATAAGTTAATGCCAAAAAGAAATGACATTAAAAAGATAATGATTATAGGTTCGGGTCCTATTATAATTGGGCAGGCGTGTGAATTTGATTATTCTGGAACACAAGCATGCAAAGCATTGCGAGAAGAGGGTTATGAAGTTGTATTGGTAAACAGCAATCCGGCTACGATTATGACGGACCCGGAAACAGCAGATTGCACTTATATTGAACCGTTAACAGTTCCTTTTTTGGAAAAGATAATTGAACGGGAGAAACCGGATGCTTTGCTACCCACAGTAGGAGGACAAACAGGACTTAATTTATCCGTTGCATTAGCGGATGCTGGGATATTGGCGAAACATGGCGTCCAGATGATAGGTGCTAATGCACAAACAATAAGAAAAGCAGAAGACCGCGGATTGTTTAAAGAGGCAATGATTCACTGTGGGCTGGAAGTGCCGCGTAGTCTGGTTATTCATCATCTTGATGAAGCGATGGAGTTTGGTGCAGAGATTAATTATTCTGCTGTAATCCGTCCTGCGTTTACATTAGGCGGAACCGGTGCGGGATTATCTTTCAACAAGGATGAATATGTGGCGGCTATTCAAAAAGGATTGGAGGCAAGCCCGATTCATGAAGTTTTAGTAGAAGAGTCCGTTATCGGCTGGAAAGAATACGAGTTAGAAGTAATGCGGGATTTAAAGGACAATGTAGTTATTGTCTGTCCTATTGAGAATATAGACCCGATGGGTGTGCATACAGGTGATAGTGTTACTGTAGCACCTGCACAGACTTTAACGGATAAAGAATATCAAGTAATGAGAAATGCGGCAATTACTATTATGCGGGAAATCGGTGTGGATACGGGGGGGGTCTAATGTTCAGTTTGCCGTTAACCCTCAAACAGGACGAATGGTGGTTATAGAGATGAATCCACGCGTATCACGGAGTTCTGCATTGGCTTCTAAGGCGACAGGATTCCCAATAGCAAAAATTGCCGCAAAATTGGCTGTCGGTTATACTCTGGACGAAATACCCAATGATATTACAAAAGAGACACCTGCATGTTTTGAACCAACGATTGACTATGTGGTCACTAAAATCCCGCGTTGGGCATTTGAAAAATTTTCGGGTGCGGAACCGATATTAACGGTTCAAATGAAAAGTGTCGGTGAAACGATGAGTATTGGAAGAACCTTTAAAGAATCTCTACAAAAAGCTATACGCGGATTGGAAATTGGTAGATTTGGCTTCGGTGGAGATGGGAAAGCAAAACATCTCACAAAAGAACCCCATTCACAGGCAGAAAAGGATGCACTTTTGCGGGCTTTACGAACACCTTCACCCCATCGGTATCTTCATTTAGCGGAAGCCATCCGACTTGGAGCCACTGTCGAGGAGTTGCATGAAATAACAAAAATTGACCCGTGGTTCATCCGTCAGATGGAAGAAATTGTAGAGGAGGAAAAGAACTTAATTGAATTATCTACAGAAATTACTTCTTATATTAATACTGATTCAAAGGAAGCAAAGAAAAAAGAGTTCCTAACAAAGAGGATAAAAAAAGCCAAACAATATGGTTTTTCAGATTATCAGTTAGCAAGATATTGGAAGTTAAACGAATTAGATGTAAGAAATTTGCGGAAGCAATTGGGAATTGTTCCAACTTATCGGCTTGTAGATACATGTGCGGCTGAATTTGAAGCATATACCCCCTATTATTATTCGACTTATGAAGATGAGGATGAAGTGCAACTTACGAATAAACCGCGGATAATTATTTTAGGAGGTGGACCTAATCGAATTGGACAGGGAATTGAGTTCGATTACTGCTGTGTACATGCGGTTTTTGCTCTCAAAGATGCCGGCTACGAAACCATTATGGTGAACTGCAATCCAGAAACTGTCTCGACGGATTATGATACATCAGATCGTTTATTCTTTGAACCGGTAACATTTGAAGATGTAATGAATATCATTGAACGCGTTCAGCCTCAGGGGGTTATCGTTCAATTCGGTGGGCAAACCCCGCTGAACATAGCTCAACAATTAGAAAAGGCAGGTGCTCCCATTATTGGCACATCCGCATGGAATATTGCCCGTGCAGAAGACCGCAAACTTTTCCGTGAAGTGGTGGAAAAACTGAATCTCCTCCAGCCGGAAAATGATACAGCCCGTTCCTTTGAGGAGGCTTTGCAAATTGCTGAACGGATAGGCTATCCCGTAGTGGTAAGACCTTCTTTTGTATTAGGAGGTCGGGCTATGGAGATTGTGTATGATTCAAATGCACTCCAAAGATATATGGAATATGCAGTAGAGGCGTCGCCAGAACATCCGATATTAATTGATAAGTTCCTTGAAGATGCAATTGAAATTGATGTGGACGCCATTTCCGATAAAGAACAGGTCATCGTCGCAGGAGTAATGCAACATATTGAAGAGGCTGGTGTCCATTCGGGTGACAGTGCCTGTATTCTTCCTCCTTATGACTTACCATCGGACATAATAGATGTTCTTAAAGAACAAACCCGTGCTTTAGCAAAAGAATTGGAAGTGTGTGGTTTGATGAATGTGCAATATGCCATAAAGGATAGAAAAGTATATCTGTTAGAGGTAAATCCCCGTGCCTCACGAACAATACCTTTTGTAAGCAAAGCGGTCGGTGTACCTTTAGCAAAACTTGCCGCAATGACAATGGTAGGGAAAAAACTTTCAGACATGGGGCTCACAAAAGACCCCGAACCACAATATATCTCCGCAAAAGAGGTCGTTTTGCCTTTTATTAAGTTCCCGGGTGTGGATATTATTTTAGGACCTGAAATGCGCAGTACAGGAGAAGTAATGGGTATTGACAAGAACATGGGACTTGCTTATGCCAAAAGTCAGATAGCTGCTGGAAATAGTATTCCGCTGGAAGGAACTATCTTTATCAGCCTGAATGACCATGATAAGAGACATATAGGTTCCGTAGCCAAGGACTTACACGAATTGGGATTTAAATTTATAGCGACCAAAGGAACCGCATCGGTTCTTCGCGAACAAGGCATTGATGTGGCGGAAGTATTCAAGGTTGGAGAAGGTAGACCGAATGTGCTTGATTGTATAATTAATGGTTATGTGCATTGGATTATTAACACACCGAAAGGGAAGTCCTCCAAAGACGATGAGGTGCTTATCCGCAGGAAAGCATTAGAAAAAAATATCCCGACAATGACAACACTTGCAGCTGTAAAAGCGGCTGTCCAAGCAATCCGCGAAATGAAAAAAGGAACGATGGGCACCCTCTCTTTACAAGAATACCACAAAACAACAGGGATACAAATAAAAATATAATAACAGATTATCTGAAAAAGACATATCATTATTGTCCTTTCCGGTGAGATGAGACGAATAGGACAGATGGGACAAATAGGAATATTCATAATAATTCTAAAAGAGAATATCTTTTAAAAAAGAAACTTTTAAGTACAGCGGAATGTAGAGATAATTTTAGGGAGAGTAGTTATTTGCCTATACATGTAATTATAAAGATTGGTTGTATAAATAGAATGTTTTTCACATAACATCGTGGATATATGTGTCCTTCCCATTTTATCAATCTTATTTCATGAATCCCATTTTTTCTGTCTGTCTCATACCTTCAATAGGTAATAGCATCTCTACATCATATAATATGACTAACTATAGGACATAGGTAACACATGGCTTTTAGTATCTTCACAGTACTGCGAAGAACACCAAAAATAGGAATGAAAAAGAAAAGGGAATATCGCCCAACTTGATATACGCTACTTTTCCTCTTTTTAGATTGGATTTAAATTAGTAAAAAAATTATAACCACGAATTCCACGAACAGAGACGAATAAAAACAAATGGAGAGTTTTCGTTTATCGTTTTTGACATGTAAATCCTGTTGAGTTGTTTTTTTATGTAGATGAAGCGTCCTCGCTTCTAGTATTGGAGGGGCGAAAGGTTTTTCGCCCTCCTCTGTGTCCTTTGTGTAAAATTTCCTTCGTGTCCTCTGTGGTTAATTCTTTTTACCACAAAGAACACAGAGACTTTGCACAAAGTTCACAAAGGGGAAAGAACCAGAAGCCAGGAGGTTTCAGCTACAATTTTTATTGCTCTTATAGTCCTATAATAGCATGGCATACTGTGTTCTTAAGATTGGGAAGAAAGTATTAATCTGTTACATATATCCTACAGGTTATCATCTAATATTTTTGATTATTTGTTTGTAGGTGGTTTTTGTTTGCAGGTGTTATAAATTTACTTGGAGGATTTTTTGAGAATCTGGGGGATTTCTTGGAGGATTTTTTGTAGGATTTGTTTTCGGTGTTCTTCGGAAATTTTGTAGTGCTGTTCTTGTTCTAATAGTTCCATCGTTCTTACTGCCACTTGATAGGCGAAATCTTCTACTTTCATATACCCTACTCCTTAAATACTGTTTTTTCTTCAATAGAAAGAATTATATTAACACTCTACTACTTAATCAAAATAAAGGTGATTATCTATTTGAATCCACCAAGATGATGGAGGTTAAAATTAATGTATATAAATCTTCACTCCGATGATTATACCGAAATTCTAACTCTTTCAGGTAATACTCAAAATATCGAACACTTACCCCATGAAATTTCATCAACCGCTCCTTCGCATAACTCCAAAAACCTTCAATACCATTGATATACACCCGACCATTGGCAAACCGCTGTCCCTTATCTATTCGTAAGTGCTTAAAATAGTCTCGATGCATTACCAAAGTATCATACGCTTTATATTGATCCGTATAAATTATACTCCCCCGCCTTACTTTCTTTTCTATCTCCTTCAGCAAGGTCTCCGCCTTCACATTCGGCACGACTTCTACCTTCACCCGCCCCTCTCGCTCGATTATCCCAAATACCGGTATCTTGCCCTCCGCCCCTCTACCTCGCTTACCCCGTCTCCGACCCCCAAAATAACTCTCATCCGCCTCTACTTCTCCCCCTAATTGCCCCTCCTCCTGCTCGATCCTACGATATATCCCCTCTCGCAAAACACGGTAAAATCCATACACCGTGCTATACGCCATACCCAACTCCTTACTCGCTTTATGAGCCGATATCTCTAATTCAAATAACTTCACCAACATCAACAGCCGTCCATAAGGAAGTCGGGTCTTTTCCAGAACACTGCCTCGTCTCGGCGACCATTCCCGACTACAGGTATAGCATTTATAGATACACCTCCGTATCCAGCCGACTCGTTCGGAGGAGCAAAAGGGACAGACGGTATAGGTTTTCAACAAACCCAAGGCTTGCAGGTACCTGCAAGCCTTCTATTCATCTGCGGCTTTCTTCACTACTTCCATAATCTCCATACTCTTTTCTCCTCTACCTATTTCCTCTTTCCCATCCTATATGTGGATTATATCAGATAATCATCAATGTATTAATTAAAAAAATAATCAAAAAACTTGACTTGTAAAAAAAAAAAAGTATAATTGAATTGCATTTAAACACAAAAATCAACAAAAGGATAGAAATAAACTCAAATATAGGAGAAAAGGCTATGAAAAAGACTATCTTTATGTTGACTCTGTTTTGTATTTTATTCTCAATCATGACGCAATTATTTGCTGAAGATCCTCCCCCATGTGGAACCTTATGTGGTGTCTGTGGAATTTTAGATATGGCATGGGAAAATGTGCCAAATGCTGTTACAGTTACATATGAAAATGTTCTTTTCCCTGTTTGGGCAACTTGCGACGGATTTTCTACTTGTTGTGCAAATAATCCTTGTACACTCTATATAACACAAAGAAATGTATCCGCTGGATTTTGGACATGTGAAGCTGGAATAAGTTTAGGCATTCAAGTACCTCCAGGATATTCAATACTGGGAGGTGGAAAAATATCTATGGGAGGTCAAACTGTTATAATTGTAGAAGGCGGTTTAAAATCAGAATGTTTATTAACTCGTTGTCAAAAAAGTACTCAAGAAATAGGTCCTTATTATCACACTATAACAAGAAAAGTTTTATGTACAAAATTATGTTATAATCCTACTGATTGGTTACAGAATAATCCCTGCTCTTGGGGACAAAAAATTTGTAAAGGACCTTTAACTTATTATAAAGAGTCCCATGTATGGTATCTATTAGACGCATGTAAAGTAATTGGAACATGTGGACTTCCAGATTCCAGTTGTCCTCAATGTGCTGATCCATACAATCCAAATTGTAATTAGTAAAGAGAAATAATAAAATATTTATTAAAAAATTAAGGGAGAAGATAAGATGTTATTTTTATTTTTATTTTTTATACATACTTCCATCACAGAAACTGAAGATTTATCTACAAGACTACAAGATTACACAAATGATATAAAAGCAGTAATGGAAACAGAAGAATATAAAAGAGCAGAAGAATTAATAGTAAACAAACAATATGAAGATGCTTTTTCTATACTGTCAAAAGCAATGCTGGAACATCCAGAAATGCAAAGAGCATATCTTCTGGCAATGAATATGCTAACAAATAATGTTCCTACTGAGGAAAAAGGTACATGCTACCAGGTATTTCTAAATAGTGCTAAAGAAATACTCCCCCAATTAGAGTATGAAAACCAAAAACTTCTTGCTGAATTTATATCAGGAACAGAATCACTTCGAGGAAACTATCCAGAAGCAAGTGCCTATGCGGATGCATTGATTCAAAACACAGAACCAAATACCATAGAATATGCCAACGCACTTTATGGAAAAGCAATTATAGCATTACAAAATAATAAGCATGAGGAGGCGATGATATTATTGGAGGATTTACGAAGGAATAAAGACTATTATCCTTCTGACATTCAGGATAAAAATGATTACCAATTATTTTTTGTTTATAGTTTTCTACAAAAGAATGAGTTGGCTGTAAAATTAGGGGAGGAATTACGAGAAAGATTCCATAAAAAGGAAATTAAATCTGGATATGATGTAATAGACCGTATAAGCCTCCTTTCAAATTTGGGAAGTATATATTACAATACTGATTATATAAAGGCGTATGAAATATATAAAGAATTGGTAGACCTGGGAGACACATATTCTGATTTATTAAAAAAGAGTGGTATTCCTGAAATATCGTGGCAGCCTTTTTTGGAGATAGCCCGAAAAAATAGAGATTTATTAAAACCGAGTTATCCATCATCTAACCCAAGAAAGGAGACTCCAGAACAGACTAAAAAAGAAGAAAATAATCAGAGTTCATCAGAGAAACCACAAACAGCGATAGAGAATATGGCAGGTTCTTTAAATCAGAATTTATCCACTAATTCTAATAGTTTTCCAAAATTTCCAACAATTACTTACAGTTATCCTGATTATTCTCTTATCAAAATAAGTTTTCTGTTAGGGTTCATTACTGGTGTAATTGTAATTTTATTATTTGTCCTAGTAGTTTATTTTTTGTACAGGAAGAAAAAACTCTTGATTTAAGATATAAAAACAATTATTTTTGTTTTTAGTTTATATTCCTGCTTTTTCGCGGAGGAGGTTAGCGGAGTCGGTTTCTTCCCAGCGGAAGCCCTGGTCTTCGCGACCGAAGTGTCCATAACTGGCGGTTTTTCTGTATTGGGGCTTGCGTAGGTCAAGAAATTCGATAATAGCAGAAGGACGGCAATCGAAGGTTTCGCTTAAAATTTTTGCTAATTTTGTATCTTCGATTTTACCTGTGCCGTAGGTAGTTACATTAATAGAAACAGGTTTGGCTACTCCAATGGCGTATGCTAATTGCACTTCGCAACGGTCTGCAATGCCTGCGGAGACTACATTTTTTGCGATATAACGAGCCATATACGCGGCACTACGGTCAACCTTGGTCGGGTCTTTACCACTGAAAGCGCCACCCCCATGTCTACCCATTCCACCATAGGTATCTACAATGATTTTTCTTCCTGTCAAACCGCAGTCTCCTACGGGGCCACCGGTTACAAATCTACCTGTTGGATTTACATAATATTTTATATCGCCTTTGACTAATTCTTTAGGCAGGGTGGGCTTAATTACCTGTTCAATGATGGCTTCTTCAATTTCATCGTGTTCTTTTTTTAATTCTTGGGGAGTAGGGTTGAGACCTCCATAAAGGGGTAGGTGTTGATTGGAAATAACGACGGTATCAATTCGGACGGGTTTCCCGTCAACATATTCTACCGTTACCTGTGATTTCCCATCGGGCATAAGCCATGGGATAGTTTTATCTTTGCGAAGTTTGCGAAGTTGCAATCCTAATTTATGGGCTAAAGCAATGGGAAGGGGCATAAGTTCCGGTGTCTCACGAACAGCAAACCCGAACATCATTCCCTGGTCGCCAGCACCTTGCTCATGGTCGGAAGAAGCATCTACACCGCGGGCAATATCAACGGATTGTTTTTCTAATGCAACAAGGATGGAACAGGTTTCCCCATTAAAACCTACATAGCCCGGTCCGTAACCTATATCAATAATAGCCTGACGAACCAGTGAAGTAATATCAACTTTGGCATGTGAGGTTATTTCACCGGCGACTACGCAAAGGTTCGTTTTTACTAAGGTTTCACATGCGACACGGCTATTCGGGTCCTGTTCTAACATAGCATCGAGAACTGTATCTGAAATGATATCCGCCACTTTATCTGGATGTCCATCGGTTACAGATTCGGATGTAAATAAAATCCCGTTTTCGTTCATCATAATATTAACCTTTACTTCCGTTGGGTTAGCTGTGTTTTAATATACATTGCATTATGAAACGCCTGGACGGTATTTTGCAGTAAGTGCTGCGGGGTCTAACTTCAAGCCCGGTCCCATAGTAGAACAAATACTACATGCTTTTAGGTAGGTTCCTTTTAGTGAAGCGGGACGGGCTTTTACAATAGCGGCGATTACCGTTGAAGCATTTTCTTCAATCTGTTCTGGTGTAAAACTTGCTTTACCTACAGGGACATGGATATTCGCGTTTTTATCTACACGAAATTCAATTTTACCTTTCATTATTTCTGCAACGGCTGGACCGATATTTGGGGTAACGGTACCTGCTTTCGGGCTGGGCATAAGTCCACGAGGACCTAAAATTTTACCCAATTTTCCGACCTGTCCCATCATATCGGGAGATGCTACTGCTGCATCAAAATCTAACCAACCGCCTTGAATTTTTTCAACCAAATCTTCGGCACCGGCTTCAATGGCACCGGCTTCTTTCGCTGCCTTTATTTGTTCTTCCTGTTTGCAAAAAGCAATTACGCGGACTTTTTTACCTGTTCCATGAGGAAGGGAAACGGCGCCACGAACCATTTGCTCTGCATGTCTTGGATCAACGCCTAAAAGGAAGGCTAATTCAATAGTCTCATCAAACTTGGCAGTGGCACATTCTTTAACGATTTTTGCTGCTTCTGAAAGGGAATAATAGCGGGAACTGTCTACTTTTTTGTAAAGTTCCCTCATTCTTTTACTGGGTTTTGGCATGTTTTTATCCTCCTGTGGTTCAATCGGACAGTTAAACTATCCTCCCACGGTTAGAAATTTTTTAAGGAAAGTTTTATAACTTATTCAACAACGATACCCATACTGCGAGCAGTCCCTCGAATCATGCTTTTTGCGGCTTCCAGGGAACCTGCATTTAAGTCGGGCATCTTTAATTTTGCAATTTCTTCAATTTGGGCTTCGCTAACTTTTCCCACTTTGTTACGATGGGGTTCTCCGGAACCTTTGGCTAACTTTGCCGCTTTCTTTAATAAGACAGCCGCAGGTGGAGTTTTGGTTATGAAAGTAAACGAACGGTCTTCAAAAATAGAGATAACGACAGGAATTATCATTCCTTGTTGGTCTTTGGTTCTGTCGTTAAACTGGCGGACAAAATCCATGATGTTGACCCCATGCTGACCTAATGCCGGTCCTACGGGCGGAGCAGGGGTGGCTTGTCCTGCCGGAACTTGTAATTTTACGAGTGCTTTTAACTTTTTAGGAGGCATATCTTTAACCTTTCTTTCTTAATTTCCATCAAAATGCTTCAACTTGCCAGGATTCTACCTCAACAGTTGTAGTTCTGTTAAAAATTTCAACGGATATTTTTAATGTTGAACGCTCCACATTTATTTCTTCAATTCGTCCTACGAAGTTTGAGAAGGGACCTTCAATAATTTTAACTCTATCTCCAACGGAAAATTCTAATTTTGGTTTTGGTGCTTCCTCTTCCCCTGTCATAATAGCAATAATTCCTTCAACCTCTTCATCAGGAATCGGTGTGGGAATATTTCGCCTGCTACTGACAAAACCTGTAATTCCTTGTGTCTCGCGAATTAATGCCCACAACTCCGGATAGTTCTCGGGATGTTCGGGTAATTGCACAAGGATATATCCGGGGAAACATTTATGTTCTACAACTTTGGAAGTTCCTCCTCGCCGTTCGGTAATTCTTTCTTTCGGTACTAAAGCATTAACAACCCAATCTTCAATACCTTTTTGCTTGGCTCCCCACTTTAGTTTTTCGCACACTTCATATTCTTTCGCGGTAAGGACATGAAGGGCATACCAACGGCGTGGAATACCATCTTGAGGAACTGGCTTTATGAGTTTTTCACGGGTAGGGGTAGTATCCGCACCTGCCACTTCCTCTTTACCTGTAGTCATTTCTTTTTTTTCTTCTACCATCGCCGATGGACTCCTTTTTATCTTTATGAAGCAATACCCAGAATAAACAACATAATTTGAGCGAAAGAAACATCAAAAGTAAAGATAATTACCGCCATAATACATAGCAAAATCATGGTAATTTTTGTTGAAACTTTCAAGTCATCCATTGAAGGCCAGGTCACTTTTTCTAATTCTGTTTTTACATCCAACAGAAAGTTCTTTGCCTTAATATAGATGGCTTTTAATCCTTTTTCCTGTTGTTCTTCTGTTTTGCTTACTATTTTCGACATTTGATTTGCCTTTATAATTTATTTCTTTATTATTTTACGATAACTGGCAGGCCTGGAGGGACTCGAACCCCCAACCTTCGGCTTTGGAGGCCGCCGCACTACCAATTGTGCTACAGGCCTGCGAAACAAACCGTGTCCATACTACTTCATCTCACGATGAACCGTATGTTTTCGGTCATAACGGCAAAATTTTTTAATTTCTAATCTTTCGGGATGTTTTCTTTTCTCCCGTGTTGTCGTGTAGTTTTTACGCTTACACTCTGTACATTGTAATATAACTTGTTCCCGCATGGGATTAATACCTCATTTTTAAATTTTACTCTATAATTTTACTGACAACACCCGCACCTACGGTCCGTCCACCTTCGCGAATAGCAAATCGCAATTGCTCTGCCATTGCTATCGGCGTTATCAACTTCGCCCGTATCCGTATATTATCGCCCGGCATCACCATCTCTACTCCTTCCGGCAAATGTAACTCGCCCGTCACATCCGTCGTGCGGAAATAAAATTGCGGACGGTAGCCAGTGAAAAACGGCGTATGTCTACCCCCTTCTTCCTTCGTCAATACATACACTTCCGCCTCAAATTCCGTATGCGGCGTTATCGAACCCGGCGCCGCTACCACCATGCCTCGCTCCACCTCGTCCTTGTCTATTCCTCGCAATAACAATCCTACATTGTCTCCCGCTTGCCCTTCATCCAATATCTTGCGGAACATCTCTACTCCCGTCACCACCGTGCTCTTCGTCTCCGAACTCATACCTACTAACTCTACCTTATCTCCTACATGGATTATTCCGCTCTCCACGCGTCCCGTTACTACCGTGCCGCGTCCCGTTATTGTAAATACATCTTCTATCGGCATCAAAAATGGCTTGTCTAACGGACGCACAGGCAGCGGTATATATTCATCTACCGCCTTCATCAATTCCAATACCCGCTGCTCCCCTATCTCCGGATCCCGTCCTTCCATCGCCGCCAATGCACTTCCCCGAACTATCGGTATCTCGTCCCCAGGAAATTCATACTTCGTTAATAAATCCCGTATCTCCATCTCCACCAAATCCAATAACTCCGGATCGTCTACCATGTCTATCTTGTTCATCCAAACCACTATCGCCGGAACATTCACCTGACGCGCTAACAAAATATGTTCCCGCGTCTGTGCCATCGGTCCGTCGTTCGCCGCTACTACTAATATCGCTCCGTCCATCTGCGCTGCACCGGTTATCATGTTTTTGATATAGTCCGCATGTCCCGGACAGTCCACATGCGCATAGTGACGGTTCGGTGTCTCGTATTCTACATGCGCTATATTTATCGTAATTCCACGCTCTTTCTCTTCGGATGCTTTGTCTATCTGGTCAAATTCCATCACCTCCGCCAATCCTTGTCTCGCTAATATCTTCGTTATCGCACTCGTCAATGTCGTCTTACCATGGTCTACATGACCTATCGTCCCAATGTTCACATGCGGCTTCTTCCGCTCAAATTTTTGCTTCGACATCGCTGTATTCCTTCTTTTTAAGTTATGTTTTTAGTTAAACTTAAATTTACTTATTTACATAATTTTTATTACCAATGGAGCCCACGACCAGAATTGAACTGGTGACCCCTTCCTTACCATGGAAGTGCTCTACCGACTGAGCTACGTGGGCAAAACATGGAGCGGGAGGCGGGATTCGAACCCGTGACCCTCAGCTTGGAAGGCTGACGCTCTACCAACTGAGCTACTCCCGCAAACGAGTATATTATAAACGCTATTATGCGTTTTATCTCAAATTGGTGGTGGGCGCTGGATTCGAACCAACGTAGGCGCTAGCCAACGGGTTTACAGCCCGTCCCCTTTAACCACTCGGGCAGCCCACCACAAAATTATATATTCAATTTCATGGAGCTGGCGAAGGGAATCGAACCCCCGACCTGCTGATTACAAGTCAGCTGCTCTACCTGCTGAGCTACGCCAGCGAACTATTTCTGTCCTTCAGGGAAGAATTATTTTATCAAATGTCTTTTCTTTTTGTCAACTTCACTTCTTTTTGTCAAAACTTATGACAATCCTGAAAGAACTTATAAATAGTTGAAACTTTATGAATTTCCCGTTTTTGTTCACTGAATTGTTATAATTATGTCGTTTTTAAGATTCGTCAACAAATATAAGGATTTATTATATGTATTTATCTCCACTTGAACAGGAAATTTTTGATGATTTATTAACTCGCCGACCCGACCTCAAAATATGTGCTGATGATATTTTAAGGGCACATGAAATTTTGGTCAACTGTTTTACTAATGGTGGAACTTTATTCACCTGCGGGAATGGTGGTTCCTATGCTGATGCTCTGCATATTGCGGGGGGAATTGGTCAAAAGTTTTGAACGGAGACGACCTATTGATAAATTGGTTTTAGAAAAATTATCCAATGAATTTGACGGAGAAGAACTCGGAAAATATCTTGAAGCGGGATTACGAGCCATTCCGTTAGGTATGAACAGCGCATTGAAAACAGCCATTGAAAATGATTGTCCATTGCGAGATATTGCTTTCGCACAGGAATTAAGTGTGTTGATGAAGCCAGGAGATGTTTTACTTGCTATTTCAACATCGGGTAATGCTAAAAATTGTTTATATGCCATTAGCGTGGCAAGGGCAAATAATGGGACAGTTATCGGATTAACAGGTCCTTCTGGTGGACTTATGGCTCAATATACTCATGTTTGTATTAAGACACCCGGCAATAGCACCAAAATAATTCAGGAAGGGCATCAGCCTATATGGCATGCTTTGTGTGCTATGATAGAGGTGCATTTTTTTACAGAAAAACGATAGACAATTTTTAATTTCTTTACATAAAAATTAATAAGGAGTGGATTATGTTTAATAGTAAATTTAGCCGACCTAAAATTGTATCTGTTGGGGCAGGAAATGTTGGAGCCACTTTTGCCCAGTATTGTGCAGAGATGGAGTTGGGTGATGTGTTGTTATTGGATATTGTGGAAGGATTGCCACAGGGAAAAGCGTTAGATTTGATGCAGGCAGGTGTAGTCCGTGAGTACAGTGTTTCGATAAAAGGTAGTAATGATTTTGCTGATATGAAGGATGCTGATGTTATAGTTATTTCTGCAGGTTTTCCGCGAAAACCGGGAATGAGTCGTCTCGATTTGTTAGAAAAGAATGGGAAGATTATCGCAAATATATGTGATTACATAAAACGATTTGCTCCAGAAGCCATTGTAATTGTTATAACCAATCCTTTAGATATAATGGTGCAATTGGCATTTCATTTATTAAATCATCCTCCAGCAAAGATAATGGGAATGGCTGGTTGTCTGGACAGTGCACGGATGTGTTCCTTCATTGCAGAAGAACTTGGTATTAGTCAGAAACAGGTAAATGCGATGGTATTGGGTTCACATGGGGATTTGATGGTACCTGTACCGGAATATACAACCGTAGCCGGGATTTCTGTAAAAGAATTCATTTCGGCAGAACGATTGGAACAGATTGTTGATAGGACAAGAAAAGGCGGAGCGGAAATTGTATCTCTTTTAAAAACAGGTAGTGCTTATTATGCACCAGCAGCAAGTTCCGCGAGAATGGTTCAGGCTATTTTGAAAGATGAGAAGGCATTACTTCCCTGTGCAGTATATACACAAGGGGAATATGGTATATCGGGAGTATTTGTGGGATTGCCCTGTATTTTAGGGGCAAAAGGTGTGGAAAAGATTGTTGAGATACCCTTTTCCGATGAAAATAAAATTGCATTAATGAAATCTGTAGAGGAAGTGAAACAAGGTATACAATCGTTAAAAGAATTGGGATTTGCTGTTTCTTAATGTTATTTGGGGTATAATTATTGTGGAAATATAAAATTGGGGTTTTTTATGAATAAACAAGAAATATGGATTATTGTTACTGTAACTGTATTGATAATTATTACTTTTGTAACAGTAGCATTTTTTTCATCGGGTTACTCTCCCATCAAAGAAAAATCGGCACAAAAGAGGTTTTCTGCAGCCCCGGGAAAAACAAGAGAAAAACCGCTCCTGCTTGTAAGCAAAAAGAGAGAGGATACATTTGGGAATACAGATGAAGGAAAACAGGGAGAAGATACCGCTAATATAAACAAAATTTATTCAGCACAATTGGGAAAAGATGATGAGGAAGGTAAAACAAATACTATGGAGGGGACAACAGAGGGAAACGAATTGGAAAAGAAACAAGTTGAAGCAGATGTTTCTAAGGACTTGGAACAACTATTACAGTCTATACCTAACAACCAGCAAGATTCAGAAGGTAGTGTGGAAGAACCTTTGAATAAATTAATGGATAATTTATCTTCTCAGGAAAAGAAATTAGAGGTGTTAAAAGACCATCTTGATTCTCTAATGTCAAAAGGATTAACAGAATGGGTAACAAAAAAATTGGAAGAAATCACAGGGCAGAATATAGAAAACAAAAGCGTTCTTTCTGAGGCACAATGGCTTTTAGCACAGATAAAAAACTCTCAGGGAGATACCGCAACTGCAGAACAATATTTTCAGCAAGCATGGCAAAACATATCTTCCTCTCCCGACTTATCAGACCCAAAACAGGAGGAACTACTTCGCCTTCTTGGGCTAAATTATGTTCAATTTCTAAGGAAGCAAAATAAAAATACGGAAGCGGAAACAATAACGAATACAGTCTCCGAAAAATTAAAAAATAAAGTCATTACAAAAAATTAGATTTGTCTTTAAACCATATCTCTCTTTTAATCCTATTAAAAGGCTGTTATCAATATCCAAAGACCTAAAATTCTTTGATGATATTATTGATTAGAAACAGCCATAAGACTTGCCTTGATAATAAGTTCTGCGGGTATGGATTCATAGATTTCTTTATCATTCAAAATAACGGTTCTACAATCATTGGGACCGCAAACACTACAACACGGACTTTTTCCCGTTTTAGCAAAGAGATAGTCTTCTAATAATCGTCCATTGATTATAATTCTATTGGAAAGAAATGGATTTTCCTTAAACTGTTCTGGTGTAATTTCTCTCTTTTCTAAAACAATCTGTATCCCTGAAGAATTGAACAATGAGTGTAGATGTAAAATTGCCTTTTCTATTTCTGTTTCTGTCGCATGACATCTCGGACAAGTCTCTCCTTCTGAAACAAGCCGTTCCCACTCAATTTTCAGGATATTGTTGGACATAGTATTATTATTTTTAAATTACATTCCAAGGTTGTTTTTTGGGACGGTGGATGAGTTGTTGAACATTGTCGGGTAAGGGTGATGGGTCGGTAATGATTTCTTTTTCCGGGTCCCAGCGGATAATTTTCTGGGTTCGAATGGCAATATCACTCAGCAAGCATAGAGCATTGGAACGGACTGCAATATCAATATTGGCTATTGTTTGTTTGCGCGATTGGACACATTCAATAAAGTTTTTCAAGTGATGTTTACTCTGATATAGATGGACATCTGTTGGTTTTAATTTAATATCTAATAATTTTTCAGGCTTCGCTTGAAGTGTTTCACGATTTACATAAACAGTTCCTTCGGTGCCTTCGAAGGTTATTCCTGTGGGGTTCAGGTTGGGTTCTTTTTTCTCTGTTTGTTCATTAGTAAAATGAACAATAACGCCATCTGCATATTTCATCTGGACATCCCATGCCATCGCACAATCGCAGATACCTTCTTTGGGAAATTCGCCTTCTCCTTCGTATTCAATTGGACCTGATGCTTCATCATTGCCATGTCCCCATTGGGCAATGTCAACATGATGAATACCCCAACCACCGATAAAGCCCATAGCATAATCTGCAATGTGGAACCAGTTGGGTCTCACGGTTCGTGCTTTGCAATAGGGGACCGTAGGGGCGGGTCCCAACCACATTTCATAATTAAAGTCTTCAGGGATCGGAACGAATTCTTCTCCACAGGTAGGACCTACAATACCACCAGGAACGGCAACACGGATTTTCTTCAGTTCGCCAATGTAGCCATTTCGGACTAATTCACAGGCAAATCTGAAATCATCATCAGAACGCTGTTGAGTTCCAAACTGGAAAATACGATTATTCTTTTTTATTGCCTCTCTGACTTTCAAATCATCCTGAATAGAAATGCATAAAGGCTTTTCAACATACATATCTTTCCCTGCTTGTGCCGATAAAACGGCAAGAATACCATGCCAGTGGTCATTGGTGGCAATGACGACGGCATCAATATCTGAACGGGATAAAACTTCACGGAAGTCTCTATAAAGGGATACATCTTTGAATTTTTTTTGGACGATATTATTTGCTTCGTCTAAATCTGCTTTTCGGACATCACACAAAGCGAGAATTTGCGCCTCTTTAACTGTCATTAAGGCATTCATTAGATACCGTCCTCGTTCTCCGGTGCCGATAAAAGCAACCCCTACTTTTTCAGAAGGTTTCGGGTCTTTGCCAAAGAGTGAAAAGGACGGGATTAAAGGGAAAGAGGCAAGCAATGTTGATGTTTTTATGAAACTACGTCTTGATATTGTTCGTTTTTTATTATTGGTCCCCATACAAAATCTCCTTGTGATATAAATTATTTTTGTTCTGTTAAGTGCCGAATCCAAATATTTCTATATGCCACAGGACCGTGGTCTCCTTGTAACATTAAGGGGCCTTTAGGGGCTTCGTCATTGAATAAAGGTGCCCGTGTCGGACCGGATAATTCTTGGTTTTCATGCACTACGATACCATTGTGAATAACACGGACAAATTGAGCATTGGCAATCTTTTTCCCTTCTGCATCAAATTTTGGTGCTTTGAAAATTACATCAAAACTTTGCCATGTCCCTGGGGGGCGGGCTGCATTGATACGAGGGGGTCTTCCTTCATATCCTCGCTGGTCATCGGGAATACCTGGTTCTTCATGCCACCGTTGATATATTCCTCCGCAATCGCTGTGTTTGGGTTCTGCCACACCCCAACTGTCCAATACTTGAATTTCATATCTGCCCTGGAAATACACGCCGGAATTAGATCCTTTCGGCACCATGAATTCTATGTGCAATTCAACATCACCCCATTCTTCTTTTGTAATAAGATGATTTGTCTTACCATCTTTTCCATTGATAAGAACGCCGAGACCGGGTAAGGAGGTAAGGAGTGCTTCGTTTTGTGGGTCTGTCATAGCGTCTGCTCCGCTATACCATGTTCCCGTAGGTTCACGGAAAGCATTTAAATCGTCTGTGGAAATGCGAATAGGTGCATAGGTTGAAAGGGCTGCAACGAGTTCTTTCCAAACTTTCATAGAGCGGGGTAAATGTTCTTTTACGGGCTCTTGTATACCGTAGCCTTGTAAACCAATGGGTCCTGTGTATCCGACAGATTTTAAGGTTTTTAATAAAGGTTTTAAGTCATAAGAGCCTTTATCAAGAGGTTGTATTAATTTGTCCCAATCACCGGGCGGTTCTGCTCCGTTCAGAGTAACTACAAATAATTTGGGTTTTACTTTGCGGATTAGCAGGTCAAGATTTGTTTCAGGACCGTCCACTTTCAACCAGTGACAGAGATTGAAAGAAATACCTACATTGGGCTTGCCCGAATCCTGTGCTAATTGATAGGCTTGTTCTGTTTTATCAAGCCAGCACCCCGCATGAGGATATAAGGCTACTTTTACACCATAAGGCAATGCCTGGTCTGCCACATTGCGAATAAGAGCAAGGGCTTGTTGATATGATTCGGTTTCGTTAGATTTCCATGTCTGGCTATTTATGGTTAACCAAAGGAAATATTCGTTACCTTTCATTATTTCCAAAATATCTGGCAAGCCTGGCTGAATCTGGAAACCCTCCTTTTCTATCGTTCCCCAAAAATAAACGGCATATAATTTTAATCCGTGAGATTGCAGAGCATTTTTAAGTTCCGCCATCTGATCAAAACCTGTCCAACTGATACCTGTAAAACATAATTCTTTAGCAAAAGATACCTGTAAATCAGGCGTTGCATGTTCTGCATCTCGGGTTGCAGTATCCATAGCAAAAAACTCATTAAAAAATGGAGCGTTTTCTGCAAAACATACAAAACTACCTAATAAAATGATTAAGGTAAGTTCTACAACGGTTCTTTTCATTGTCAAATTTCCTCTATTATGTTAATTGTTCTTTTCGGTTGCCCATTTAATTGCGTTGCTAATAAGTTTACGGAACTGTTCATTGGCGAATATTTGAGGACCGTGTCCCAATTGCACAAAGAATATTTCTGAATTATTATACTTATTTACCCAGGCTAAAAAAGGTGTATTTTCTGGACAATTAGTTGTTAATAATACATGAACCTCAGGAGAAATATAATACCCGCTGTATGTTTCATCTATTTCTTCAAAGTCTTCTACTCCTTGAGTAATCGGATGGTTTTTGTCTGCAACATGGACCGGGATTTTTACATCATGTTTATATTTAGACCGCTCATATTTTTTGCCTTCCCATTCCATATCTTCTAAAAAATATTTTGCTCCAATAATCTTATTAAATTCGTCCCATTCTGGAAACGCCGAAATAGCATGATGCATAACAATAATTTTTTTGCCTTTCTCTAACATTTTTAAAAAGTTCTGCTGTTGTTTCGGGGTAATTTTCTGACGGAAATTGTAAAACACAATAGTATCAAAATCGTCAGAATGGTCTTTATCAAAAAATTCACACTTTTTGACACCATAATCAAAATAAGTAGGTTTCATTTCGGTAATGCTTGCCCACATGGCTTCAAAGGGCTCCTTATCATAACCATGCCCACCAGTAATAACAGCTACACGAACCTGTGAGTAAGCAAAAGCGGTAATGAAAAACAAGGAGACAAATATACAAGTAAATTTTACCCAATTCGTATCAAAAAACTTTTTTCTTTTCATTTTTATCCCTTTCTCATTTCCTTACTTATTAATAGTTAATAAATGTATAATAACAGAAAAACTACATAAAAAAATATAATAGATTTCTCGCAATATATTCTACAACCAAAGTAAAAAAGAAAGGGAATTCATAGAAAAACATTCGCTATTCTTTTTAATATCCTAAAAACACTTGCTATTCCAAAATTTCATTAGTATGGTGAATCTGATAGGTAATTAAGTTTGGGCTGTATCTTTTGAAGTTCTCCAGAAATTGAATGTTTTGAAAATACGAAAGTCAATAAAGTAATAGAGATATTTTAACATTTGCTTTATTGACTTTTTGCTAAATAAAAACAATATCCAGAGAAATATAAAGGGTTGAACAAAAATTAATGCAAACCAGAAACATGTCCCAACAAGAAGTTTTAATATTTTGGACTCTGGGTTTTTCCTATACCACTTGCTTAAGGATAATACAATTCGAGAAGGGAAAATTCCTGCCAAATGTTTTAACTTATTTACTACACTGGGTTTCGTAATTAAGATATCTTTTTCATGAGGGTCGTTTAATATTTCGGGTTTTTCTTTTTCAACCCGTTTACGAAGCGGTATTCCTTCAAAAAAGGTCAACGAAAGGAGATAGAAAAAGTAAGGTTTCGGAATTTTGCATAAAACATCAATTGTTGCCAAATCATCCTCTATTGTTTCATAAGGATTATCACAAATCACATCAATATTGGGTATTAAACCATATTTTTTAACCCGTTCAACGCTATCTAAAAATTTTTTTACAGAAATAGGCCTTTTATATATCTCTTTACAGACCTTTTCACTTCCACTTTGCAAACCGATTTGTATCCCTCGCAAGCCCGTATCCATTGCTTTTTCCAAATTTTCGTCTGTAATAAGATTAGGAGAAGAATAAATGATATAAGGAATGTTTACTTTCTCTTTATATAACTTGAAAAACTTGTCTAAATCTTCTTTTTTTCGGGCAAAAAAGTTTTCGTCTAAAAAAGAAATTACCGCTACTGGTAAGGGCTCCTGTATTCCTCGTACTATTCCTTCTATAATGTGTTCGGGCGATGCAGTCCGAAAATGATATTTCGGATACAAATCGTAATAGAAAGAATTTACACAAAAAGTGCAACGCATAGGACATCCACGGGAATTTATTATCCTATATATACTTGCGTGAAGAACGCTATTTTTTCGCACTAATTCATGGGTCAGTTCCACTACTTTCCCTTTATGAAGAAAAAAAGAATTTTTAGCCACACGGGGGATATAGGGTAAATCGTCCATAGATTCTAAAAGTGGGTTTAATGGATTTATATGAATGTTATCTCCATCCTTATACGCCAGGTTATTTATCGTTTCTAATCTTTCCCCATTCTTAATCGCATTAGAAATATCAACTACCGCCTTTTCTCCCTCTCCTATGCAAACATAATCGGCATAAGGCAACCCGTGTTCGGGAGTTACCGTAGGTTCTACTCCTCCCCATATTACGGGGAAATCAAAATGTTTTTTCAGAAATAAAGTAAAATTTTTGGCATATTTATATTCTGATGAGGTTAAACTTATTCCTACCCAATTAGGAGAAAAGTCTTTGATATATCCTTTTAAAGAATCCAGGCTTTTTGAATCCTCCGGAAATCCTTGTATATACAAAATATTAGAATTAAACCCCTCCCTACGAAGAATTTCATGTAATAGTTTTAAACTTATAATACTGAAATTTTTCTGAAGAGATACTAATAAAACATTCATAAAAACCTCTTTCTAAAATTTGTAGGAATGATAACAAAATCAATTTGACTTTTCACTTTATATTAACCAATTATGTATAAAAAACCTCAAAAGTAGTTTTTGTATCTTTATAGTATTGTTTAAATTAAAACACAATCCGAATATGGATATATTTCTTTTAACTAAATAATTATAACTTATATCTTGAAAAAGAATGCTAATAAATTTAAAACCATTATACAAAATAAAGTGGTTAGAACACCTATTCATTTCAGTTCTGGTATTATTTGCCATCATATTATTAAAACAAAAGCCCTCCGTTTGGGGAGATGAATATTTAGGAGGATTAGATTACTTAGGAGTTTCTCATTTTTCAACTTTTTTTTCGTATATATTGTCTTATGGTCCTCATGCACCTCCTCTTTATTTTCTTATTCAATACCTACTTTGTGGAAAGTTTGGAATGTCCATAGAAACCTTCCGTTGGGTAGTTATCTTTTTTAACCTTATTACAGTGAATTTTGTGTATCTTATTGCCAGACATTTCCTTCCACGAAAATATGCAATAGGCGTTATTGCACTATTTATTCTTTCTCCTATTCTATTATGGAATTCTGCCAGTTTACGATATCACTCAATTGCTTATATGCTCGCCATGTTATCACTTTATTTTTTCTTCAAATATTTTATAACTCCACAAAAAGTCAGTGGTTATGCTGTAATTGTTCAAATAGGCATAAATATCCTACTCGTTTTATCTCACACTATTTTTGTTTGGTTAATAGGATTTGAAATTTTTCTACTTACACTTAAGGTCTTAAAACGCCAATATATTTATCTTGTGCCTGCTTTTTTGAATTTAATCATATTTGGTATAACCTTATTTTATTTAGCATACATACTTCGTGGAAATAAGTATCTTTCTCTTCCGTTTCAGCCAACCTTATTGGAAATATTTGAAAAAATATTTGGGGTTCAGGATTTTGAAGTCCCCGTGTATGTATCCTGGGGCGTATTCTTACAGCCATTTTTCGTTCCATATCCTATTCCTCCTCTTATCCAGAAAATCTGTGATGTTGCTCCTACAGTAATTACCAAAGTTGGTGGATTAACTCTAGCGTTTGTTCTTCTTCTTTCGTTTATTTATACCTCATACCAGATAATTAAAAATTATCGCTCTTTCTCTGAAAGTCTTATTGCCATTTTCATTCTTGCTTTTATTCCCCCTTTAGTTTTCGCTTGTTATTCTTTCATTGCCAATACAGATTTGCTATTAGTTCGTTATGTTCTTCCGTGTTATATTGCAAAATTATGTTTTCTATTTATAATTCTGTATAAATGGAATCCCAAAAATAATTTTTATAAACAAATCATTATCGGTCTCATTGTATTTTGGGCTTTACATCAATACTTTCTATTCCGTGTCAACAAAATTTACACCGATTGGGAAGGTTGTGTTCAGTATGTAAATTCCAATCTGACCGAGAATGATGTAGTAATTTGTAATACCGATATAGATACCGCTATTTTCAAATATAACTGGAAAGCAAAAATTCAAAAGCCATTCCCTCTTATTTTTACCTCTGATTCTTTGGACACAGCCACAGATTTTATAACTTTTTTGGTCAAAAATCTTCCTCCCTCTAAGAAGATTTTCTTTATCTATAACACGAAGTGGAATTATCAAGTTGAATCTACAATAAATCATTTTTGGAATAAGCATGGGCTTCAATATACTTTTTGCGGATTTCCCTCCTGGGAAGGACTACTATGCTATATATTCTCAGTTGATGAAAATCTAAAGGTAGAAAATAATAATACGGGTGAATTAGAAGAAAGTTCTATGCAACCATCTGATGATTTACTCATTTCTTTACTCAGGTCTAATCTCAACAAGGAATTTGATGAACAAGAAAAAAGAATATTGTCTCGATATGAAAATTTTGGAGCAGAATTAGGTCTAACTACTCCTATTCACCTAACTCTAAATCTTTTGAGTGTAGATAAAAAGGAGTGGGCGAGGATAATCACAAAGCATTTCCAGAATCTCAATGCTTGGGTAGCATTTTCTTATGCTCTTTCAGAACAGGAGGATCTACAGAAAGCCGAGGAAATATTTCAGCAAATAAAAAAACAAAATCCATACTTTTTCCATATTTTTTTGCCAATATGGAGGGCATTTAAGACAAAGGATTATCGTGCCCTAAAAGAAGATTCGCTTCGATTAATCAAGGATGGCTATTTCCCGGCGTATTTGTTCTACCATTTTGCGACCCACAAAGTTGATAATATCCCATGTATCCTTCCTTTGGGGATATTTCCATTTACAACGGATAGCGAAGATAAACTCAGGTACATTCTTCTAAAAGAACCTAATACCTCAAATAACAAAATAATTGAAAACCGCTATGAAGAAATTATTCAATTACGGAATATCCGCAATAAATCTTAATTCTATGAAAGACCGATTTTTTAGTCTAAATATCCGAACGGAATCGGCTCTTCACTATCTTTTAATTTCCTTAATCACTCTTATTTTAATATTACTTCTGAAGCAAAAACCCTCGATTTGGTTTGACGAATATTTCTGGGGAATAGCCTATCAAGATGCACCGAATTTAACTACATTTCTCCAACTTGTCGGAACTCAAGGACCTGAAGTAGCACCTTTATATTTGAGTATAATGTATACGGCTATTAAACTTTTTCATTTATCGCCAGAAATTTTTAGATATTTTTCTTTTATCGCAAGTATTGCAACCATTCTTTTTACCTATAAACTATTTAAAATTTTCTTTCCTCCTTTTATTAGTTTCATAATGTCCTTGATTCCTGCAATTATCCCCACCTTTCTTTGGTATAGCATGCTATTAAGGCCTCATGCATTGGCTTTCTGCCTTTCAATGTGTTCATTATATCTTTTCTTTTCTATCATAAAAAATGAAACTGATACTTCCCAATTCAAACAACTTCTGTTATTAATTATTGTAAACGGACTACTCATACTTACTTATTATATTTATGTATGGTTAGTTTTTTTTTGAAACGGTTATCTTTTTTTTCATTTTCTCTGTTGAAAAATCTAAAAAAATATTCTGGGTACTTCCTTTTCACCTCTTATATGTAATTGTCGTACTTCTTTACTTAACTCTCTTCTCAACCCCAAGCAATATCGCCTATTCAATCCAGATTAGTTTTGACTCCCTTTTAAATTATATTTTTGGGGTTCAAGATAGAGAAGTTCCTCATTATTTCTTCATATCACCTTGGGTATTTACTATCTTTGGAACTAATAAAGTCTCTTCCTCCATTGCTAATCTACTTGAAATAGGTATTCCATTTTTATTTAAATCCATTCATATTGTGTTCATGCTTATTCTATTCTATTTTTTTGTTAAAGGCTTTTTGTCTGTCTTAAAAAGAAAATCTTTCCGTTTCGAAATTCCAAATATTGCCCTCTTGTGCATCGCATTTATAGTCCCCTTTTGCTTTGTTGTTTTCACGCTGATTACGAAGATTCCATTGATGANGATTCGATTCTTACTTCCCTCACTAATTATTCGATGGGGATTATTATCTAAAATAATTTTTGATTGGACACCCCGTCGGTCATTTTTCAAGACATTCGGAGTTATGTTTTTTATTATTTACATTTTTCTGCAATACCTGATGTATCAGCAAAGTAAACCTTATACTGCATGGGACGAATGTACAAATACTCTGGCACAAGATATAGGCGAAAAAGATGTAATTATTTTAGGACCGGGAGATATAGCACCGATATTCCATTACCATTGGTGTTCAAGGCTAAAACACTCTACACCTATTATGGCGGTTTCTGGTTCTTTGTATTTAACTACTGATTTACTTATCTATCTTATGAAACATCTTCCCCCGGAAAGAAATATATGGGTCCTATTTAGGAACGAATTTGGGACAATGCCCCCTTTAATTAGAAAGGAGTGGGAAAAACATCATCTTGTATATCACACAGCAAAAGAATTCCCTTCCTTTGAGGGATTAACTTATTTTGGCTTTTCAATTAAGGAAAACCTTGAAAATACAGTCAGCATGGATAATATCAACACAAATTCCTCGTTTTTAGAAACCTCAAAAGAACTTGCCCCCCACTTGAAATCATGTCAGGAAACTAATTCTAACCCGTTAGACTTATCTATATTATCCCGATACGATAATCCTTTGGAAACACCAGAAAGAGGAACTTATGTCCAATATACAATGGATTGGCTCTCCATAAATAGACACTGCTGGGCTCAAACTTTATTAGAACCTATTTCATATATATCACCCTGGGTTGAATTTAGTTATGCCCTATCTTGTTTAGATACCGACCCTATTAAAGCAGAGAAAATATTTCTTGGAATTAAGAGGAGTAGTATATTCTTCTACAATACACTTCATCCTATCTGGAACGCTATAAAAGCAAAAGACTATGATACATTGGATAATGAAACAAAAAAATTAATGGATGATGGGTTGTGGATAGCACATTATTTTAATCACTTTGCAAAACATAAATTAGTCGGGTCTCCCTGTATTTTGCCTATGGGTAGTTTTCCCTACAATTGGGATATAGAAATCGAACTTCAGAAAACTATGTCAAAAGAACCACAACCAACAAATAATGAGTTTATTGAAACAAGATACAAACAAATAATAGATATTATGAATTTTCAGGTAGAACCCTAAAAGTAAGTATATTCTTCATCTACAAAATTTGCAAAGATTGGAATTTTAAGTAAGAATGGGAAACACAAATATAGAAAATAGTAGGAATAGACGAATTGTCATACTAAATAAGGAGTCTGGGCTGATTTGTTTTTATCCTTGTAAAAATTCTATAATAATACACCTCAAAAAAGATTTAACTTTACACCTCTATCTTTTCCGCGGCTGTAAAAGAGAGCGTGTGTCTCGTTTTGTGTAAAGAAAAAATTAAATTAAAGTAAGGAACAAACACAACCTATGGCAAGATACTTAGGTCCGAAACACAAGTTATGTCGGCGTTTGGGTTCCTGTATATGGGGAAGCCCGAAATGCCCATCTAAAAAACGTCCGTTCAGACCGGGACAACATGGAAGAGACCCGAAAGGGAAGTTGTCTGTTTATGCTCGGCAATTACTGGCAAAACAAAAAATTCGCATGCATTACGGTTTGATGGAACGGCAAATGTGGAAAACATTCCAGGAAGCCAAGCGTATTACAGGTGATACAGGTGTAAATCTGATGAGACTTCTGGAATGCAGGCTTGATACGGTAGTTTACCGTTTAGGCTTTGCTCCGACTATTTCTTCAGCACGGCAACTCGTAACTCATTGTCATTTTCTGGTAGATGGTAAGAAAGTGAATATCCCCTCTTTTACCGTAAAACCGGGAATGAAGATTACAGTGCGAGAGAAGAGTAGAAACATTCCGATGATAGCCGAAGGAGCAGAAAATCCCTATCAGGAAATTCCCCCTCATCTTTCTCGTGAAGCGAAATCTTTTGAAGGGCATGTTGTTTCTGTCCCGGCAGAAGAAAATCTTCCCTTCCTTGAAGATACTCCGGGTGTCATCGGGTTCTATTCGAGATAGTTTTTTCTGTATAATTGAATAAGGCAAACGGGTCGAGTTTGGTTTCGACCCGTTTTTTTGTGAGAACTGAACATTTATGTAAAGGGTATCGTAAATGAGTATTGAAGTCATTGTGGGAGCAAATTGGGGCGACGAAGGAAAAGGTCGCATGGTAGATTATTTTGCCCAGGATGCAGATTTTGTTATCCGTTATCAAGGAGGAAATAATGCGGGTCACACGGTTATTAATGAGTTTGGGGAATTTAAATTACATCTCATTCCATCCGGCGTTTTTAGTAAAAAGACAATTAATATATTAGGACCGGGGATGGTTCTTGACCTTCAAAGTTTGGTAGAGGAAATTCAGAGTTTTAAGGAGCATGGAATAGACCCCAAAATATATATTTCGGAGCGCGCCGTTATTTGTTTCCCTTACCATCGTTATGAAGATATCTGGGAAGAGGAACGATTGGGTAAAAATGCGTATGGTTCTACACGAAGAGGAATTGCCCCGGTCTATGGAGACCGAACAATAAAAAAGGCTATTTTAATGGGCGACCTATTTTTCCCGGAATATCTTGAAACACGATTACGACAAATCGTAGATTGGAAGTTGCAAATAGCCAAAGGCGTTTATGGTAAAGATAATCCTTTTACCTTTGAAGAAATCTGGGAATGGACACAGAAATGGAGCAAGCCCTTATTACCTTATATAAAGAACACAAATGAAATATTGGAACAAGCTGTTAAAGAAGGTAAAAAGATACTTTTTGAGGCACAATTAGGAACATTGAGAGACCTGTATTTTGGAATTTATCCTTATACAACTTCTTCCTGCACATTATCCGCTTTTGCTCCTATTGGTGGTGGTCTTTTCGGCTATCCACCGGATAGGGTCATTGCTGTTGTAAAGGCTTTTTCAACCTGCGTTGGAGAAGGTCCTTTCGTAACGCTAATGGAGAAAGAGGAAGCAGACCAGTTACGAGAAATTGCCAAGGAATATGGGGCGGCAACAGGTAGACCACGAACGATTGGTCATTTTGATGCGGTGGCAACAAAATACGGTGTAAAAGTACAGGGTGCTACAGAAATAGCCCTGACCAAATTAGACAGTCTCACAGGCAGGAAAACATTAAAGATTTGCACTCATTACAAGTTTGAAAATAAGATGTTTGACGATTTTCCAATCAATCCTATACTCGAGAAATCAGAGCCTGTATATATCGAACTTCCGGGCTGGGATGAAGACATTTCTAAAGTGCGTCGGTTTGAAGACCTTCCCCAAAACGCCCAAAATTATGTGATTGAAATAGAGAAACGGGTTTTATGTCCCATTAAATATATTTCTGTAGGACCGGAACGCGAAGCATTGATTCTGCGTTAGTTTTAAGGAACTGAATATCGAAAACAAATCCCAAGGAAATAATTAAAATTTTCACATAAAACCTACTCCTATATTTCGTATATCTGATTATCTTAAAAGATGGGATATAATAATATTCATTTGATATGAGTGTATCATTATTAAGATTTAAAGCTATAAGCCAGATTATTGAGCAGATAGAAAAATCTTCATGGGTGCAAATTGCAGGACCATGGGGTGTAGGGAAAAGTGTTATTCCTTATCTAATCCATTCAGAACTTAACAAACCTCTTTTGGTTATTGCTTCGGACAATCATGGTGCGGAAGAGATATATGAAGACTTTATAACATTTACTTCAGAGGAAGATTGTGCTTTCTTCCCTTCGTGGGAAACATTGCCCACAGATTTTATTGACCCGGCAGAGGATATTGTTTCTGAACGCCTTCATTTGCTAACTCGGATTGTCTCTGGTAAACAAACTCCTAAAATTATCGTCACATCCATTCGTTCGTTATTACAGGTAGTTCCATCGCGAGAAGCACTGGAAAAACAAAGGTTGCATTTAAATAAAGAACAAGAATACAACCTTGAAGATTTGACTACCTTACTTATTAATTCGGGTTATCAACGCGAAGCGAGTGTGTCTCAACATGGTGAATTCAGTCGGAGAGGGGGAATATTGGATATTTTTCCGTATGCTCGTGAATTGCCTGTTCGCCTGGAATTTTTCGGTGATATTATTGAGTCTATACGCGAATTTGATCCTGAAACTCAAAAAAGCATTGCCCCTCTGGAATATGTAGATATTGTTTTAAAAACAGAAAAAGACCTGCTTATTAAAAATAGTTCTCTGCTCCAAAAAAATTGCCTGTTGGATTATTTATCGAGGGATATTCTAATTATATGGGAAGAACCGTTGAACATATTAGAAGAGAGTCAGAAAATTGAATCTGAATTTGGTGAGAATCCATACACCTTTACACGGAATGAAATTACAAGCAAGTTCCTCGAATTAAAAAACATAGAAATAGCGGCTTTATCCTTACCCGAACGGTCAGCACCGCGTATTGTTATTCCTATGAACTCCATCCAAATCTGGACAAAAAATTTGAATGAATTCTGGGAACAATTAAAGCAATGGGACATTGAACAATATCATGTGCGAATTCTTTGTAATACACCTTCAGAACAATTACGCATGTATGAATTGATCACAGAACAGGGGTATCGTCTCGATAAAGATTCTTTTGACTTAAAAATCGAAATTGGTAGAATTCGTTCGGGTTGTGTTTATCCTGATGAGAAGTTCGTTCTGTTAAGTGAAAAAGAACTGTTTGGGAGGAAATTTGTTCGACGGAGAGGACGATTTTTCTGTAAAGGCACGCGTGTTTATTCGTTAAGTGATTTAAAACCGGGGGATTATGTCGTTCACGAAGTTCATGGAATAGGTAAATTCACGGGGCTTTATCGTTTAGAAAACAAATCCAGTGATTACCTTGCTGTTGTGTATCGAGATGGAGATATGCTGTATATTCCCGTCACGCAATTAGACCAGATACGGAAATATATCGCAGGAGAAGATGTTACCCCTAATCTCGATAAAATAGGGGGAAAAACATGGGGCAAGACGAAAGATAAGGTACGGGAGTCGGTCAAACAATTTGCTGAGGAATTACTCAAATTATATGCCAAACGACATCATTCTAAGGGTTTTGCCTTTTCGCCAGATACACCCTGGCAAAGACAGATGGAAGAAGCCTTTGATTATGATGAGACACCCGACCAATATCATGCAATTGAAGAAACCAAACGGGATATGGAAGCTCCTCAACCAATGGACCGCTTGATTTGCGGAGATGTTGGCTTCGGGAAAACAGAGGTTGCGATAAGAGCAAGTTTCAAGGCGGTAATGGATGGTAAACAAGTTGCGGTTCTGGCTCCAACAACAGTACTTGTTCATCAGCATTGGCACACTTTTCAGGAACGAATGGCTGGATTCCCTATCCGTATTGAATCGTTAAGCCGATTACGCACCACAAAAGAAATAAAGCAGGTTCTGGAAGGATTAATTACAGGGGAAGTAGATATTGTCATTGGCACGCACCGTTTACTTTCAAAAGATGTCCAATTTAAAGATTTGGGCTTACTTATAATTGATGAGGAACAGCGTTTCGGTGTAAGACATAAGGAGCAGTTGAAAAAACTTCGTGAACATGTGGATACACTTACTCTAACAGCGACACCGATACCGCGAACACTACAGTTTTGTTTATCAGGCATTCGCGATATGAGTGTTATTAATACAGCACCCAATGACCGTTTACCCATTCATACTTGCATTGCTAATTATTCCCCCGAAATTATTAAAGAAGCCATTGAAAGGGAATTGCGACGAGAAGGACAGGTGTATTACCTTCATAATCGTGTGCAAACTATTGAATATACCGCAATGAAAATCCAGCAATTGGTGCCGAATGCACGAATAGGTATTGGTCATGGACAGATGTCTAAAAATGAATTAGAAAAGGTAATGACAGCCTTCATTAACCGTGAGATTGATGTGCTGGTGTGCACCACAATTATCGCATCCGGTATAGATATTCCAAATGTAAACACAATTATTGTAGACCGTGCAGACCGATTTGGATTAAGTGAACTTTATCAAATTCGAGGCAGGGTTGGAAGATATAAACATCGTGCCTTTGCATACTTGTTAATTCCTTCTGATAAGGCTCTCACCAAAGATGCTCAGGAGCGACTAAAAGCCATCCAAGATTTTTCTACATTAGGTTCGGGTTTGCAGGTTGCATTGAAAGATTTAGAGATACGGGGTGCGGGCGATTTATTGGGCCCCGAACAGAGTGGACATATAAATGCCGTCGGCTTTGATACCTATCGTGAATTGATTGAGGAAGCCATTGCAGAAATGAAAGGGCAACCTCTTATACGCAAAAAATTACCTCCGTTTGAAACTACTATTCAGGCGCGTATATTGGATGACTATATCTACAATTCCCTTGAAAAGATGCAATGGTATCAACGAATTTCTGCCGCACAAACACCCGAAGAATGCGAAGAATTAATGGATGAACTTAAAGACAGATATGGACTCATACCCATGCCTGTTGAAAACTTAGTAAAAATTATGAAATCACGCATTCTGGCTGTAGATTTGGGAGTTAAAAAATTAGTCTTAAATAAAAACTTTTTATATATCCAGTT
This sequence comes from Candidatus Hydrogenedens terephthalaticus JGI OTU-1, assembly GCA_000493945.1. Lineage (GTDB taxonomy): Bacteria > Hydrogenedentota > Hydrogenedentia > Hydrogenedentales > Hydrogenedentaceae > Hydrogenedens > Hydrogenedens terephthalaticus. Next base: position 83,270 of record AWNW01000006.1, read on the forward strand.
CGATACCTATCATCCTGTTTCACCTTCAAGAAAAAAATATGCATTTGAAATTTTTGGCAAAGAGATAGAAACAGGATTAGAAGAATATCCTTATTTAGAATGCCCTGTTGATGATACCCCGGAAAAATATTTGAATCTTCTAATAGATTATTTAGAAAAACTTCATGATGAGGGTGTGTAAATATAGAGAAACGAAACATTCCGAGAAATGAGAAATAGAAAAATGTAATAGATAATATGGAAATTATTCGGAAATAAGAAACACAGGGAAAGATTTTTGGCTTTCCCTGTGTCCTTTCCAATAACTTAATACATAAGGAGCATATCTCAGAGGATACTTAGATACGCATCTTAAATGTCAAAATACAGCATAAATTCATAGGGATGGGGTCTTAAATTAACGGCTTCAACTTCACGAACACGCTTGTATTCTATCCATGTTTTCAAGACATCTTCCGTAAATACATCTCCTTTTGTTAGGAACTCGTGGTCTTTAGATAATGCATTGAGGGCTTCCGCAAGACTTCCGGGAACTTGTGGGATAAGTGCTTTTTCTTCGGGAGGAAGGTCATACAAGTCTTTATCCATAGGCTCACCGGGGTCAATCTTGTTCTGAATACCATCCAGACCTGCCATTAAGAGAGCGGCAAACGCCATATAGGGGTTGCAGGATGGGTCGGGCACACGAAATTCAATCCGTTTTGCTTTAGGACTGGGCGAATACATAGGAATACGGCAACAGGCACTACGATTACGAGCCGAGTAAGCAATATTTACAGGTGCTTCATATCCCGGGACCAATCGTTTGTAACTATTCGTTGTCGGATTTGTAATAGCAACAAGTGCATGTGCATGTTTTAGTAAGCCACCAATAAACCAGAGTGCTTCCTGGCTTAATCCCGCGTACTTATTTCCTGCAAAAATAGGTTTTCCGCCTTTCCATAATGAGATATGACAATGCATCCCGGAACCGTTATCACTAAATAAAGGTTTGGGCATAAAGGTTACTGTTTTGCCGTTTTTCTTTGCTACATTTTTAATAATGTATTTATAAAGAGTTAATTGGTCTGCCATCTGTGTCAAGGGAGCATAACGCATATCAATTTCTGCCTGTCCACCCGTGGCAACCTCATGATGATGACATTCCACATTAATCCCGCAATCTAACATCAATTTAACCATTTCACTACGGATATTGTGTGTATCATCTGAAGGCGGTATTGGGAAATACCCTTCTTTATAACGAAGTTTGTAACCTAAATTTGGTTTTTCATCCCTGCCACTGTTCCATATACCCTCATTACTATCAATAAAGTAATATCCACTATTCGGTGTCTGGTCATAACGAATATCATCGAAAATAAAGAATTCTGCCTCTGGTCCTATATAGCAGGTATCAGCAAGGCCTGTGGACAACAGGTAATTTTCTGCTTTTTGAGCAATATTCCGTGGGTCACGGGTATAACGCTCTTTTGTAATGGGGTCTAAAATATTGCAATATAACACTAATGTAGGAATATTTGAAAATGGATCTACAAATGCTGTGCGTGGGTCGGGCAATACAAGCATATCACTTTCATGGATACTTTGCCAGCCCCGAATACTTGAGCCATCGAATCCAATACCTGATTCAAAAACATCTTCATCTATCTGAGATACAGGAAAGGTAAAGTGTTGTTGTAGTCCCGGAAAATCCATGAAACGAAGGTCAACAAAGACTATATTTTTTTCTTTAATCATTTTTAATACATCTTTGGGTGTTAAATCTTTATACATAACATTTCTCCTTAGTATAGTTTTTTTATTTTTAAGAGACGACTATATCTCCTGTTTCGCCTGTTCTTATTCTGATGGCTTCCTCTACCGGTATAATAAAAATTTTACCATCTCCGATACGACCTGTGGAAGCCGACTTTAATATCGCTTTTACTACCGTTTCTACCATTTCATCTACAACCACCACCTCAATCTTTATTTTGGGAAGAAATTCTACAACATATTCTGCACCACGGTATAATTCTTTATGCCCATGTTGCCTGCCAAAACCTTTGACTTCAGAGACTGTCAAACCTTTGCACCCTATCTCAGCAAGTGCTTCTTTTACTTCTTCTAACTTAAATGGTTTGATGATTGCTTCGATTTTTTTCATCTATCAATGCCTTATATTAGATTTATAGTTCAGGTAAATATGAAGCATATTATAACAAATAAAAACTTTTTGTTTATTGCTATATTATTAAGCAATATAAATGCCAAGGTTTATAAAATATGCCTTTTACAAAAGAAATACCCACAAATATGCGTTTTTCGTTTATATTTATAGAGTTAGAAACAAATTTTATCTAATACAATATACATAAATGTATTATCTACTGTTCTTAAAATACATAAATGTAAGAATTTTTTGCAGAGAATATTTAATATAGAAAAGAGAACTAAAAGCATATTTGAAATTTAAGTAAAGAAAGTGATAGATTATGTATGATATTATAATGTAGAGTTGTTTTTAATAATTGATTCTTGTTATTAATTTTTGTATTACCTGCCTATTGATTTCTCGTTTTGAATAATGTAGGAGGTTCTTAATTATTTAAGGAGGAGATTTTTATGCCGACTTATACTTATGAATGTGTAAAATGCGGGTATCGTTTTGATTATTTTCATTCGATTACAGCAAAACCCAAGATTGTATGTGAGAAATGTAAAGGAAAATGTGAGCGTTTAATTGGTAATGGTGGAGGGATAATTTTCAAAGGAAGTGGTTTTTATGAGACGGATTACAAGAAGAAAGGTAGTAATGGCAATGGTTCTCACAGCACAAGCACAAGTTCCAATAACGGGAATGGGAAAACATCAACAGAAACAAAAACAGGTAATAAGGAAACTACTTCAACATCAAAAACTTCATAACAAAATAATACCTACATAAAAACAATTTTTGGTGCGTTCTTTTTAGAATGCACCAAAAATTGTTTTAGGTGATTATATGATATAATCCACATATAGGATGGGAAAGAGGAAATAGATAGAGGAGAAAAGAGTATGGAAATTATGGAAGTAGTGAAGAAAGCCGCAGATGAAGAGAAGGCTTGCAGGTACCTGCAAGCCTTGGGCTTGTTGAAGACCTATACCACCTGTCCTTTTTGTTCTTCCGAACGAGTTGGATGGATACGGAGGTGTATCTATAAATGCTATACCTGTAGTCGGGAATGGTCGCCGAGACGAGGTAGTGTTCTGGAAAAGACCCGACTTCCTTATGGACGGCTGTTGATGTTGGTAAAGTTATTTGAACTAGAGATATCGGCACATAAAGCGAGTAAGGAGTTGGGTATGGCGTATAGCACGGTGTATGGATTTTACCGTGTTTTGCGAGAGGGGATATATCGTAGG
>AWNW01000007.1 GCA_000493945.1 Candidatus Hydrogenedens terephthalaticus JGI OTU-1
TGTTATCATATTATAATATATATAACAATTTCTTATTTATAGTTCAATTTAATACTGCTTTTTATAATTAATTACAAAAATGTAAAGGGGACATCTCTTAACTACACATTCTGTCCTTTTCCCTCTGATGGATAAAAAATATATAATCACCTTATTTTATACAATCTAATAGTTGTCTTCCTATTTCATTATTCAGATAAAAACCCTTTGCTGTGGGTTTATATATGCCTTGATTATATTCTAAAAAACCGTTCTCAATTAGATTATTTAATGCGGGACCGAAATCTTCATCAATATGAGTGGAGAATCTATTTAAATAGCTTTTTTCATGTATTCCATCGGAAAGTCTAAAATGTTGAATTAAAGTCTCTAATTTTATCTCTCCATCGGTTAAATAATCCATTTCCTGTTTCTTACCCGGATATTTTATGTATTCTTCTATGCTTGAAATGTTGGCACATCGTAAATTATCTATAAATGAGAATGCCCCTGTTCCTATACCTAAGTAATACTCATTATGCCAGTAGATTAAGTTATGGATGCACGAATAATTTTTTTTGGCGAAATTAGAAATTTCATAGTGTTCGTAACCATTTGAATATAAATATATTTCCGCATATTTATACAAATCTAAACAAAAATCATCATCGGGTTTGTCTTTTAACTTCTTTTCATATAGGGGTGTTCCTTTTTCGAATGTTAAATTATAAGTTGATATATGTGAAGGATTTAATTCCACAGCAATTTTTAAGTTTTCTTTCCATCTTTCCTTTGTTTGAAATGGAATTCCAAATATAAGGTCTAAACTCCAATTGTCAAAATAATTTGAAATAATTTTACATGCTTCTATCGCCTTTTTTGCATTATGTCGCCTGCCTAAATATTCTAATTCTTCATCATAAAATGTTTGAACACCGACACTAACTCTATTTATCCCTAAATCTTTTATTTCTTTAATCCATGCGTCAGATATATCATCCGGGTTTACTTCAATAGTAATTTCGGGGGAAATAAAGTTAAATAATTTATTTACATGTGTAATAATAGTATTAATTTGTTTCGGTTTTAATAATGAGGGAGTTCCACCACCTATATAAATACTTTTTACTGGATTTTGAAAAGGATCATTTCCCAATTCTTTTATTAAAGAAACTATATAATTGTCTTGAATAACACCATTTATAGCCACACTTAAAAAATCGCAATATTCGCATTTCTTTTTACAAAATGGTATATGTATATAAATCCCTATTTCCTGTGTTGGATTATTTTTTAATAGTTCTATGCTCGTTGTCATTTTTTCTATTCCATATAGTTATTATATTATAATGCTTTCAGGAAATTTGAAAAGCAATACTTTTGTTTATAAAAATTCAAAAAGAGGTTTTTATATGAACGCTGAATTGATAATGATAGGCACAGAACTTTTATTAGGTCAAATTATAGATACAAATGCCAGTTATATGGGTGAAAAACTATCGGAAATTGGTGTGGATGTATATCGAAAAATAACCGTAGGTGATAATCAAAGCAGGATAGTAAATGTAATCAAAGAATCCATCACCCGTTGTGATGTAATAATATGCAGTGGTGGCTTAGGTCCAACTGTGGATGATATGACAAGGGAAAGTGTGGCAGAGGCAACAGATAGCCCTTTGGTTTACCATCCTGAACTATACCAAAAGATATTTGAAAGATTAGAAAAAAGAGGCGTCAAGGTTTCTGAAAATAATAAAAAACAGGCTTTTCTTCCGAAAGGTTCTATTCCGATACATAATCCAGTTGGAACAGCCCCAGGTTTTATAAAAGAATATAATTCAAAATATATAATATGTTTGCCGGGAGTTCCTTTTGAGTTAAAGCCGATGTTTGAAGAAACAGTTATTCCTTTCTTATGTCAGAAATTTGGTATTCAAAATCGTCTATATATAAGAGTGTTAAAGGTTTATGGATTAGGAGAATCAAGAATTGACTATAAATTAGGGGATTTGCTTTATTCCTCATCTCCTACTATAGGATTACTTGCTTCTCCTGAATGTGTTCGTATCCGATTAGCTGTAAAAGAAAGTTCGCATGAAAAAGCAAATCAAATACTGGACGAAATGGAAAATAAGATTCATCAATGTTTACCCGGTTTAGTCCTCTCAGGGGAGGATTATTCTTTAGAAAAGGCTTTGGATAAGCTTTTGACTGACCTTAACAAACATATCACCATAATAGATGCACAGACTGCGGGAATGATTATTTACCGTTTGATACAATCCAAAGCAGAAAGGTTTGTTTGTGGCGAAGTATTACCTGCTGTCAAAAATGAGCAAGATTTAGAAAAATTATTTGATTTAAGGAAAGAATATCTGTTAAAATTTCCTTTTGCATACAATTTAATAATATATCCTGACCTTAATAAGCATACAACATGTGTTAGTCTGTCAGGAAACGAAACAGAAGAAATTCACTGGGAACTACCCTTTTATGGGCAAGAAGAAAGGGACCGGGTAAGGATTTCAGTGATTTCACTTGAGCGAATTCGGAGGAAGTTGCTTAATATTGAGTTTAAGGATAATTGAATAAGAAACCCGGAAATAACTCCAAACAGAAGGAGTAATAAATATGTTCCCGATGTTAGCAATATTATTACTTTCAACGCAGCCTATACAGCCTTGTATTGAGGGAATAGCCTCATTTTATACCACGGCACAGACAGGCTTCTTAACCGCTTCTGGCGAACATTTAAAGGACCATGAATACACTTGTGCAATGCCTTTTGGGACTTTTGGCGATTATTACCTTGTTGTTCACGAAATTACAGGGAAATCTGTAATTTGTAAATTGAATGATCGTGGTCCTTATATAAAAGGGCGTGTAATAGACCTCTCATATTCCGCGATGAAGGCATTAGACCGAAGGAAAGGTTTAATAAAGGTAAAAGTTTACCATCTTGGAAAAGGACCTTATATAACCGGTCCGGTAAAATTAGTTCGGTAATGTTTCCTTTTTAATTTACAGGTTCTAAGAATAAGCCTACGGGAATATCATCTATAGCGATTTGTTTCATTTCAGGCTTTTCGTTATCCGATATAGTGATTGTGTTTGCCAACACTTCCCTTGCGAGCATATCTTTATATTCAGAAAATGCATTTTTAAGTGAGTTATCATTTGTGACTAATGTCAAAACAATCCTTTTATCGTAGGGGAGTTGCTTTGCCTTGCGAAGTTCCTGGATTTCTCTGATTATATCGCGTATCCAGCCTTCTTTCCTTAATTCTTCCGTAATCGTAGTTGTCAAAATAACTACCATATTTTTCCCTTGTGAGGCTGTAAAACCTTCTTTAGGGATAAGTTTTACACTTAAATCCTCTTCTTTCAAGGAAACCCTCTCCCCTTCTATGTCCAGTATGTATTCACCTTTTGTTGTAATGTCATGATATATCATAGCACCATTGGCAGAGGACAGTGCCTTTGCAAGTGATTTTACTTTACTTCCTAATTTAGGTCCTAAGAGTTTATAATTAGGTTTTATCTCATAATTCACATAGAGTTCTGGCTGATCTGAAAATTCAATTTCTTTAATATTTAGTTCTTCTTTTATGATTTCGATATAAGAGGCAACTTTATCTTTTAACTCCGGAGAGGATAGAACTATTTCACATTTTGCCAGCGGTTGGCGAACCTTAATATTGGATAAACGACGGGCACTTAACCCTAAAGTAACTGTTTCTCTTGCAAGAGCCATGTTTTCTAACAAAACATTATCTATTTCATCCGAGTTAGCAATCGGATATGTAGACAAATGTACACTTTCCGTAGCCGTTTTTAAGGGTTTCGTAAGATTTTTCCATGTGATTTCGGAAAAGAAAGGAACAAAGGGTGCTGCAATTCGTGCAAGATTGATTAGACATTCGAATAGTGTCCAGTATGCATCTGCTTTTTGTTCTGTCCACATACTATCCCAAAAACGGGGCCTGCTTCTGCGAACATACCAGTTTGATAAACCTTCCAGAAAGTCAAAAATAGCTTTTGCGGATGTGTAGGTTTCGTATTGATCAAGGGCATTTCGAACTATAACAATAGTTTTGTTCATTTCGTTTAATATCCAGCGGTCTAATTCACACCGTTCATTCCATTGCCGATATGCCTTTACAGGGTCAGTTGGAGGAGTAACAACCTCTTCCTTAACATCCTGAGGGTTGGGTGACACATCTTGCAATAACTTCAAAGGTGCCCCTTCCGCTGTAAAACCATCTAAATTGGCATAGATTGTAAAGAAACTGTACACATTATACCAGCGGATTAATAGGTCACTTTGTAATTCTTCAATAAGTCTTTCCTGAAATCTCGTTGTTGTAGTGGGAGAGTTCTTGGCAACAAAACTCCAACGCAAGGCATCTGCACTGTATTTATCAAATATATATTTGGGCTCTTTATAATTTTTTAGCCTTTTTGACAATTTATATCCATCTTCACCTTGAATATGTCCCAAACATACACAATTCTTAAATGGATGAGGATATTCCTTTTTATCCCCAAAAAGCATAGTGCTAATTGCTAAAAGTGAATAAAACCAACCTCTTGTCTGGTCAATTGCCTCACTGATAAAGTCAGCAGGAAAGTTTTCTGTAAATATTTTCTCAGAGTTCTCTTTGTGGGGGTAGCCCCATTGAGCAAAAGGCATACAACCTGCATCAAACCAGCAGTCTATAACCTCTGGTACCCGTCGCATACGCGAAGTGGGGTCTTTGGGGCTTTGATAGGTAATTGCATCTATATAAGGTTTATGAACCTTTAAGTTATCGTTTAATTCCGGATTTGCTTTCTTTGCATTCTCCCACACATCTAAACCTTGAACATCCGGTTTTGAAAGTAATTCTTCGTAAGATGAAATACATTCCATATAACCTGTCTTTTCACAAACCCAGATGGGTAATGGTGTTCCCCAAAATCTTTCGCGAGATAATGCCCAGTCAACATTGGTTGCAAGAAAATTCCCAAAACGGCCGTCTCGAATATGTTCGGGTTGCCATGATATTTTCTGGTTATTTTTCAAAAATTCGTTAATAAATTCCGAAGTTTTAATAAACCAACTTTGTCGTGCGTATTGAATAAGCGGGTCATTATCGGCACGGGGACAGAAAGGATAAGCATGGCGAAATTGTTCCTGTTTTAAAAGTTGGCCTCTTTCTTTTAATATCCGAATAATGGATTTATCTGCATCCTTACAAAACTTTCCACTTAAAGGTTCACCCGTGTATAAATCCTTTTCTGTAACTCTTTCGTCAAATGTACCATCTGACTTAACAAAACAAAGAAAACCTATCCCCTGTTCTTTACATACTTTATAGTCATCTTCACCGAAAGCAGGTGCGATATGAACCAGACCTGTACCCGTTTCTATATCTACAAAATCACCTGCTATGATAACCCAGTGTTTATCAGAAGGTCCTGTTCCTTCAATTTTTTGGGGCTCATCAAATTTGAATAAAGGTTCATAAGATAATCCAACCAAATCCATACCTTTAAAAGTCTTTTCAATTTTAACATTTTCGCCTAATACAGATTTTGCTACAGCACTTGCAATTATAAACCATTCTTTATTTCCATCTTTTTCCATTTCTACTAAAGCATATTCAATATGAGGACCAACGCAAATAGCACAATTACTCAAAAGTGTCCATGGAGTAGTCGTCCATATCAGGAAACTTACCTTATCCTTTTCTGCAAACCCCATTTTTTCTTTGCTCTCTTTCGTTAGCGATATACGAACTGTTATAGAAGGGTCATCGGTTTCCCTATAACCCTCACCTACTTCACCTGCGGATAGAGCTGTGCCACCTTGTGCCCACCACCAAACTACCTTATAACCACGATAAAGCAACCCTCTATCGAATAGTTGCTTTAATGCCCACCATACGCTTTCTACATACGATTGATGATATGTAACATACGCTTGTTCAAGGTCTACCCAGAAGGCAATTCGTTCTGTCATTTCTTCCCATTCTTTCTGATAACGGAAAACAGAATCAATACAGGCTTTGTTAAATGCTTCTATACCGTATGCCTCTATAGCGGATTTGCCTCCATCTATAATTCCTAATGTTTTACAAACCTCAATTTCGACGGGAAGACCGTGAGTGTCCCAACCGGCTTTTCTTTCACAATAGTAACCATCCATCGTTTTATATCGAGGGAAAATATCTTTTATAGTTCTTGTAAGGCAATGCCCCGGATGGGGTAAACCATTAGCCGTTGGAGGACCTTCATAAAATACAAATTTTGGAGCATTTTTTCTTTGCTCTAAACTTTTATGATATATCTTTTTTTCTTTCCAAAACTTAATAATTTCTTTTTCTGCTTGAGCAAAATTAAACTGTGATGAAGGAACTACATCATCAAATACTTTCTTTTTCATTTTTAAACTCCGAAAAAACAAAAATATTCTGTTTTTTATAAATTAAGGGGACAAAAAAGGGATGGAAGATATAATATCAAAAATTAAACAATAATATCTATAAATCAATGTTTTTCAGTCATAAGTCGCCATTCATTTTGATATTTTTCATAAAGACTGAATACCTCTATTGGAATTTGTTTTTTCATATCTTCGATATCTGGTAATTCCGGGTTCAAAAATATGGCGGTATCCAGATAGCATACTGCGGGCTTCCACAATTCTTTTTTTATGAAATATTTTGCTTCTTTTATAAATATTTTTGCCAATTCTTTTTTAACATCTTCATTTTCAAATCTTTTAATGTTAGTCAAATTATATTTCTTGAATATTGGTAGTATTTCGTTTTTCAGTATATCGGGTCTTATAAAATCTTTATCTCCCCAGAGATCTGTCCAATATAATCTTCCATCATAGCCAGAAGATAATGCATACCACCCTAAATTTTTCCATCGTGCAATTTGATGCCATTCACGGTTTAAATATATCGTAGAAAAATTTAAGACAAAGTAAAGTATTACTATAATTATCGGAAGTATCATCTTTACATATTGGCTTGAAATATATTTTTTAAATGGATTTTCTGTATTTTTTACATAGAAATTAAACAATCCCATAATTGAACACCAGAATAAACATCCTGTTGTGATATATCGTGATGATAAAGCCTGTCCTAATCCCATACCTGATCTTCCCATTGCAAGTAGTACTCCACTAAATAGTGCAAATAAAGAAAGACTTTTCCAGAAGAAATATTCATCTGCATTTGCGTTTAGGCTTCTTTTTTCAAACAATATTTGTTTGTTTTTTTCAAACTTACAAACATGGACATTATTAACAATTATATTTTTTGATTTGTAAAGCAGGAATATCCATAAAACAAGTCCAGTTATCCCAAATAAATAAGATATTACATTGATGTTAGGTAACTTGTTTCCGTGCCATGGAGGTGTAAATAAGAAACCTGATAATGGGCTACTAATGTAAAGAATGAAGTATAAAAATTTGTGCATTAATCCTGTATCTGCATTTGTTTTTGAAATAGATGGGGTGTGATAGTTTGTAAAATAAAATGATATAACGGCTACAGCACAAAGTATCCATATAAGAAGAAGTATATAATTTTTTCTTGTTTTCGCTATTTTATAAATTAGTAGGGGTAAAGAAGTAAACCAGATTAACAATCCATTTGCAAAGGAGTATGATGCCATTGTTGTTAATATGGTACAAACAACTAATGTTAATACATTCATCTGATATTTAAACATGATAAACAAAACTAAAATGCATAGTAGATTTGTAAAAAACATCATAAGTTGCAGTCCCCAAACCCAGTTTTCCATTTGAGACCAGGAAAATAGTAGTAGAGCCACATAACAGAGAATTAGAAATTTCATTTTTTCATTTTTTGAATTGCCTGATTGTCCGTAATCTAATTTTTCTTTGTTATTGGAGATTATTATATGTGCAAGAATTAGAAATTGGACGATAACGAATATAAGACTAGAATAAAGAATAGAAAATTCGTTCCAGGAGGTTATTTTTGCTAATCCCAGAGTAATAATTCTTGGGAAAAAGGGTCTATGATTATTTTGTAAGAAAAATAAATCCGTTATAGAAAGTGTCCCCTGACTTAATTTATCATATAGAGGAAGGTATAATATTTCATCCCAATATGGAAAATGGTAACCATATTTATATATAAGGATAGCAGTGGTAATTACAGGGAGTATTATTCCAAAAAAGTAAATAACATATTTCGTATATTTCATATAGGAGCCTCGTTTGTTTTATGCGTTATTCTTATGTTTTTATTTACCGATTATAAATGTGTGACTTATAGAAATTCCATCGTTTGAACTATTTTTTAATCCTTTGGTATTATTTTGCGTTAAAATATAAAAAGGAATAATAAATTAGATAAAGGAGTGATAAATCAATGAATGTAAAAATCACAGGTAGACACATGGAAATGTCCGACGCATTGAAGAGTTATATTGAAAATGCACTTAACAAGTTAACCAACCATTTTGATAAGATTATAAATGCGGATGTTGTGCTGGATGTAGAAAAACATAGACACATTTGTGAAATAAATATAAATGCAAATGGTATGCGAATACACAGTAAAGAAATATCCAATGATATGTATGCATCCGTAGACGCAGTTATAGAGAAATTAGACCGACAAGTTCGCAAATTCAAGGATAAAATAAAAAATCATAAACCACGCAGTTATGAAGAAACACGAAAATATAAACATGTAATCCTTGAGGTTAAAGATGAAACTGAAAAGGGAGAAAGTGTTCAAGAGGATGAGTTGCCTGTAATTCCTCATGAAATTATCCATAGAGAACAAATTGTATTAAAGCCCATGTCAGTTGATGAAGCATTAATGCAGATACAACTTTTAGAAGAACCTTTCCTTGTATTTATTAATGTTGAGACTTCACAGGTAAATGTATTGTATCCAAGGGGAAACAATACTTACGGATTAATAGAACCACAATTTTAGGTATATTTATAATATAATAATAAAAATTAATAATATTAGGATTGGTTCTCTCAATTAGTGAGATTAATGAATGTGGGAATATGATTTACAGATGAATTTTAGAAAAAGGGGGTCTATTCCTGTAGCCTCACTCTTCAAAGAATCCATTTCATCAGAACTGGGGTTAAAAATCATTGCAGGGTTTCAAGGTATTCGTAGGGAGGTATTTACCGCCGATGTAAATCGTCCCGGTTTGGCTTTGACAGGTTATTTAGAGTATTTTGCAAATGATAGAATTCAGGTTTTAGGTAATACAGAAATACATTACATTGAACGGCTCTCCCCTGCTGAAATTGAAAATCGCTTACAATACATGTTTTCATTTGAAATTCCTGCGTTTCTTCTATCTCGTTCATTAGTTCCGCCTCAAATATTTTTGGATATTTGTAATCGTCATGGTGTCCCTGTACTTCAGTCAAACCTTACAACTGACCAGGTAATTAGTAAGACAATTTTATTCCTTGCTGAAAAGTTTGCACCGGAAACAACCATACATGGGACAGTGGTAGATTGCTATGGTATTGGAGTAATTATCGTTGGTGAATCAGGAATCGGTAAAAGTGAAACTGCTCTTGAACTTGTTGAGAGGGGTCATCGTCTTGTTGTTGATGATGTAGTTAGATTGAGAAAAGGTATAGAAGATATTGTAATCGCCGAGAGTGACCCCCAATTAGAGCATTACATGCATATTCGAGGTATCGGTGTAGTAGATGTATTGTCTGTCTATGGTGCGGGTAGAATTCGTAGAAGGAAACAGGTGGGACTTGTTATAGAACTTGTAGAAAAAATGGAAGATTATCATATTATTTTAGATGTATGGCCAGAGAAAGAGATATTAAATGTAAAAGTTCCTTATTTAAAAGTCCCAGTAGGACNGGGGCGAAATTTGGCAGTTATTGTAGAAGCGGCTGCATTAAAATGTCGTATGAGAGAATTAGGAATAGACATAGACCAAAAATTTTCAGAGCGTTCCAAACAAGCCACCACCCATCATCCACAAAAATGATAGGAAGTAGTATTTATGAATTCATTAAATTTGATTTTTGCTTTACATTCACATCAACCTGTGGGAAATTTTGATTTTGTTTTTGAAAATGCTTATCAAAAGGCATATTTGCCTTTTCTCGAAGTATTGAAGGATTTTCAAGATATTCATATCACCTTGCATATAACGGGTCCTATTTGGGACTGGTTAGATAATAATCACCCCGAATTTTATGATTTAGTCAGACACTTTGTAGAAAATGGGCAAATTGAATTAATGGGAGGTGCTTTTTACGAACCTTTAATCTGTGCCATTCCTGAGGAAGATGCTTTTAATCAAATTTTATATATGCAGAACTTTTTTAATGAACGGTTTGGTAAGAAACCGAGAGGTATGTGGATCGCAGAAAGGGTATGGGAACCTTATTTCCCAAAAATATTAGCAAAAGCAGGTATAGAATATACAGCGCTTGATGATACCCATTTTCTTAGTGCTGGATTAGAACCTAATGATTTGTTTGGCTATTACCTAACTGAACATGAAGGACATATTGTTAAAGTCTTCCCTATTCTTGAAAAACTAAGATATACAATTCCCTTTCGACCCATTGTAGAAACCATAGATTATTTAAAGGAAAAATCAAAATTACATAAAAGTGCTTGTGCAGTGTTTCACGATGATGGTGAAAAATTTGGTATCTGGCCAGGAACATACCATAGTGTTTATGAAGAGGAGTGGTTATATAACTTTTTTGAATCTGTTACGAAAGAGAAGGAATGGTTAAAGGCTATTACTTATTCAGAATATATAGACAAGAATCCTCCTTCAGGTAGGGTATATCTGCCTTGTGCTTCATACCATGAAATGATGGAGTGGGTTTTGCCTACAAAATCACAAAAAGAATATTTGAAAATAAAGAAAAATTTCCAAAGTGATACAGAACTCTGGGAAAAGACTTCCCGCTATTTCAGAGGTGGTTTTTGGAGAGGTTTCTTATCAAAATATGAAGAATCAAATAACATGCAGAAACGGATGTTAAGGACAAGTCGCAGATTAAATGATTTGATTATTAAAGACCAAGAAAATGTGTTACTTAAAAAGGCACAAAGAAAATTATTTCAGGGACAATGTAATTGTGCATACTGGCATGGGGTTTTTGGAGGGCTTTATCTTAATCATTTAAGAACAGCGGTATATAGTAATTTAATTGAAAGTGATAAATTAATTGATGAATATTTAAAAATTTCTTCTAATTTCTATTCCATTACTACGATAGATTTTAATTGTGATGGGAAAAAAGAAATCATTTTTGAAACACCTGTAGCTAATTTTTATTTTTGTCCGGAGGACGGTGGGACATTATTTGAATTAGATTACAAACCCAAATCATTTAATTGTATGAATATCCTTTCCCGTAGAGAAGAGGCTTATCATGAAGATCTTTTCCGCGTGGATATATCTCATAATATAGAAGAGGAAGGACATAAAAGTATTCATGAATTAATTAAAGCAAAGGAAAAAGGATTAGAAAAGTATCTAATATATGACCCCTATCTACGGAGTTCCATGAGGGACCATTTTTTGCCGTTAAATATATCTGTTGAAGATTTAAAGAAAAATAGTTACACTGATTGGTGGTCATTATACAAGGATATTTATGAGTATCAATCAGACGGTTCAAAGATTTCTTTTATGGGTAAAGGTATTGTTTCAATAGGTGATTTAAAATGGAATGTTGATGTTGTAAAAGTATTCGCCCTTTCTTCTCCAAAAAGTGAAAATGATGTTTCATTTGATATAAAATATAGCATTATTAATAATTCTACGGGAGAATTTGAAGGATATTTTGGGTCGGAGTGGTGTTTTAATCTCCTTACAGGTACCGCTGATGATCGGTTTCTTTATTCCAGAGATAAAATGTTATCCATGCGGAAGTTGGGAGATATAGGAGATGAAATAGGATTAAGCCATATATCCATTAGAGATGAATGGCAAGGTTTAGAAATAGAGATGATTTTTGATAATGAAGCAAGGATTTTTAATTTTCCTATAGAGACAGTAAGTCAATCGGAAAATGGTCAGGAAAGAGTATATCAAGGTAATGTATTAATTCCTTGTTGGAAAAAAATATATTATCCAGGTTCTAATATTGAAATAAACATAAAGGTAAATATTAAATCGTTATAGTTTGATATGAACAATAATCGAATAGAAAAAATAATTAAAGTTGTTAATTCTTTAGGGGTTCATGCACGCCCCGCGGCAATGATAGTGCGTGCCATGCAAAAATACGATGCTCATATCTACCTTGTTTACAATGGAAATCGTCGAAATGCCAAAAGTGTATTGCAAATATTAAGTTTAGGAGCCCCAAAAGATGCAGAAATTGTAGCAGTTGCTGAAGGGAAAGATGCACATTCTGCATTACAAGAATTGGAAGAGATATTTGAAAGCGGGTTCGGAGAAGAATAAATGGAAAAAATTTATCATGGAATACCTGTATCACCTGGCATTGTTTGGGGTGAAGCACTTGTATATGACCCCGGAGTTATCAATATTCCCCGTTTCAAAATAAAAAATCCCAAGGAAGAATATAAAAGAGTTCAGTCTGCTATAGACATCACCAAAGAGGAATTAACACTTCTTTATAAAAAAACTCTCGAGAATTTTGGAAAGAAGCAAGCGGGTATTTTTGATGTGCATTTAATGCTTCTTGAAGACGAAACAATATTGATCGAATTGAAAAGGCGTATTCATGAGGAGTTGTTAAATGCGGAATCTGTTTTGTATGACATCGCCCAAAAATACTCAAAAGACATAAAATCTACTGGAAATTCTTTTATTGAGGAACGGACTGCGGATGTTATTGATGTTATTGACCGTATAATTCGAAATCTTTTGGAGCAGAAACGGCCTGATCTTGACAATATTAAAAAGCCCTGTATTCTTTTGTCTGTGGATTTGCCTCCATCAGAAACTGCCCGTTTACATCCTGAAAAAATTCGTGCTATAGTTCTTGAAAGAGGTAGTACTACTTCCCATGTCGCAATATTAGCAAGGTCTCTAAGAATTCCTACTATTGTTGGTGTAAGTAACCTATTTAATACTTATACTGCAGTTATAAAAGGGGCGGCTGTAGATGCTATCTCTGGGTTACTATATATAAATCCTACCTCTGATACCATTCTTAAACTGCGACAGAAAAAAATCCAGTTATCGAGACGATTTTTACAATATGAAAAAAGGATAATATCTCATCCTTCCCAAACAGAAGACGGTAGAAGAATATCTGTTCTTGCCAATATTGAACTTCCAAACGAAGTGGATGATAATGTAAAACATTTATCAGCAGGTATAGGACTATACAGGACAGAGTATTTATTCTTGAATAAAACAGAACCACCTACAGAAGAAGAACAATATAAAGAATATGTATATGTTGCTAAAACATTAAATCCTTTACCGGTAATATTAAGAACTATTGATATTGGAGGCGATAAATTAGCAAGTTATACGAACTTTATCAAAGAACAAAATCCACAGTTGGGGTGTAGGGCAGTCCGTTTTTGTCTTGCCCACAAAGATTTTTTTAAGACGCAACTTCGAGCTATGTTGCGTGCTGCGTCTATTGGAAATATTAAAATTATGTTTCCAATGATAAGCAGTATTGAAGAGCTTCGTGATGTAAAAAAAATTTTACAAGAAGTAAAAAATGAATTAACTTTAGAAGGAATTCCTTTTAATAAAGAACCCGAGATTGGGATTATGATAGAAATTCCCTCTGCTGTATTAATTGCAGATGAATTAGCCAAAGAATGTAACTTCTTTAGTATTGGGACAAACGACTTAATACAATATTCGCTGGCTGTTGATAGGAATAATGAGAACATTGCCCATCTTTATGACCCTGCACATCCCGCTATACTTCGTATGTTAAAAATGACCGTTTCCTCTGCCATAAATGCCAATATTGCATGTAGCATTTGCGGAGAAATGGCAAGTGACCCATTATTTACAGAGTTTCTCGTTGGTTTAGGTTTAAATAGTTTAAGTATGTCAAGTGTATCTATTCCGCAAATTAGGGCATTAATAACCAAAATTACATATACGGAAGCGGTAGAATTTTCAGAAAAGATATTACAATGTGCCTCCTCCAAAGAGGTTCGCAGCATACTTAAAGAAAGAATTAACACAAAATTTAAAAATATCGTTTCGATAGTTTAGATATATTTTATTTATGC
The DNA here is from genome assembly GCA_000493945.1 of Candidatus Hydrogenedens terephthalaticus JGI OTU-1. Lineage (GTDB taxonomy): Bacteria > Hydrogenedentota > Hydrogenedentia > Hydrogenedentales > Hydrogenedentaceae > Hydrogenedens > Hydrogenedens terephthalaticus. The sequence continues at coordinate 14,226 of AWNW01000007.1, forward strand.
AATCTCATCTAACACAACAGAAAAAAATAACCATATTAGGTTCTACGGGTTCAATTGGTCGTAGTGCATTAGAGGTTATTCGTTCTTTCCCGGAATATTTTCAAGTTGTCGGATTATCTGCCTATTCTAATATAGATTTATTAAAGAAACAGATAAGAGAATTTAAACCACAATATATTGCTGTGTTTGATACAAAGCATATTCAGGACCTTCAACATGAATTTAAAAACTTAACGATATATTCGGGGAAAGAAGGATTAAAACAAATTTCCTCTATTAAAGTGGATATTGTTTTATGTGCTATTGTAGGGGCTGTGGGTTTAGAGCCCTTGCTAACAGCCATAGAAAGTCAAAATGATATTGCTCTTGCCAACAAGGAACCTTTGGTTATGGCGGGGAGATTAATAACCCAGAAAGCAAATGCTCACTCTGTAAAACTAATTCCGGTAGATAGCGAACATAGTGCTATATTTCAATGTCTGATAGGACAGGATATAAATACGGTTGAAAAGATTTATTTAACCGCATCGGGAGGACCTTTCTATAACAAGTCTATAAAAGAACTTGAAGAAGTAACTCCTCAGGAAGCAATAAAGCACCCTACATGGAGTATGGGTAAAAAAATTAGTGTTGATTCTGCAACACTAATGAATAAAGGATTAGAAATTATTGAGGCTATATGGTTGTTTGGATTAACAGAAGATAAAGTTGATGTAGTGATACATCCACAAAGTATTATTCATGGACTTGTAGAATTTTCAGATGGTAATATGCTTGCACATCTGGGTCCTACGGATATGAAATTACCTATTTTATTTTCATTCACATATCCAGAAAGGGTATTCAGACCTTTAAAAAGAATTAATATCAAAGAATTGTCTAACCTAAGTTTTGATTACCCTGATGAAAATAAATTCCCATGTTTAAAATTAGCAAGAACTGTCGCCAAAAAAGGGGGATTGCAACCTACTGTATTAAATGCTTCTAATGAAGTAGCTGTTCAATCTTTTTGTGAAGGGAAAATTCGTTTTACTGACATATATCGAATTGTTGAAAAGACACTTGAAGAAAATTCATATACGAACTGTAATGATTGTAATTTAGAGATAATACTGAGCATTGACCAGGAAGTAAGAAAAAAATCAATCGAGATAATCAAAAAATTAACATCAAGATAGGATAGTAAAATGTTATTCAGTATATTCGTTTTTATTATTGTTTTAAGTATCTTAATCTTTGTTCATGAATTAGGTCATTTTGTATCCGCTAAACTTTGCAATATATATGTAGACCAGTTTAGTATTGGTATGCCTCCACGATTATTTGGCATTAAAATAGGAGAAACAGATTATTGTGTTGGAGCTTTGCCTATAGGTGGGTATGTAAAAATGGCGGGGCAGGAAGATGTCCCCTTAGATGAAAAAGAAAGAGAAGATACTTATGGACATGTCCCGCAAGAACGCTGGTTTAAATTCCGTCCCCTTTGGCAAAGATATATAGTTATTATCAGTGGACCTTTTATGAATTTTGTTCTCGCTATCTTTATTTATATCATTCTTATTTCCAAAGGCACCTTAATGCCTGAAATGGAAGTTAATTCAAAGATAGGTAAGGTTGAGGAAAATAGTCCTGCATCTCATGCTCCACTTTTTATATATGATGAAACGAAAAATAACAGAAAAGACTATGCAGAAAATCCTGATGAAGTCGGTTGGAAAACTGGAGACCGAATCTTATCTATTAATGGAAATCCTGTAAGAAAATTTAGTGATTTGTTTGTTAATGCCACATTAGGTGGTTCGTCGGAAGAACATAAAGTAGTCCTTGAAAGGGAATATTCTGATGGAACAGTCAAAAGATATATTTCTTTTATAAAACCAGAAATTATCGAAGGTAGCGAACTTCCTCGTTATGGTGTGGCTCCCTTTTATTCTGCTTTATTAAAAGAAGTTATCAAAGGTATGCCTGCAGAAGAGGCGGGTTTAAAGGAAGGAGATATAATATTTTCCGCTAATGGAGTTCTTGTTGACCGAACAACTTTTGTTGAACTTACAGAAAAAGCTCCAGTAAATCAGCCTATATCCCTTGTAATTATAAGAAATGGAGAAAAACAAAATATACAGGTTATTCCTGCAACAGTTGGGAGATTACGCGGAATTAGTTTATTAGAAGCATCAGATTCCAGAGATGACAAAAAAGGGTTAATTGTTGTAGATATAGAGTCGGAAGCGCAAAAAAAGACAGGCTTACGAAGAAAAGATATAATTACGAAAATTAATGGGGAATATTTCACTATTGAGAAACTCCATCAATTTGAGAGGGAACATGCAGGAGAAACCATCGAATTAGAAGTGTATCGTCCTCCGGTTGTATTTGGGCTTCTTGAAAAATCATCTACATTAAACTTAAAGGTTACATTAGACCCTGTACAAGCCATTGGGGTAGCCTTAGGAGAAAAATTGGTAAAGGTAAATTATCCTGTTTCTCAATGGATACCCGAAGCATTCAAGAGAAGTTATGATGATTTAAGACAGACAATCCTTGTCTTAAAAGGTTTAATTGTAGGAACGGTTAGTCCTAAAGTTTTAGGGGGACCTATAATGATTTTTGATGCGACATCTAAAGCGGCGAATATGGGCATAGACTGGTTGTTAGGGCTAATGGCACTGGTAAGTGTAAATCTTGCCGTTGTAAATCTGTTACCTATACCGATTTTAGATGGTAGTCTTGTCTTTATATTAACTATTGAAGCATTGATGAAAAGACCGCTAAGTCCTAAAATACAAGAACGAATTCAACAAATGGGTTTTGTTATAATAATATTACTTCTCCTACTCGTAAGTTGGAACGATATAAGACGAATTTTGAGTGATATTATCCCCTAATTTTAATAACTGTAACCAAAAATAAAAAGGAAACACTATGGGTGCAATTACATGTAAATTTGGTGGAACTTCACTTGCAGATGCTAATTGTATTAAGAAAGTAAAAGAGATAATACTTTCTTCGAGCAATCGTAAGTTTATTGTCCCTTCTGCCCCAGGAAAAAGAAATCCTAATGATAAAAAAATCACAGATCTCTTATACTTATGGTATGAAATTGCACATGAAGGTTTGGATGCATCCGAACCCGAAAAGATTATTAGAGAACGGTTTAATACAATTGTATCGGAACTTTCCTTAAACATTGATATAAATAAAGAAATAGATGAGATAGCTAAAAACGCGGGTATTTTTGATACACCTGATTATATGGCTTCAAGAGGGGAGTATCTAAACGGGAAAATTATTGCAGAATATTTAGGCGCAACATTTGTAGAACCTGCAAAATTTATATTATTTAATGAATCGGGTTTTTTAGATACAAAAACATATAATATTCTTGGTGAACAATTACAGGGGTCTGGACTGTTTGTTGTGCCTGGTTTTTATGGTTCAATGCCAGATGGTAGCATAAAAACATTTCCAAGAGGGGGCAGTGATATTACAGGTGCTATCGTTGCACGAGCAAGCAAATCTATACTTTATGAAAATTGGACGGATGTTAATGGTTTTCGTATGGCTGATCCAAAAATCGTTCCTAATGCAAAAAGGATAGAGGAAATAACCTATCAGGAATTGAGGGAACTTTCCTATATGGGTGCAACAGTTTTACATGACGAATCTATATACCCTGTTCTTGAAACAGGTATACCGATCCATATTAAGAATACACATAAACCTGAAAATCCGGGAACGATGATTGTTAAAAGTAGAATACCCAAAGGTCCCGTATGCGGAATTGCAGGATTAGGCGGGTTCAGTATGATTAATATTGAAAAAACCTTCATGAATAAAGAAAAAGGTTTTGGTTTGAAAGTTTTGTCCGTCCTTGATGAATTTGATGTGCGATGGGAACATATGCCAACAGGTATTGATACAATGTCTGTGATTATTCGCGATAAAGAATTAGGAAACAAAGGGCAATTAATTGTAGATGCTATTAAAAAAAGATGTGATACGGATGATGTAATTATTACTCGGGGTCTTGCAATGATTGCTACTGTAGGATTGGGTATGAACCACCATATTGGAGTTGCTGCGAGATTATGTTCTGCCCTTGCACAAGCAAAGGTGAATATCCGTGTCATTGATCAGGGTTCTTCTGAAATGAATATCCTTATAGGTGTAGACGAATCCGATTTGAATAAATCAATTGAAGCCATTTACAACGCATTTGAAGACTGGTCATAATCGAACTATATATATTATTTCGCTTTAATTAAATATATAAATAAAGGATTTTTTATGCGTGGAACAAAAATTATTTGTACTATGGGTCCAGCTACATACGATGAATCTATCATTAAATCCCTAATCAATGCAGGGATGGATGTAGCAAGACTAAATCTCTCTCATGGCACGCATGATTATCATAAAGAAATGTATAGAAAAATCCGTTCTGTATGTAAGGAATTAGGGAAAGATATTGCTATTTTGTTTGATTTACAAGGTCCAAAAATCCGCACAGGGTTGTTAGAAAATCATAAACCTATAGAGTTAATTCGTGGCGAGCATATAACCGTTACATCAGAGCAGGTTATAGGAAACAATAAAATTATCTCTACTGATTATTCTCTGTTACCAGAAGAAGTAAAACCGGGAAATAGAATACTTTTAGCAGATGGGACTTTGGAACTTAAAGTAATTAAGGCTCACCCTCCGAAGATTGAATGTGAAATTGTAAGAGGAGGTATATTGGGTGAAAGAAAAGGGATGAATTTACCTGAGATACCTATTAAACTTCCATCATTAACAGAGAAGGATTGGGACGATCTTGATTTTGGAATTAGTTTAGGGGCTGATTATTTTGCTTTATCATTTGTTCGCACACCGGAAGATGTTATCCAGGTTAAAAAAAGATTGCAGGATAAGAATAGTACAGCTAAAGTTGTTGCGAAAATAGAGCGACCTGAAGCCTTACAATGTATTGACCGTATTATAGAGGTATCCGATGCTTTGTTAATTGCACGAGGTGACCTTGCAGTTGAGACAATACTTGAGGAAATTCCTCTGGTGCAAAAAAGGATTATACGCAAGTGTAATATTGCGGGGATTCCTGTAATTACAGCGACACAAATGCTTGAATCAATGACAGAACACCCCATACCTACGCGTGCTGAGATGTCGGATGTTGCTAATGCAGTTCTTGATGGAACTGATGCCGTTATGTTGTCTGCAGAAACAGCGACAGGTAAAAATCCTATATCGGCTGTGGAAGTAATGGATAAAATTATCCGTTGCATAGAAAAAGACCAGAGTTATTTCGAATGTCCTTTTGATGAGATGTGTAAATCTACTTCTTTGAAGCAAGATAATAAAAAATTTCATAGTAAAATTGAAGATACTGCCATTGCTTCAGGTAAAGCGGTAAAACAATTGGTAATGACATTAAGCACAAAGGCTATTGCCTGTTTTACCTATTCAGGCTATTCCGCTATGGCTATCTCCAATTCTCGACCTAAAGTTCCTATATATGCGTTAACCCCTAACGAAAATGTAGCAAGACAATGCTCTCTTTTCTGGGGTGTTCAGGCGATAAAACTTCCTGAAGTCCAATCTATTGAGGATATGCTCCTTACTGTGGAAAAAACTTTAATAACGAAGAAATTAGTGAAACGAGGTGATATGGTAATAATTGTTGCCGGTTATCCTTTATCCGTTGCATGCCCGACTAACCTCATTAAAGTACATGTTATTTAATAAACCTCATGAATAATCAAGACTGGTATATAGATGCTTTTGATGAATGGTATCCCATCGTTTACCAACATAGAGATGAAAAAGAAGCACAGGAACAAGTAGAATTTGTTTTTTCAGAATTAAACTTACAGTATAATCACAAAATTTTAGACTTATGTTGTGGTTATGGTAGGCATATAAATTTTTTATTTCCCAAGGTATCTTTTGTCGTAGGATACGATTTATCATTATATTTATTAAAAAAAGCACGGCATTTTTTATCCGATAAAATATCACTTGTAAGAGGAGATGTTCGATATTTGCCTTTTAATCCGGAAAGTTTTGATGTAGTTTTAAATTTTTTTACAAGTTTTGGTTATTTTGATGAAGATAAAGAAAATATTCGACAGATAGAGCAGGTTTCTTTTGTATTGAGAAATAAAGGAACTTTTTTCTTTGATTATCTAAATCCGTTACAGGTTAAAAAAATAACAAAGATAGAAACAAAAAAAACATATCATTCGTATATAATAAAAGAAAATCGTTTTTATGATGAGATCAGCCGAGAACTTAAAAAAGAGGTGTCCATTTATTTAAATAATCAACTGAAAAAATCATATACAGAAAGAGTTAAAATATATAGCCTCGATGAAATATCAAGAATATTTTCATCACAGAATTTACATATCCAAAAAATATATGGCAACTATAATAAAGAATCATATACGGAAGAAAGCCCAAGACTTATAATTATCGGGGAAAAGAATGAATAATCTGTTTCGGGATTTTTTATTATCAAAAAACGAATTAAGAGAGTTTTTCCCATGGTTACCTGTTGATGGGATAGAAAAAATCAATAACCTTATTAATGGTTATATTTCCAGAGAAAAAAACAATAACATATCCCCTGTAATTATAACGGGGCAACAGCCAGCTGTTTTTGGTGGACCTTTATATACTTTCTATAAGATAGCAACATCTATAAAATTATCCTTATTATTGCATAATAGATATGGGGATAAAATAAAGCCTGTTTTCTGGGCTCATTCATGGGACCATGATTGGGAAGAAGTATGTTCTACGAACTTTTTAACTTATAACTATGAAATATTCCCCTTTAAGTTCGACCCCGATAATTGTGAAAAGGGAAAACCTTTATATAAACTAAAATTGGATAAAAATTGTATCCAAAAACAAATCCCTGAGATTTTCAAGAATATAAAAGGGTCTGAATTTACTTCTCAATGGCAAGATTTTCTTTTAAATTCACTATCTTCATCCGATACTCTTTCGGATTGGTCACTAAATATTCTTAAACGAATATTTAAAGATGAAGATCTTTATTGGTATGAACCTCACAAAACAAACGATTTTAAAATTTTGCAGGAGCTTATTGAAATATCCATTGATAACCATTCCTTATTGTTTGATAATTTTAATAAAACAACAAATCTTTTAAAAGAAATGGAATATAAACCTCAGGTACATAAATTAGCGGATAATGCATTCTTTTTTCTTGAAGAAAATGATTATAGAAGTAAAATAAAATTTCAAAATGGTATTTTTTATTCTGAAATATCCAAAAGGGAATATACTGTATCTGAGATAAAACATATATTGCATTACGAACCGGAACGCTTTTCCCCTAATCTTTTATTGAGGTGTATTTATCAACAGATGATTTTTCCCGTTGCCGTTTATATAGGTGGACCTGCAGAAGTCGCTTACTGGGCTCAATTGAAAGATTTGTTTACATTCTTTAAATTGCCTATGCCAATTGTATATCCTCGTAGCAGGTTTATATTGTTGCCTATAAAAATAAAAAAGTGGCTTTATGAATTGAATATAGATATACATACATTAACACAAACTTACGATAAAAAAAAGGAAATAAATTCTCATATTATATCTAACAGTCAAAATAATGAAATAGAAAAAGCGAAAACAAAGTTTATAAATAATGCAAACTTGTTCTTTGATGACTTAACCGCAATATTTGATAATAATTCTTTAGAAAATTACCGCAGGACATATCTATCAAAAATAGAAATCGAGGCACAAAAATTGATTGATAATTTTATCAAATCACAAAGAAATAAAAATGAAATATTTCAAAAGCGTCTTTACCATATATCAAACACGATTTTACCTAATGGTTTGGAACAAGAAAGATTCTTTTCTGCTTTTTCCTTTATTCCTGAATATAATGATAACTTCATAAAAATAATAATGAATAAAATAGACATTTCAGATTTTGATATAGGCATCGTAGAATTATGAATGAATTAGATATTTTAGCATTTGGAGCACACCCTGATGATGTTGAATTGGGGATTGGTGGAATATTATCAAAATGTGTTCAGAATGGTCTGAAAGTAGGAATCGTTGACTTAACCCAGGGGGAAATGGGTTCTCGTGGAACTGTTGAGGAAAGAAAAAAAGAGGCAGAAGAGGCGGGGAAAATAATTGGTATATTAGTTAGAGATAATCTTTGTTTAAAAGATTCAGAGATTCAAAATACCCCCGAACAGAGATTGTCTGTGATTTATGCTATTAGAAAATACCGTCCTAAAATTATTTTTGCGACAATGTGTGAGGATAGACATCCAGACCATCACAATGCACATTTTTTAATAAAAGAAGCCAATTATTTTTCAGGTTTGTATAAAATAAAAACAGAACATGAGCCTTATCGTTGTCCGACATTACTTTTTTATTACCCTTATTATGAAGTCAAATCCCCTAATTTTATTATTGATATTTCAGAACATTATGAGAATAAAATAGATGCCCTGAAGGCACATCGTTCACAATTTTTTAATCCTGAATATTTGGGAAATAAAACTTTTATTTCTTCCGAGAGATTCTGGAACAGCATTCGAGACCGATGTGCATATTGGGGAAGTAGAATTAATGTTTCCTATGCAGAAACGATTTATACTATAGAACCTATAAATTTATCAGCACTTAAAATAATTATCTAATATGAAAACTAATGAAAAAAGATTAAAGATTGGTATTAGTTGTCATACTTCTACAGGTGGAAGTGGCATTGTAGCAACTGAACTGGGTTTAGCACTTGCTTCTCGTGGGCATGAGGTTCACTTTGTTGTGGATAATATTCCTTTTCGACTGAGGGATAATCTTGAGAATGTTTTCTGCCATATTGTAGAACCTGTAAATTATCCTGTCTTAAACCAACCACCTTATTATCTGGCTATGGCATCACGAATTGCCGAAGTTGTTGAAGAACATAATATTCAGATATGGCATGCACATTACGCAATACCTCATGCAAGTATTGCATTACTTGCAAAAGAAATGCTCCCTCAGGAATTAAAGTTCTGTCTAATAACCACTCTTCACGGTACGGATATTACTATTGTAGGTGCTGACCCATCATTGCATAGGATAACAAAATATGCGATGGAACATAGTTGTGCAATAACAGCAGTATCTAATTGGTTAAAGCACGAAACGGAACGGGAATTTCAATTATCTAAACCTATTTATACTATATACAACTTTATAGACCCTTCGCGTTTTAATATAAAAAATAAGGCTCGTATCCCTTTTATAGAAAAAAATAAAAAGGTTGTTATGCATATTTCCAATTTTAGAGCCGTGAAACGGGTTACGGATGTAATTCGTGTTTTCAAAAAAATTTCTGACAAGATGGATGCTCAGTTAATCATGGTTGGAGAGGGACCTGAAAAAGTTTCATCTGTTGGAGTCGCCAGACAATTAGGTATATTAAATAAGGTAAAATATATAGGAAATTATCATAATATTGAGGAACTTTTACCTCATGCTGATTTGGTAATACAACCCAGTGAACATGAAAGTTTCGGAATGGTTGCATTAGAAGCCATGGCATCGGGTGTTCCTGTTATTGCTACTAAAAGTGGTGGAATACAGGAATTGATTATAGATGGAGAAACGGGCTTTTTGTGTGAAGTAGGTGATATTGAAACTATGGCTGACTGGGCTATTCAAGTCTTATTTGACAAGAAATTACAGAAAGAGATTGGTAAAAGAAGTATGGAAAGAGTAAAAAAATATTTTAGTGTTGATAAAATAATACCTCAATATGAAAAGTTATACATAAACACAATAAATAAACACAAAAGATAATATTATGGACAATAGAAACATCATTAAAATAGGTATCTTTTACGATGGTAATTTCTTTTTTCATGTAAGCACCTACTACAGATATGTTCATCCTCCTCGGAAGAGAATATCTATTGGTGGATTGCATGAATTTATTCGCAATAGAGTGGCAGAATTTGAAAACACAGATATACGATATGCACAAATAGTGACCGCTCATTTCTTTAGGGGGAGATTATCTGCTAAAGATGCAGAACTCGAAGGTAGACTTTATTCAGAGCGTGTTTTTGAAGATATCCTGATGAGTGAAGGGATTGTTACACATTATTTGCCTATCCGAACAAAAAGTGAAAAACGGCATGAGACAGGTATTGATGTATGGTTTGCCTTAGAAGCCTATGAAGCCGTTGTTCATAAGGAATTGGACATACTTGTCTTAATTACAGGGGATGCTGATTTTATACCACTTGTGAAAAAAGCACAATCAGCAGGTGCAAAAGTTATGATTTTAGGATGGGATTTTAAATATACCGATGAAACTGGAATGGAACAATCTACATTAACATCAACAGAACTTCTGAATATCTCCACTTATCCTCTGAAAATGCACTTGTTAATTGAGGAAGGTATGCAAGAAGATGACCCTGAAATATTAAGTTTATTTTTCGAACTAAAAGAAGAGAGCCAAAACAATCATGCAAAATCATATATCAAAGGGAAAATCCATTCTTTGAAGGAAGGATATGGGTTTATATCATCTCCTGATTTTCCCAATAATGTTTTTTTCCATTACTCTGCCCTATCTAATCATAATTATCAGGATTTAGTTATCGGTCAAGATGTAGAATTTCTTATTCGAGAAACGGAAAAAGGAATAGTAGCACATCCTGTTATTGTTATTGATAATCCTTATGATGGAGATAATTCAATAAAGTAGTTTTTTATTCCTTTTCAAGTTCGTCCTGCCAGGGAAGTTCTTCTATTTTTTCTATTTGTGTTCCTTTTACAGGGTGCCATCTTTTATTGTTTGGGGTAACGGATACCCATTCATATTCACCTGTAGATGGATATAAAGAATAAAGTTTACCACCTTTCGGAACACTATCAGCGCCATATCCTCCTTTTCCTGTTGCACGTCCATAGATTAAATCAATACCTTCAATAACGCCTGAATAATCATTTACATGGTCATGTCCACAAATACATGCTTTGAGTCCTGGAATCTTCTTTAGAAACGGTAATGATTCACCCTGTTCTTTTTCATAACATACCTTTTCAAATTTTACGCCTGATGCTATTTTATTTTCCCATATTGTATGGTATTGATAAATAGGAATATGACAAGCCATAAATGTTGGTATAACATCTGTATTCTTATTACACCATTGGTCAATCCATTGCCTTTGTTCATTCATTAATCCGTACCTATTACTATTCAAACATACCATTCTCCATAATTTTTTATTGGATTCGTTTTCAATTATCACATGGTAGTTTCCTTCGTTAATTCCTCCACGATACATAGAGTTTTTTGCTAAGGCTAATATATCATGTCCTTTTGCATAGTCTGACAACATATCATGGTTTCCCCATGTATAAAACCAGGGAATATTCAAAGAACCAAAAAATTCTGCTGCCTGTTCTAAATACATCAAACCCCTTCCAAAAGCATTTTCATTCCATACATCACCGGTAACTGCCAATAGATGGGGCTGTGTAAGATCCAATAATTTTTTGACAATATCTCGTGTTGTTTCATCCACATTTTTATCCTTACGATATGGATTAAAATGTATATCTGTTACTTGTAATAATTGTATAGATTTTGGATTCCCCTGGATTTTCAATGTATAAGAATCTTCCTTTACAGTCTCCGATTTTTGCATTCCTACAATTATTTTTGGTTCTTCTTTTTTTGCCCATACCCTTTCTGCATTTAGAAGTGTAAATGTTCCAACTAAACCACTACCTATAAAAAATCTACGCGTAATTTTGTTATTACTCATACAAGTATCCTTCTATTGTTTTAGTTTTTTATAATATAAAAAAATTCAACTAAAATAAAACTACTATTTAAATGAAACAATTTTTTTTATCTATTAATTCTTCAATAAGACTATCTATATACGACTTTGGTGGCAAAGGATTACCTATAATTTTCTGTCATTTTACGGGGGGACTGGGTAAATTGTGGCAGAGCGTCATCACACCTTTAAGGAAAAACTTTCGTTGTTTCGCTTTTGATGCAAGAGGTCATGGAGATTCATCTAAACCGTTGGAATTGGAATGTTATGATTGGAATGAACATCTATCTGATTTAATTGCTGTAATTAACTATATAAAAGAATTGACAAATTCTGATTGTATATTGGGTGTTGGGCATTCATTTGGTTCTGCATGTTTATCACAGGCTGTTGTTAAGACACAAAAACATATTTTATGGAAAAAAATCATATTAATAGAACCTATATTAGGTCCTGAAATTTTTGATTTTCGCAAAATGAAAATGTCTGAAATCGCCCGAAAAAGACAAGGTTATTTTGAATCAGAGGAACAAATTGATGCAATACTACGAAAAAAACAGCCTTACAAGAATTGGAATACTAAATCATGGTATCTATTTAAAAAACATGGATTTTCAATAAATAAAAATGAACAGTATTGTTTAAAATGTACTCCAGAAATAGAATCGTATCAGTACCTATATGGTAATCCTTCTGGATGGTTCGAACGATTAAAAAAAATTAATATTCCCGTTCTTTTAATTTATGGTAAAAATAGTGAACTTTTACCTTTGAGCGATTATCAATTAAAACAGATGAAAAATGCTTATTTAATGAAAATTCCAGAAGTCGGTCATTTCTTCCCACAAGAAAAGCCATCTCACCTTGCAGAAATAATAAAAAATTGGTTCGCCCCTTAAAATAATTGTTGACATTAGTATTAATTATGTTATATTATTTCTAAAAAACAATCATAAAGGGTAATGCTATGCAAAAAATTATTTCTTTACAACTGAATTTTTTTATCACTTTAATCTTTGTTTTTTGTTTTTCTCTTCATGTATTCTCCGATGAAACATGTGAGGTAAAGAATTGTGATTTAAAACTTAGATTAGAATTAGGCTCTTCTTTTAGAATCGCACATGATAGTAATGATGCCGATGGAGTTCTAATTTCTTCTTCTGTTGATATTGGGAAAGAACTCTCCCCTCGAACAACTCTATCTTTAAGGCTTTTGCCCGTTTTCGGTTATATACAGGAAGGAAATATAGAAGATATAATAGGGTTTGGAGCCGGTGGTGTATTAAGAATTTATTTTAAGAAGAACCAGGAAAAAGGATTTTTTACAGAGATACACGAAGTTGTTTGTATACATGAAAATAAATTTGAAGGGAATGATTCCAATATTAATTTTTATTCTGCTATCGGTATTGGTTATCAGTTTTGCTCTAATTGGGATATGTTATTACGATTTGGTCATATATCTAATGCAGATATAAAAGACAATAATGAAGGATCAAATCTTTTGGGTTTAGGAGTTGGATATACATTTTAATCAATCGTGAGTAATTAAAGGCTGGATATTAGTTATAAACTCGTTTATCATATTTAAACTATGGGTATAAGGGAATACGCCTGAGTAAATGATTTTTTTTTCGATATTCATTTTGTTTTTATCATTCTCTGTTAATACATAAATAGGTAATTCATAGGGTATGTGGGAGAAATATCTTATTTCAAAGACCTCTTCATCAGACAATTTTTGTGCTTCTTTATAATCCAAAAATATAATGTCATAATGATTATGGAATACATGTTCTTTTGCCAAATCAATGTTATTTAAATGAGTAATTTCATGTCCCAGGGCTTCTAATTCACTTACTATAGGCTCTGCTAAGATGCTATCGCTTATAATTAATATTTTCAACATACTTTGAATTTTCCTCTTACTTTAATTATACATCAGAAAATTAAAAATATAACACTGTTGACAATTAATAAAACTTAAATATAAAATATATTTAACTATTTAATTGACATAAGGACTTTTAATATGAGAAGTAATGTAATGAAAGTATTTGTTGTTATTTTTATACTTCTATTTGTTCCTATATATTTATATGGACAACAAAATAATTCAGAAAATAATTCCGATACAGATCCTCCCCCTCCAGTATCAACAGAAGAAGAGACAGGGAGCCAAGCTCCTTCTGAAAGTGAAGTTGTTCTACCTGGAGATATTATTTATTTTAAATCTGGTAAAAAAATGAGCGGTGTTCAGGTACTTCGGGAACTCCCGGATAAAATAGAAGTTCAAGTAAGTGAAAATTCTGATCTTCTATTGTTGCCAAGACGATTAATAAAATCTATCGAATACGATAATATAGACCCACTGAAAAATAAAATACAAAGAGACATTTTATCATCACAAAAACAGGATGAAAATGTTATTCCGGGAGAAGAATTGTCTCAGGAGTTTAATCAAAAAATGAGAACTCCTCTTTCTGATACAGTTATATCTTATAAAGATGAGGGATTGTTAAAAATTCTTGGTGAATTGACGCAAAAAGTTGGAGTTACTCTTGAAATTGATGAGTCCATACGAACTATTCCCCCTGAAGAGAGAAAAAAAAGTTTTGAAATCCCTGCAGGAACATCACTCTATAAATTTTTACAAACCGATTTCGCAACAGTATGCCCCAACATTCAAATTACATATAAATACGATAAAATATTCATTTCTTTGAAAAATTCGGGCACGAATAACAATAATCCTCAATAAAATTTCCCATTGATATTTTTATCTTTTTAATATTACTATGCTTTCAATATGTGGTGTATGTGGGAACATATCTATACCGATTGTTTTATCTATTACCCATCCTTTTTGACTTAACTCTTTTATATCACGACACATGTTTACAGTTTCACAAGAAATATATACAATTTTCTTTGATTTCACTTCTTTCAAATAAGGTATTAATTTTTTTGCTCCTATTCTTGGAGGATCAAGTAAAACAGCATCCCAACTTTCACTCAATAAATATTTCCGCATCACATTTTCATCGCCAACTTTATATTGAAATGTTGTAAATTCGTTTGCAATTTTTATAGCAACCGGGTCTATATCTATTCCAATGACATATTTTTCTTTTTCTAAATCTATTGTAAAGTTTCCACTACCACAATATAAATCCAGTATTTTCTGGTCATTCTTTATAATTTTTTTGACCTCATTTTTTAATATTTTATTAAGTATAAGACTGTTCTGTGAAAAACAACCATTTACAATAGGGACATTGTCATACAAGAAACAATCTTCGGAGTTATCTTTTATTATCTTTTTTTGCTGAATATTATTGGTATTAACTATGTATTTATTTATATATGTTGGGTAAAGCATATATTCGTTTGTATCAGGATTTATTGTTATACATATATCTTCGTTTATATTTTTTCGCAATAACTTTCTTCTTATTGTTTCAATTTCTTTATTTGTTATTACACATTCTGATACATCTACTATTTGTTTTGTATGAAACTTATAAAATCCTAAATTTTCACCATCTCCATGGTATATAACCCTTGTTCTATAATGATATTGATTTTTCTTGTCGTAGATTATTTCTACATTTATTTTCTCCCCTTTTAAGTTTCTTTCGATATTTTCTTCTAATAATTGTTTTTTATATTCAATTTGTTTATCATAATCTAACATTCCCCACATACAGGCTCCACAATTACCCATTTGTGAACATAATTTTGTTTTCCTGTATGGAGATTCCTTGATTATTTTTTTTATTTCTGCCCATACTAAATTTTTCTGTTTTTGAATTGGTTCTATTAAAACAATATCTCCGGGATATGCAAAGGGAATTAGGTGAACTAAACCATTTATCCTTCCTAAACCATATCCCCCATTTACGACTTTTTCAATCTCTATCTCTAACAACTTATTTTCTGTCATTCTTTTTTCTCTTGAAGCATTTTTTCATATTTTTTATGTGCATCTATGATTTTATAATGTAGTGTTAAAATTTCATTTTCTGGACAATTATTTATAGGGCAAATATACATTTGTGGTAATTTGATTATAGACTTGCAATCATAACTAATATTCTTCTGCATTCTTATATAAACAGTTCGTATTCCCGTAGCATCTAAATGTTTAATATTTAAATTTATTCCATATTCATTAAAAAACAGGAGACCATTTCTATCTGTTTGAATATATGCAAGTTCTTTATTATTGATACCGACTTCTTTTTTCTTTACATTGTTTATTTCTTTATTAATATTAAAATAAAATGGAATAAACTCAATATCTTTTGGCAAAGGAGTATTAGTTAATAATTCACCCTTTATAAAAATAGCAGGGAGGCTATTTAAGGCATAATAAAGCATTCTCAATTGATTTTGTTCAAAATAAATTGTTTGTAATATTCCGAAAGAATTTTCATCATAATACTCAGAGAACTCTAAATCGGTAATTTCGTAATCTATTTTTTCACCATCTTTATTTCGGAATAAGATATTTATTTCACTTTTTCCAACCCATTCAAAATTCTCCTGTATAGATATAATTGAAACAAGACTTCCTGTTATTAGGTACCATGAAATTTTTATATGAGAGGTAATTATTTCTGCTTTAATTCTATCAATACAAGATAAATACATAACCTTACAACACTATACCATTAAATCAATTATAAGACCTGCTGGATTATCCAATGAATTTAATAGACCTTGCACAGCATTATCATTTAAGGAATTATCCTCTTCCTTATCATTCCGTTCTTGCTTTAATTTTTCTATCTTTTTCAATTCATATTCTATTTCCTTTAATCGTTTTTCAACAACTCTTTTTTCTTCTCCTTCTACATTTCTTAATTTTATCTTCAACATTCTTTGTTCTGCTTTAAGCAAATTTTCTTTTATTTTCAATGCATTATCTGTTTTTTCTGTGTTTGTGGTTGTATTTGTTTTTTGTTCTTCATTAGGTAAATCTATTATTTTTTTCTTTTCTTCTTTTCTTTCTCTTGTGACGATAGTTGTAGTCCCTCCTACCATTGTCAGAAACGACCCATTTTTCCGCAACTTATACTCAGTATTTAAAAATACTACTTCTTTCCCCTGCATAAGTGCTTCTGCTTTCAACCTCTGTCTGTTTCGTGCTTCTTGGGAAAAAACAGTAAAGGCACTAAGGGAAGCAGGAGTTGGTGGAGCAACACCGGGTTCACCCGGGTCTAACCTGTAAAAAGTTAATGGGTTATTTATGATATTTGTATTCAGGACATTCATAACATCATCAATTATTTTTTCTTTGCACAATATAATTATAACAAAGATTTTTGCTATTTATTTGATTGTTTATCCGATTTTTTCATTTCTTATGTCCTGCAAACTATCCCCTAATAAATTCAGTAGGAGTAATATAAACACAAAAAAACATCCTGGGAAGAGCAGTAACCATGGATATTCTTCCATTACTTCTACGCCCTCACGGATTAATACACCGAGAGAACACATTGGAGGTTGGACACCTAAACCAAGAAAACTTAAAAAAGCCTCCAATAAGATTACCTGAGGTATTGTTAATGTAGTATAGACGATAACAATATTTAGTAAATTGGGAATAACATGTTTAAATAGAATACGGGGGGTAGAAAATCCGAGTGCTTTTGCAGAATATACAAATTCCTGTTGCTTAATGGATAAAACCTTTCCCCGAACAATTCGTGCCATAGTAAGCCATTCCACCGCACCGATGGCTATAAATAAGAGGTAAAAATTTCTGCCAAAAAATGTCATTAAAATGATTACAAACATAGTGAAGGGCATTGTATACAGAATATCTACGAAATACATCATCCAAGTATCAACCCACCCGCCTATATAACCTGAAATGGAACCATAAGTAACCCCAATTAATAATGCAACTACTGTTGCACATAATCCAACCCAGAAAGATATTTTGATACCATAAAGTGTTCTTACAAATAAATCTCTGCCTAATAAATCTGTTCCGAACCAATGTTCATAGGAAGGTTTTACTGCACCTAATTCAAGATTTTGTTCATCATAAGTAATATTTA
Source organism: Candidatus Hydrogenedens terephthalaticus JGI OTU-1 (assembly GCA_000493945.1). Lineage (GTDB taxonomy): Bacteria > Hydrogenedentota > Hydrogenedentia > Hydrogenedentales > Hydrogenedentaceae > Hydrogenedens > Hydrogenedens terephthalaticus. Next base: position 32,158 of record AWNW01000007.1, read on the forward strand.
GAAATGTAGGAACTATAAAAGAGGAAAGTATAATAGTAAGTAGTAGTAATAATGCCCATTTTCCTTTTTTATTTAGTTCAGGTGTAATTTTTTTAATTAAAGATTTATATTTACCTATTTCATTTATTTTCATATTTACTCGTATGAAATCCTTGGGTCAAGGTATCCCTGAATAATGTCTACAATTAAATTAAATATGAGTATCAAAAGTGCATAGACAAAAACGATACCAATTATCATCGTATAATCACGGTTAAAGGTTGCTTCAACAAATTCTCGACCCAAACCGGGAATTTGAAAGATAGTCTCAACAACAAATGAACCTGTCAGAAGACCTGCTGTGGCAGGACCCAAGAATGTTACTAAGGGTTGTAATGCTCCTTTTAATGCATGAATTAATAACACTCTTTTTCCAGAAGCACCTTTTGAGATGGCTGTTCTTATATAGTCTTTTTTCATTACTTCTATTATTCCAGAACGCATAATGCGTGTAATATAGGCAGAATATACAAATCCTAATGAAATAGAAGGTAATATTTTTTGTTGGGGAAAATCCCATCCCGCCACAGGAAGTATTTCCCAATTTAGTGCGAATATAAATACCAATACAGGTCCTATAACAAAGGCAGGTATACATATTCCCAAGACAGCAAAGTGAGTAAGAAAAGTGTCTACCCATGTGTTCTGGTAAAATGCAGATACTATTCCGCATAAGCAACCCACAAAAAGTGCAAAAATTAAACTATATACGCCCAATTCAATAGATATTGGAAGACGCATTAAAATCCATTCTCGAATCGTATAACTCGGTTTGCGAAAAGAAGGACCGAAATCAAAGTGAATAACTCCGTATAAATATCTAAAATATTGTTTTATTAGGGGTTCATCCAGATGGTAATATTTTTCTAAACTCCGTTGAACTTCCTCAGGGACATTTTTATCTCTATCAAATGGGCCTCCTGGTGCTAAACGGACCAGAAAGAAAGTAAGTGTAATTATGGCTAACAATATGGGAATAAAAAGCAATGTTTTTCTAAGTAAATATCTTCTCATTGTTATTCTTTTTGGATTAATTGGAAGAGTTTTTTATCTTTAATTCTTGCCATCGGATATAGCCAAGTACATTGGGATTAAAATTCTCTACTCTTGATGAAATCAACATTTTCCAAGTGTAGAAGTAAATTGGTATTATCGGCAACTCATCTAATAATATTTTTTCGGCTTGAAACATAAGTTCATTTCTTTTTGTTTCATCGGCTTCTCTATATGCTTGTTCCACAAGAATATCATACTGTTTATTTTCCCATCCTGTTCTATTATTACCGCTATAACTTAAAAAGCATTCGAGAAAATTTATGGGGTCAAGAAAGTCGGCAATCCATGCGGAACGAGCAATCTGATAGTCTAATTGATTCATCGAAGAAAGATACACTTTCCAGTCCTGGTTTAATAGTTTTACATCTATATTTAAATGTTTTTTCCACATTCTTTGAATAGATTCCGCAATGAGTTTGTGGGCTTCCGAAGTATTAAAAAGAATTTCAATTGTCGGGAAATTTTTCCCATCTGGATAACCTGCTTCTGCGAGTAATTGTTTGGCATATACCGGGTTATAAACAATATCTTGCGGGGATTTATAAATACCGATACCATCTGGGACATAATACAATGCCGGTTGTTCTCCGCCTTTCAAAACAAATTCTGTAATTTGTTTTCGGTCTATCGAATACGCCAGTGCTTTTCTTACTAAAGGATTACTTAACACTGGATGTTTTACATTTATTCGATAGTAATATACCCCGATATATGGGTGAAGAACTAATGATTTAGGTTTGTTGATTTTATAATATTCTAATTTTCTCAAAGGAATTGTGCTTGTTAAATCTAAGTAACCTATTCGGAAAAGGCGTTCTTCCGTCATCTGGTTATCAATGGGATAGAAGGAGATATTTTCAATAGAAACATTATTTTTATTCCAATAATACGGGTTCTTTTTAACTCGTATTATCTTATTGGGTGTCCATTCTTCTAATTGATAGGGACCGTTGCTTACATGATTACCTGTATGTGTCCATGGATTATTTCTTTCATTTATAACACCGTATTTTTCTACTGTTTTTTTATGTATGGGATACCATATATTATGAACCTGCATTGTTAAAAAATATGCTGTAGGATATTCCAATTCTACTTTTAGCGTATGTTCATCAATAGCCCCAACACCCACATCTGAAAAATTTTTTATTTGACCCTCATAATATTTTTTTGCATTCTTTATACAAAAAAGAAGGTAGGCATATTCTGATGATAATTTCGGAGAAAGTATTCTTTCCCATGAATTGATAAAATCTTGGGAAACAACAGGGTCTCCATTTGACCAATATGCATTTTCTCTTATATAGAAAGTATAAATTTTTTTATCGTCAGAAATATTCCATTTTTCGGCTACTGCAGGTATCGGCTCTAATGTTTTTGGGTCAAGGGATGTTAAACCTTCAAAAAGTGCACTTAAAATACGATGTTCGGTTACACCTGAAACTGTTGCGGGGTCTAAATCCTGCACCTCTGCCCCATTCCCTATGAATAATTCATTTGCGTTTTCTGATTTATAAGATGAACAAGAGAGATAAAATACAGAAAGTAGTATTATTAAACATATTTTGTATTTTTCATTGTGCATTTTGTTTGTTTATTTGTCCCATTTATCCCATGGTGTCGGATTTATCGGTTTATACTCTTCGAGTATAAAGGAATTGGCAATAACTTCTCGTATTTCCTGGGGTGATTTTATGGCTCCGACGGCTAATGCTTGAACACCGATATTGCCCAACACAGTTGCTTCTATGGGACCTGCTATAACAGGGATATTACATGCATCTGAAGTCATTTGACAAAGAAGTTTGTTTTGTACACCACCACCAACAACATGGAGTTTTTTAATTTCATAATTTAGTAGTTTATTTAAAGATTTAATGGTTTGCCGATAATTTAAGGCTAAACTTTCAAGGGCACATCGAACAATTTCCCCTTTCGTTTTAGGAATAGAAAATCCTAATTCGTCGCAGATTGTTTGTATGGCTTTTGGCATATTTTCAGGAGCCAATAGCCTTGGTTCATTTACCGGGATAAGAGCCTTAAAAGGTTCTGCTTCTTCTGCCTCTTTTGTCAATTGGTCATACGAAATTTGGAAACCTTCTCGTTCCCAGATTCTTCTGCACTCTTGAACAAGCCATAATCCAAATATATTTTTTAAGTAGCGAATCTTGTTTCCTACACCTCCTTCATTTGTAAATCCTGCTTCCATACTTTCTTTTGTAATATTGGGTTCGCTGAGTTCTGTACCTAGTAATGACCATGTGCCACTGGATAAGTATGCCCAGGGTTCGGATGTATCTGTAATGGGGATAGCAGAAACGGCACATGCGGTATCATGTGTTGCAGGAGCGATAACAGGGGTTTCTGGAGAAATGCCTGTGTAATGGGCAATTTCGGGTAATAATCCCCCTAATATTGTTCCGGGGGGAACAATCTTTTCTAATATATTTTCAGGGATTGAAAATTTCTGTATTAATTCCTTGCTCCAATTTCTTTGTTTTGCATCCAACATTTGTGTAGTAGATGCATTTGTATATTCACAGGAACGAACTCCGCTTAATAAATAGCCGAATAAATCTCCCATTAATAGAAGTGAATCGGCTATTTTCAAGAAAGGTGATTTTGTTTTTATTAAACTTAGGATTTGAAATAATGAATTGAATGGTAAAAATTGTATTCCAGTGATTTTGTATATATCATCTTTTGGGACGATTGAGAAGGCATATTCCATCATATCCTGCGTTCGTTTATCTCTGTAATGAACAGGATTGGCAATTACGGAGCCATCTTCTGCAATTAACCCAAAATCAACTCCCCAGGTATCAACGCCAATGCCATCTAAATCTGATGTATATTCTTTTGCACACTTTCGTAATGCAAAACACATTTCCTCATAGATGCGTGCTAAATCCCATTGGCGAACACCTAACATTATTAAGCCTTCGGTTCTGAAACGATGAATTACCTGCAAATCTATTTTGTGGTCTTTTAATGTTCCTAACACTGCCCTTCCACTTTCAGCACCTAAATCAAATGCCAAAAATTGGTATACTTTTTTGCTCATCTTATATGTCCTTTCTTTTATGAATATATATTATGTCTTTTTATTGTATTCATAATTCTAATCAATTACAACTACACCACTTCCATTAAGAGTTCCTTTTTTTAATCTTTGGAGTATTTGGTTTGTATTTTCTAATGATGTTTTTTCGATATGTGTATGAATTTGTATATTTTTAATTTCTTCAAACAAATCTTGACCATCGTTTCTTGTGTTTGCAGAGATGGAAATAATTTGTTTTTCATAAAAAAGATGTTTCTCATATTCCAGAGGAGGTGTATCTGACATATATATTCCTGCTAAAACAAGTTTTCCTCCTTTTTTCAAGTATTGTAAAGAGGGTGGGATAAGATTTCCATTCGGAGCGAAGATTATTGAGGCATCAGGTAATTCTGGGATTTTTGATGGGTCATTATCTGCCCAATCCGCACCTAATTCTCTTGCTAATTTCTGATGGTTTTCTTTCCGACTTACTACAAATACATAAGCACCTTTTGCTTTTGCAATCTGTAAGATAATGTGAGCGGATGCCCCGAAGCCATATAAAGCCAGTATTTGTCCTTTCTTAATTTCGGATTTTTTCCATGCTCGATAGCCTATTATTCCGGCACAAAGCAAGGGGGCTATCTTTGCTTCTTCTATGTTATCTGGAAGGGCATAAGCATAATCTTCATCTATAAGGGTGTATTCTGCGTATCCTCCGTGTTCATGATAGCCTGTGTATAAACTATTCTCACACAAATTTTCTTTTCCTGTTTGACAAAAAGAACAGTTCCCACAGGTTTTTCTTAGCCAAGCAATCCCTACTTTATCTCCTCTTTTAAATTTCATGCATTTGTTCCCTATTTTTTCTACAATGCCTACAATTTGATGTCCCGGGATTATGGGTAACCGTTTTGGGGGTAATTCGCCTTCAATAATATGTAAATCTGTTCTACAAATAGCGCAACATATTACTTTTACTAATAACTCTTTTTCATTAGGTTCAGGGATATTCCATTCTTCCATACCTAATGGAGAAATATCTATAGAGTTTTGTTTTCTTAAAACCATAACTCGCATATTCATCTTTCCCCAATACTTGTGAACATTTTTTACTTTTTATGTATTATAATATAAGAAGATTGTTAAGGAATATAGTATGTTAAAACAACCTGTCCCCTATAGAAGAATTATTTTTATTTGCACGAATAAAAAAGAAGATGCGTCGAAGCCCTGTTGTGGAGCGAAAAAAAGCGAGGAAATAGCAATGAAATTAAAGCAAATGGTTCGAGATAGGAATTTGAAAGACCAAATCCGTGTTTCTAAATCAGGTTGTATGGGCAAATGTGAACAAGGACCTAATATTATGGTTTATCCGGAAGGTATCTGGTATAGTAATGTTAAGGAAGAGGATTTACAATTTCTTTTTGATGAATTACTAAAGCCTTTATTATAATCATATCTGCTGACCCTTAAATATCTTTTTGAAACAAACTTTGCGTTTTATGTATATATATGGTCAAAAATAAAATTTGTTTATCTGGAGGGTTAGGATAATTGGTAATCCACCGGTCTTGAAAACCGGCGCCTTCGGGCTTGGGGGTTCGAGTCCCCCACCCTCCGCCATTTTTTTTAACTTTTAGGAGGAATATTATGAATGTAGGAATTCTTGGTTGCGGAACAATGGGTCGGCTACATGCAGAAATGGCTGAAAAATGTGGTCTTAAAGTTGTCCAATGTTCCGATGTTAATTCTCAAAGTGGAAAAGATTTAGCAAAGAATTTCAAAGCCAAATTCGTAAAAAATTGGGAAGATGTAGTGGCTAATAAAGAAGTAGATATTGTAGCAATAGCCACTCCTACGCCCTTACATTTTCCTATGCTTGATATGGCAATAAAAAAGGGGAAATATATATTTTGTGAAAAACCTCTTTGCAGGACTGTTGAGGAATGTAAAAAGGTTATTCAAAAGGCAGAAAAGGCAAAAATTAAACTTTTTGTAGGGCATGTTGTCCGTTATTTCCACGAGTTTGAGGCTATTCATGAACAGATTAAATCCGGGAAAATAGGGGAAGTAGGGTTTATAAAAATGTATCGTGGAGGAATGCCCCCACAGGGTAAGAATAGCTGGTTCCGTGATTTTTCAAAGAGTGGTGGTGTTACATTTGATTGTATGATACATGATATTGATTGGTTGAGGTATATATTTGGAGAGGTTAAAACTGTTTATTGCCAAAACCTCATCGAAAAGAATTGTGCACCTTTAGATTATTCTCAGGTAACGGTTCGTATGAAAAATGGGGTTCTGGCTCTGGTTATAGGCACATGGGCTCATCCATCGGGTTTTCGAGTTAAAGTTGAAGTATGCGGCAGTGATGGTCTCATGTATTACGATAATATGGAAACGCCATTAGAAGTTCAATTGAGAGAACAAAGTAAGGTTAGTGGAACAATCGTTCCTGAAAGTCCGGTTATTAAAAGCCCTTATCAAAAAGAGTGGGAAGATTTTATTAGTTGGATTAAAGATGGTAAAGAACCGCGTGTCTCTATGTATGATGCACTCAAAGCAGTGGAAATTGTAAGTGCTTGCCTTCGTTCTGCAAAAATCAAACAACCTGTGAATTTATAAGGAGGAATTAAGATGGTTAAACTCGGAATTATGAGTTTTGCTCATTTACATGCCTATAGTTATGCACATTGCGTAAATTTAATTCCTGAAGCAGAATTAACTGCTATCTGGGATGATGATAAAGAAAGAGGAAAAGAAGCCAGCAAACAATATCAAACAAATTTTGTTGAAGATTTGGATAAATTTTTAAGTCTCCCCATAGATGGTGTCATTATTACATCCGAAAATGTTAATCACAAACCCATGGCGATAAAATCTGCAGAGGCAGGAAAATGGATACTTTGTGAAAAGCCCCTTGCTACAACTATTGAGGATGCAATGTTAATGATAAACACATGTAAAAAAGCAGGTGTGGGACTTGGAGTTGCTTTTCCGTGCCGTTTCTTAACCCCCATTTTGAAGGCTAAGGAATATATAAGGTCTGGAAAATTGGGAACTATTCTTTCTATTTCATGCACTAATAACGGTTCTTATCCTGGCGGTTGGTTCGGTGATGTTAAACTTTCTGGAGGCGGCGCGGTAATGGACCATACGGTACATGTTGCAGACCTTTTAAGATGGATGTTAGACAAAGAATTTGATAGTGTATATTGCGAGTTGGGAAATCAAATGCATAAGGGAATTTTGGAAACGGATGATATGGGATGTTTGCAATTAGAAATGGAAGGTGGTATACAGGTATCTCATATTGCGAGCTGGAATCGTCCAAAGAGTTTTCCAACCTGGGGTGATGTAACAATGGAGTTCATAGGAACAAAAGGCGTTTTATATCTGGATGCATTTAATCAGAAATTGAATATATATAGTGATTTTGCGATGAAAACGGAATGGGGTTTCTGGGGAGATAATCCTGATCTGGGATTAATTCAAGATTTTGTAAATTCTATTCAAGAAAAAAGAGACCCTATGTCAAAGGGAATTGACGGTTTGCGTTCCGTTGAAGTCACGGTATTTGCATACGAGTCATATAAGGCTGGGAAAAAAGTAAAAATAAAAAAATCGAAATGTTAAATCATTACGGAGTTTGTTTCTTCCATTTGTAAAGTATATCGTAGAGAATAATTCCGAAACTGGTTGCAACATTGATGGTATTTTTATAACCATACATAGGAATATGAACAATATCATCAACAATTTTTAATACTTTTTCTTGAACTCCCATTACCTCATTCCCAAAAACAATTGCAACGGGCGAAAGCCAGTTATAATCAAAACAGGATTTTGAGTTTTCAGTTATTTCTATTGCTACAACAGGTATAGATTTTTCTTTTAATCTTATAATGCAATCTTTCGTTCGTTCAAAATAACTCCATGGGATATATTCATGGGCTCCTAATGCTGTTTTTTCTATTTTTTTATGTGGTGGATGAGCAGACATACCGCAGAGATATATATGTTCTACAGCACCTGCATCTGCTGTCCTGAAAATGGAACCTACATTATATGCACTTCTTAAATTGTCCAATACAACATGAATAGGATTCCTTTCTATTGGACTTAAAGAATTTATATCTAATCCTTTGTAAAAAGGCTCCTGAGGGGAATACGGGACTGGGTCACGCTTATATTGTTCTAATTCTTCCATATCTCTTTTAAGTTTAAACTTTTATAAAAAGTATGCTATAATTATTGAAATTATGGATTTCGGGCTTCATTTTACTAAAATCTCAATAATCAATTCACATTTAATCTTTTAGGAGAATATTATGTTAGAAGGTCGTGTTTTTAATTTTTCCGCAGGTCCTTCCATGTTGCCAGAACCCGTTTTAGTACAGGCACAACAAGAATTATTAGTATATCCTGGTGCTGGGGCTTCAGTTATGGAAATAAGTCATCGTTCTAAAGCATTTGATGAGATTTTAGAAAAAACAAAGGATTATCTAAAGAAATTACTGAATATGCCTGATAATTACAAGATTATTTTTACACCCGGTGGTGCAACTATGCAATTTTCGATGTTGGCGATGAATTTTTTGAATGGAGGGACAGCGGATTATATTAATACAGGCTCCTGGGCGTCGAAAGCAATGAGTGAAGGTAAAAAACATGGCAATGTGCGTGAAGCGTGGTCGGGTAAAAGTGAAAATTATGTCCGAATGCCTTCTTCTTCTGAAATAAATATTTCTGATGAAGCGAAGTATGTTCATTTTACATCTAATGAAACAATTCAAGGAATTGAATTTTTTAATGAACCTGATGTGGGTGATAAGCCATTATTTTGTGATGCCTCGTCTGATTTTCTTTCTCGTCCTATAGATATAACAAAATATGCATTAATATATGCAGGGGCACAAAAAAATGTAGGTCCATCAGGTATTGCAGTAGTAGTAATTCGTGAAGATTTATTATCTCTTGTTCCTGAAAAACTACCTTCTTTATTAGATTACAAACTTATGGTAGAGAATAATTCGCTTTACAATACACCATCTACATGGAGTATTTATATTGTTGGGTTGGTAGTGAAATGGTTATACGAGGATATAGGTGGTTTAGCAAAAATTGAAGAAATAAACAAGAAAAAAGCGGAACTATTGTATCAAGTTATTGATGAAAGTAACGGTTTCTACAAAGGACATGCACATAAAGAAAGTCGTTCTCGGATGAATGTTACTTTTCGCCTCCCCGATGAAGCACTTGAAAAAGAATTTATATCTAAAGCAAGTGCCGAAGGTTTGAAGGAATTAAAAGGACATCGTTCTGTGGGTGGTTGTCGCGCGTCTATTTACAATGCTATGCCCTATGAAGGCTGTGAAGTATTAGCCCAATTCATGAAAGATTTTGCCCAATCTCATGGATAATAAAATATACCCTATTTATTCCTCTGTATCAGTTCATCTACGGTGGTAATAACGATTTCACCTAATTGAGGTCCATAGAAGGAAGCCGTTACTTCATAACCACTTTGCTGATATTCTTTTTCTGTTAGAATATACCCTATTAAATCGTTGGTAAGAGATGTAACCACTGGTATCTTTATTCCCTGATTTTCTAACTTTTGTTTTACTCCCATTCCTATTTCAGTTATCGGTTCACCCGGAAAAGTAACAATAGCACAATCGTTTATCTGTATGAAATGAAACGGTGCTTTTGATGGAAATAGTTGGTTTATCATGGCGTTTACCATTTCTTCTGAAACATTATATTCTTCCCCTGCAATTTTGAAAAAATCGGGTGCTACCTTTTTAGGTGGTAAATCCTTCCATAAAACATCATGTTTTAGTAATGATATAGGTTCAGGTTTTAAGTCTTTGAATATATCTATTACAAGTTTTGCCAAATTAAGTCCGTAGTTTTCCATAGATTCCCAGGCGGATGTTCCTTTATAACCTGAGGGAGCGACATCGCCTTCTGCTCCGTTAGAAAACATACAGGTTGTCCCAGGATAAAAGGTTTCTATAGTTCTTTGTATTATTCCTGGATAACCTGCGGATAACAACATTTCGTTGGGTGTCATTATTGTTTCGTGTGCAGTAAAATTAATAAAAATTACCCAAGGTTTGTTTTCTTTATCAAACCTTAATACAGTTAGATATGGGTCTGTGGGAAGTTCTTCATGCCTTCTATTTCTATTTAATCCTTTTGTTGCTATTCTTCCTGCGGAAAAGGTTACTGGTGAAAGATTTTTTATTGATTCCTGTATTCCCTTAGCAATTTGAGAGGAAACATATTTCAATACCTCTTCATCAAAAATTCCTATGTTAGGATTATTAACAATGTTTCTTTCATCTATAGACATACCCTCAAGTCCTGCATGGGTATGGCTTGACATCATTAAAATATTATTTTGATTAATAAAAGGCAATTCTGCTTTTTTTATGGTATGTTCTACCAAACACCAGGGTACATGGCAAATATCTAAAGTGATTATAAATAGATATTCATTCCCATTTTTCAGTGTTAAAATCTTTGCCCATGTTTCATCATGAGTGCCTAATGCTGGTTTCCCTTGTCTTTCGCCATATCCACCTAACTGAACTTTTAAGCCTTGATTGATGGGGTTTATAGAAACTCTGGATATTCCTGCATAAATCTCCGCAGCTGCCATAAAACAATTACCCATTAAAAATATTGTTGTTAACACAACAAGGAATCTATATTTATTCATATATTTAATCTACAACGAATGTAGCCCTTCCCGAAATAGAAGATAATCTGGTAGAGACACGGAATAATATTGTGTATTGTCCTGGTGATAAATTAGGCGGTAAACGGAATTGTTGACTGCTTACCCATGTTCCATCATTTCTGTTAAATGAGGAAGAGGAAATGTCTGCAATGAGTTGTTCGCCTCTTAAAAGGCTCCGTGTTTCAGTTACAGATGTTCCGGAACCGGTACCCAATAAAGCATATTGGACAGTTGTTTCAATCATATTCCCAGGTGTAACTACATTCGGTAGGACTTCGGCTCGCTCAAAAGATAATCGTTCACCTTGACTGGGTTGATAATTATATTCGGTTGAGGTCTGTTCTGCAGACTTTGCTTTTCTTGCTTTTATATCATGAGCAACCAAACCTGCGATACCACCGAGAACCGCACCTATTGCTGCACCTTCGAGTGCATGTCCGGATTGGTGCCCTATGATAGCACCTGTTGCACCACCTAAAGCAGCACCTAATCCGCCTGCCTCACCGTATGTCTGACATCCCGTTCCATAGAATAGAATGGAAATAGTCATTACCATAATTAAAAACAGTGATATAAATCTTTTCATAGCGTTTCCTTTCTTATTTTTTTAATTTTCCTCGTAAGGAATATAGGGTATTATATTATTATATCTTAACGAAATGATATATTCCTTACTTTTATCATCTAAATAAACGAATTCTATACCATATTTATTTACAATTTCTTGCTCATTATGTATTAATTTTACCATATTCCATCGAATAATGCCCTTGCCCGATAAAAAAATTCCTTCTTGGTTTTTTACTCTTATAGAGAATTCAACAATTTCATTGTTCTCTATTTTTTCTTTAGTAGAAAACGAAAAACCACCTCTTCCAATTAATATATCATCCATTTTATTTTCATCTAATTTTCGTATCCAACCTGCATATTGTTCATATTTTTCTATATCCAATTGCAATCTTTGTTCCCAAGGGATGCATAATCTTTCTATTGTAGATGAAAGTAAAAGGAGTTGGAAAGGCTTGTATATAACGGATTCTACTCCGATGTGGAATAACTTTTGTGATGGCACATCATTATATGCGGTAATCGCGATAATGGGTGGGTTATAAGCATCTATTTTTTTGACCATCTTAATAATTTCCTCTCCGGACACTTCGGGTAACCGCAAGTCGGTAATAAGCAAGTCAGGTCTTATCTCTGAAAAGGCTTTAAGAAAGCCCTTGGGATTGTAAAAAGTTGTTATATCATACCCTCTGCTCTCTAATTCAATAGCAATCATTTCATTCAAATCTATTTCGTCTTCAAGTATAAATATTTTTTTTTCATTCCCCATTTTTTAGAGCCTCACATTTTTTAAGGTTAATAACAAATCGCGTTTTTTCTGATTTATTATCTAATTCCAGCGTTCCGCCATGAATATCCATAATTGATTTTGAAAGGCTAAGACCTAATCCTGTGCCTTTTCCTACTTCTTTTGTTGTGAAAAATGGGTCAAGAATTTTATCTTGAATATCTTTTGGAATTCCATGCCCATTATCTTCAATCTCTATTCTGATGTTTTTATCTACTTCTCTAACTTTTAGGGAAATTTCAGGTTGTTTCATTTCTTCGACCGCATCAATAGAATTGTTCAGAATATTTGTGATTACTTGAGTTAATAATGCAGGAACTGCCTCCACATATAAATCTTTATTATCGTTTTGATAGGTAAATTTTATTTTTTGCATTTCCAATCTTGGTTTCATTTGTTCTATCGCATCTTCTATAATCTTTTCTAATTTAGATGGTTGTAATGTATGTTTTGTTTCCTGCCTGGAGAATATTTTTAATGCTTTTATCAAGTTTTCTATTCTCGTTACATTTCTTTGTATTTTATTAACAAGCATAGAAAGATTTTTAATTGAAGATTCCTCTGTCTCATTTATGTATTTATTTATATGTTGTGTAGCAAGTGAAATAACAGCCAGAGGATTATTTACTTCATGAGCAATACCACTCGCCATAACACCAAGAGATGATAGTTTTTCGATAGATTGTATTTTCTTTTCTTGTTCCTTTATTAGTTTTTCCTTATGTTGTCTCTCTATTGCTATGGCTATCATTTCTGCAACTATTTTTAATGCATGTAATTCAGAAGGAGACCATTGTCTTTCTTTAACACAATCATCAAAACCAATTAATCCCCACCATTCACCGAAAACAAAAATAGGCACAACTGCAATGGATACAATATCCTGTGCTTCAAGTGCAGGTTTTTCAATGTTGGGGAAATTTTTTATACATCCAAAAATTGGATGTCCGTTGGATAACAATTGCACCCATCTCTTATAGCCATTTTCTTCGTAATTAAATGATTGTAATTCAATGTTGTTAATCTGTGGTTTTATTCCTGGTGCAATCCATTCATATAACTGGTCAGTTAATATAGTTCCATTTTTTAAAACTCTATTTTTAAATAGGTAAGTTCTACTTACCTTCGTTGATTCTCCTAATATTTTCAATACTTCGTTAATTTCATCTTCCCAGTTTTGTGATGTATAAAGATTTGATGCACATTTTGAAGCGGATTCCAATATTTTTTCTCTCATTTTTAAGTGTTCTTCGGCTTGAACTCTTCTCACAATATCTCCGACAGAATTGCAAAAGAAATAAATCTGATTGATTTCCTCGTTATCGAATTTTTCATTAATTCTGAAAAATATTATTATATCTCTGATTAGATTTTTGTCTTTAACAGGGATATATGTAATAGATAAGGATAAATCTGTGTTATCTTTTTTAAATATCGTTAAATCTTCTGTAATGGGCATCAATACCTTTTTTATGTTCGGATTATTGAGATATTCTGTTTCTAACTTTTCAATTATTTCTTTTATTTCCTTATCAATATTTTCCTTATATAAAGAGATCTTGTGGCGTTCATTTAATTCAGTGTCATATATGCTTTTTCCAGTTTCATCGCTAAATAATGTAATTGCACAGCAGTTTGTCAAGTTAATAGCATTGTTTAAAAATTCAAATAATATTTCATCTGAAGACTTTTCTCTTTGTTTAGAAACATCCAATATCATTCGGGCATATAAATGTTCCCTTTCTAAAAATTTTTCTATTTTTTTCCTTTGTGTAACATCCTGTCCAAAACCGAAAATGTATTCTTTGTCTTCTCCTATTTTCAGGTATACTGACTTTATTTCTTTATGAACAAGATGTCCATCTTTATGCTTATGGATTGTATAAAAAGGACTATCATATCCATTTTTTAAATCATTGAAATGTTTACTAAAATTTTCTTTGGTGTATAAAACATCTATTTCAGGAACACTTAGTTTACGGAAAGTGGGCAAATCATAACCAAGACTTCTGGAAGCTGATTCATTTACATAAGCGAATTTTCCATCGGGATAAAGTAAGTAAAACTCATTTCCTGCATTATCAACAATATATTTGAATATTTTTAGTTGTTCTTCTACCTCTTTTACAGATGTAATATCGTAAAAGAATATATTAAATATGTATCCACAATTGATTTTTATTTTATTTATGTATAACTTTACCCATTTCTTGTTTCCTTTTTTTGTTGTTATAGGAAAGGGATTTTCAAGTATTTTATTTAGTTTTTCTTTGTCAGTGTATAATTGTATCTGTGGGAAAAAATCCTTTAATAAAAAATTTCTATTATTATTTTCTGAAATTTCTAAAAGTTCCAATGCACTGTTATTGGCAAACAAAATTTTCCCTTTTTCTGCTAACAAGTAACCCAAATTTGTTTGTGTGGTAAGACTAAATAAATTAGGGAGATATTGTGTTGTTCTATTTTCTTGTTGGAGATACTTATTGCAGAGAGGATAAATAAAGACAAAATTATGATATGCATCTTTTTTTTCATTGTCCGAAAATGATATTAGATTATGAGTAATATGAAAGTTATAAATATTTCTTTGTTTTGTTTTTATTCTATATATAGTTATCAGGTCACCTATATTCTTTATATTTTTTTGATTAATTACACTTTGAAATAGGTGCAGGTCATTTTTATGTATATTATCTACCCAGATATTTGGAGTTATTTTATCCGAGTGCAGGCAATCCCGAACAAATAACTGAAACTCCTCATTATAACCCGCTATTTCTCCCTTTTGATTAAAAATAATAAACATGCATACTATCTCTGTTTGTTTTCAAACTCTGATAAGAATTTCTTAGCATCTGATATATACTCTTTTATTTCTTCCCTTGTTTCTTTTATAGTGCTTTCTTTTATTTGTGGAAAGAGTGATGTTAACAATTTTATGTTGACTTTATTAAAATCTCCTGCTATACCGAAATTTTCTATCCTTGATATTTCACTTGAAAGATACACAATGTAAGTTTCCAATGGATATTTATTACTATTATTTTCTGGTTGATTGTGATTTGCCATTGGGGCAGACAAAGTCTCTGGAAGGTTCCATTTTTGTGCTAACCAAGCATTTACTTCACAGTATGTTAGAGATAAATTTTCCTTTTCTACTTTATATAAGGGGGTCTGACTATCCTTCCCTTTTTTTGTTACTACCTTGTATTCTTCTTTTAATGCAAGTGCTAAACAATATTTACCGATATCATGCAATAATCCGGCTGTAAAAAGTGTTTCTGGGACAATTTCTGTTTTAACTTTTGTGGATAATATTTGTGCTGATTTTCCTGCACCTAAAGAATGAATCCAAAAATCTTCAGGGTCAAGTGCTAATTGTTTTTTGGCAGAGAATAAATCCAAAATCGTAGTGCTTAATGCTAACATACGAACAGTTTCAAAACCTAAAACCACGATAGCCCTTTTTAAGTTATCCACCTTAAAACGGAGCCCATAAAATGCAGAATTTGCTAATTTTAATACTCTTGCGGACATTGCGGGGTCGTTTTCCATTATTTTAGTTAGATCTCCAGCGGAACTATTATCATCGTTAATAGCATCAATTAGTTTTGTCATCACCACAGGTAGGGTGGGCAAATCCTCACACATTTCAAGTTTCTTATAAATATCTTCCATTCCCTTCTCCATATCTATTTATTCTTTAAATATTTTACAATAAACAGGCATGTGACTTGCATATTTTATTTATATCTTTTCTCGTAGTTTTTACAAAATCGCTTTTAATATTTTCTTCCACAGTTAGCTTTGCTTTTTCTAAGTTTATAATAAGTATATCATATATATAATTTTTAAGTTCTTCAAATCTGACCCTCTTTTTTTCAAGTTTTTTTATCGTAATTAACAATATGCGGTAATCATTCCAATTTCCTAAAAAATTCTGGATTTCTTTTATAATATTTAACCATTTATTTAATGGATTTTTGTAAATTTCTTTATATATCTCGAACATATACCGTGTCTTTTTTATTATAATACGAAACTGATGTACTTCTTCATTCAAAGGATTGTTTATTTCTTTCACATATTTATACTCATTATTAATATTACTTATTGCTAACAAAATTCTTTCCCTGCCATATTTGTAAATACAATAACTTTCATAAAATTGTGTTTGGAAATCTGGATAAAACTTATCACCCCTTTTATCTAATATTTGTTTTGCCAGAAAGCAGTTCTTTTCTTCAATTTTTCTTATTTTATCAAGAGAGGTTAAAAGATAATCATAAGCAAAGTCAGATAAAACCTGCGGGGTATCATTTTTAATGGAAATGATTAATTGATATAAGACATCAAGTTCTCTTCTTTTTCCAAGAAGTCTTGTTATGATTTTATTTTCCCTGATATATTCTTTTTTAATTTCTTTTGGTAAGAAGTGTTTATACTCAGTAAATAAAGCCCTATTTCTTCTTGATGTAACACGAATATCATGGATAGCATCTGGGTCCAATTTTTCAAGAAGGGGAAGTTTTTCTTTTATGAATCTGTAATTATGTTCAATATGTTTTAGAAATATATCTTTTGAAATATTACAATATTTTACTTCCCCTTCTTGATACATTTATTACTTTCTGTTGGGGTTATTTCACTATGAATTTGTATGTTCCAGAGGATAATTCAAATATATCTTGTGTAGATTCTGATGCTATAGTTTGTACATTCGGGCTCACAATTACCTTCATGTTTTCTTTTTTGGGAACAACTACTTTTGCTTTACTGTTCGGTGGAATATTAACAATCATAGTAAGTGAGCCATCTGGATTTTTATCCCAGCGAGACAATGCACGACCGCGAACTGTGTCAATATAAGCCTGAGCATAGTTTAACGGTCCTTCCCACGGTTTCGGTGCAATTGTAAAATATTTGTAGCCAGGTTCCGGCAAACGGCGGATACCTGCAATTCCACCAAAGAACCAATCTACCACACTACCGAACATCTGATGATTATGAGAATTCATTTCGGGACCTGTCTTGTATTCCCACAATTCCCATAAGGTAGTAGCACCTAATTCAATCATATAGCCATAACTTGGGAAATCTTTTTGTAAGACAACTTTATATGCGAGGTCTGCCATGTTATTGTCGTTTAAGACATCATATACATATTTTGCACCTAAAATTCCGCAGTATAAATGTGCATTGCGTTTTACTTCGATTTCTTCTCTAAGTTTCTTGAGTGCGAGTTCTTTGTATTCTCCCTGTGCAATACCAAGGAACAATGGGAATATTTGCTGGAATTGTGTCCCTTCATAGGGTGTTCCATCTTTATCTAATTGCAGTTGTAAAGTTTTTTCTATGTTCTCCAATGCTATTATCTGGAAATATAAAGCGGTTGTCTGGAGGGCTATCATCTGACAGGTGTAATCTTTGACAAGGTTACTTATATTTACACCTTTATTTCTTAGGTCATATAAAAACCATGTGGCAGGGGCAAAAATGGGTAATTGTAATTGAATTGTATCCATTCGAATAGTTTGGTCCTGCATAGCTGTTGATAAAGGACCAAAATTAACCATAGGTTTGCGGTCGTAATTAACAATCTGAAATTCTGAATTGATTTGTGGTAAAAAATTAGAAAAAGCGATGTTTTTCTCTAACTTTGCTATTTTTTGTTCTATCTCTGATATTTTTACCTGTGCATTATTCTGCAATGCTATCTGAATACATTCATCTAAAGTCAATTCCTGTTCTGCTTTAACTTTTTCGGGAGTCTGCTCTTCTATTTTTTGTTTGAACTTAGCAAGGGATTCCTCTCGATATTTTTCAGGATTAACATGAACACAGGAAGTAAATATAATAGTCCATACAAATAAGATTGCTAACGAAAAAGTATGTATACTTATTTTTTTATCAAAATTCATATATATTAGTTATTCCTCTTTTAAGTCTAAACCTTTCAATATCAGACTGGTAATATGTTCTTGTAGTTGCGACAAAAATTTTTGTGTATATTTTTCTGCTATATTTAATGCTAATTTAATACCAGGTTCTGCAAAAACATAAAATGAAATTTCACCCAGAATAGAGAACGCCCAGAATCTACATTTTGCTAATGTATTAGCAGGATTACATCTCATTAATACTTCAACTAAAGCATTAAATTCCGGAATAAATGTCTGGAATATAATATCCTCACATTTTGGAGGTGGTTCTATTAAACTTCTTAGAAGCAATCGCGAATACCACGCTGGATACTTATCAGAAAGATAATTTTGAATTCTTTCTCCAATCAATTTTCTAATTATTTCTATACATTGTTCTTTTGAAGAATAATCAATACTTTCATCTTGCAATATTTTTTGAGCAAGTGGACAGCGGACTTGCCAGGCTACATATCGTAGGGATTCTGTATATAAATTTTCTTTTGAACCAAAATAATAATTAATAGATGCAATATTTACATTTGATTTTTCCGCAATCTCACGAATGGAAACACCATCAATACCTGAATTTGCAAAAAGTTGCCCGGCTGTTTCAATCAATTCAAGTCTTTTTCCAGTCCAATCGGGATTTATTTCTAACATTTTTTAATTAAATCCTATTTTAATAAATCTATTTTAACACATACATTTGTTTAAATCAAACGATTGTTTAATTATTTTTTATAAAGGGGCATCTATTAACCTATTTTATCTTTTTAGAAATGATGGGTATAACCTAATACAACAGAAAATCCACCTGTGCTAAGTTCTGTACCTTTCCCTAAATGTGATAGCAAATCTCCCCTACCGGTATCTTTCATGGTATTTTTTAGACCAAGAACACCTGAAATACTTACTTCATCATTATCGGTTATTTTTCTCGCTATACCTAATGTAACATGGTCCTCACACAATACAGGGACTAATCCTGCTAAAAATACATGGTCTTCTGTAATTGGAGAATTTCCATGACTAAAACCACTCATAATCCTTGTCTTTTCATTTATTCGATATTCCAACCCTATTTTTGTGCAAAATTGATTTACCCAATTGAAACCACCATCTAATAGATTTCTGCCGTAGGCTGGTATCCCTTCCCAATTCAACCATTTAAAATCCAAACTTAGGGTTAATTTATCCGTAAAATCATAGGCAACACCTGCGTTTAATATCTGAGGTTGGTCCAGTGGGTATTTCAATAAATCTCTGTATTTATCAAATTTTTCGGTCCAATGGCGGGATGTATAGGTTGCCCCTACTGCAAATTTATCCCATTTTTTGTAAATACTTACATTAAATCCGGCACCTAATGAATCGTCCCATTCGAAATCCCCTCGTGTAGGTAAAAGATTTAATGTAATATGGTCTGATTTAAAGCGAGATATAGAGCCATGAAGTCCAAAACCTATAGACCAATCATTATCAAATTTATATGCATAAGCCACTACAAGACGGGCATGCTGATAAAACAATCTACGGTCTGCATTAAAAGGCTTTAATAACAAATTCCTTGAACTTTGATAATCTACACCTGTTCCACTCGGGACATATAAGCCGAACCCCAATGTCCCTGTTTCTAAAGGGATAATCATACCGCCAGATGCAATATTAAATAATCCATCTCCATCTAAGTCTTCAAAACGATTTCCTAAAATACCCCGCGGTTGCATTTCTATATCGGTTTTCACTACATACCAGTTAACATCCAATCTTTTATCCAATTCCACCATACTTGCAGGGTTCATATAGCACCAATAGGCACTTCTTGGACTTGCTATTCCACTGGAGGCTCTACCTAATTGGAAGGCATCATTTCCTAAAACAAATACTCCTTCATTCGCTGATAAGTCATTCCCAATAATAACTAATGAAGTAGTAATTATTGAGATAAGAAGAAATGACGATTGGAAGCATTTTTTTGATAACTTTATCATAGCATACTACCTTTTATTGTATGTATTGTTTTTATTGTTTTATTATAATAAATATAATTAATTTATTATTTGTTATATATTGTTATTATGTTTTATAAAAATGATTATACGATTATATAATTCTATAATATCAATAATCAAAATAAAATTTAGTATAGCCTTTGACTTATAAAATGGTGGGATTTAACTACTACTTTTTCTTCTTAATTTCTTTAATTAAGATACTCAATAATGCCCAGAGAACTAAGAACCACCCTGCAACAGAACTTCCGATTAATATAGATATCAAAAGAATTCTAAACTCTTGTGTCATTCTTGTTCTTTCTTAATAGATCGCCAATTTTTTTTATGAGGAACTAAAATGGGAACCTTTTCCTCAAACTCAGCGGGCTTTTCAGGTTCCTTTTCTTGGATAGTTATATCTTTCTTATCTAACGGGTTATCATTTATCTTCTCTAACTTTTCTCTAATCTTTTTATTTTCTTCTTCTAATAGGTTGATTTTATTTTTTAACTGTGTATTTTCTTTCAATAATTCTTCTAATCTTTGTTCTATCTTTTTTATGCCTTCTTCTAAATTTTTATTTTCGTTTTTTGTGGGAATTAAATCTTCTTTTATTTCTTCTACATTTTTCTCACCATAATTTAATAACAAATCATCAAACCATGCACAACCCGTTCCTTCGATTGCACACCTAATTACACAAAAGTCTGTTTCTTCTGGTATTTTTGTCGTTATATTTACTTTTTTCCATTCATTAGTTTCCGAAAGAATTTCTGATGTCGTACTATCAATAATTCGAGCGGGATTTTGCCTCCAAAACTGCAAAAGAATATAGGCTTTATGAACATTGTCTGTCTTAATCCAACCTTCTAAATATATATCTTTGTAATCAGAACTATTAATGGGTATCCTCTGACTCCAATTATTTAATGGTTCTTTCTGATAATTGTTGGTATTATTTAATAAAATTGAATTTTTGCCCGTATGATATATTTTTTTATCCACTTTTCCAAAAGAACCATCCTGGGGTTGGATAAATAGAGACCAGTATGGAACAGCCGATTTACTTTCTTCTTCAAATCCCGAATTTTTAATTAAGTTATCTGCACAAACAATAACATTTAGTTGAAAAAAATAAAATAGGAATAAAATTATTTTTTTGCTTCTTTTGTTCTTTTGCTTCATCATTTAACTTTTTGTTAATGAACACTTAAGCCTTGCATTCTAAGTTTTAGGTCTTTGGGTGAAGTAGCATAACTTAAAGCTGTTTCTGTGGAGATTCTCTTCTGGGACCACAGATCAAACAAAGCCTGGTCGAATGTCTGCATACCATATTGGTCTTTCCCTTCCTGAATAAGAGCCACTATATCACGGAAAGGCTTGCCCTGTTCGATAAAGTCACGAACGGCTCTTGTGCCAATTAGTATTTCTGCGGCGACACATCTTCCAATCCCGCTTGCCATAGGAACTATTCTTTGAGAAATAACACCTCGTAGAACGCTCGCTAATTGTTTCCTTACAAATAAATGCTGATGGGGTTCAAAAAATTCTATGATACGGTTTAGCGTTTCGACAGCATCAACGGTGTGCAATGTAGATAAAACAAGATGTCCTGTTTCTGCGGAAGACAACGCCGTTCTTACCGTTTCTGTATCTCGCATTTCACCTATCAATATTACATCAGGGTCTTGGCGAAGAGCGGCTCTCAAAGCATTTGCGAAGGAAAGTGTATCATGCCCTATTTCTCTTTGGGTTATTATACTTTGTTTATCTCTATGAACAAACTCTAATGGGTCTTCAATAGTAACAACATGGTCAGAACGCGTGTTATTTATCTCATCTATCATTGCTGCAAGCGTAGTTGATTTACCACTTCCTGTAGGTCCTGTAATGAGGATTAGACCATTTTTTAGTTTACATAACTTTTTTAAAATAGGTGGCAAATTTAGTTCATCTATTGTTAATACTTTCAGTGGAATCAATCGCATAACAATACGGATATGTCCATCATCACGACAAATATTTACACGGAACCGTGCTTTATTTTCAAAATAAAATGAAATATCCAGCTCGAATACTTTTTCATATTTACTAATATCTGGAGGAGATGCTATTTCACGAAGATATACATTTAAATCTTCGTCAGTAAGAATATTTTCTTCGTTTATCCTTTTTAATACACCGTCAACCCTCAATATAGGCGGGTTATTATACTTCAAGTGAATATCTGAAGCATTCATCTGTATTGCCATTTCCATGAGTTCTTTTAACGGAATTGTCATCATTCCCTCCTTGTGTTTATAAAGTTTTATCTTTTTATTATAGAATATCTTACTACAAAATATATATTAAACTTATTTTTTTGGAATGTCTTATGTCTATTCGTATCATTACACATACATTTTCTTTACCGGAGGAAAATTTATCTGCTGAGGAATTTCTATTCTATCAAAAAAATCAGTGTAATGATGAAGATATTCTTCGTGTTTGGGAAAGTGAGGTTTATTTCATTGTTTTAGGTAGTTCTCAATATGTAAATGAAGAAGTCTTTTTGGATAGATGTAAGTCTCATGGTATAAAAATTCTTCGTAGATGTAGTGCCGGCGGTGCCGTATTACAAGGTCCTGGGTGTATTAATTTCTCGCTTTTCTTAAATCTTGATAGGCATCCTCAATTAAGAAATATTCGTGATTCTTATCATTTTCTTTTATCTAAATTAAGTGCAACTTTATATAAGGAATGGGGATTGGAAACCACTATTGATGGAATTAGTGATTTGTGTTATATGGGAAAGAAAACTTCGGGTAATGCTCAAAGAAGGAATAGTAAAGTGCTATTGCATCATGGAACATTACTTTATCGTTTGGATTATGAGTTATTGGAAGATGTTTTAAAGATACCCAAGATACAACCCGAATATAGAGCAGGAAGAACACATAAAGATTTTGTTGGAACTTTACCTCTTTCCAAAGAAGAAATTACCAACTGCGTATTGAAAACTTTTGCTTCAGATGGTTTTTCTTCTACATTTAATGATATAGAAATAACGGGAATCCAACAACTTGTAGAGGATAAATACAGTAAAGATGAATGGAACTTCAAGAGGTAGTTATATATTCATTTAACGGAAGTGAGGGATTGGCTGTAAAAGAGAAATCAGCGGAATATCCATTTTTAAGTCGGAAATATCCGGCAGATGCAATCATAGCACCATTATCTAAACAATACTTAAATTCAGGTAAAAATACATCAATATCTAATTCTTCTTTCAATCTTTTTCTCAGAAGAGCATTGGCTGAAACTCCTCCCGCAACAACCAATTTTTTTAATCCTGTTTTTTTAAGTGCACTCTTTGTTTTTGCTACCAATACTTCAATAGCACTCCATTGAAAACTTGCGGCAATATCGGAAATCCACTGTGTCGTTCTCTCCGTTTCAGGGATTTCTCTTACCTTATATAAAACGGCGGTTTTTAATCCACTATAACTGAATTCTAATNATTCGCTATTGGCAAGTCCCTGAGGAAAAGAACAATATTTAGGGTTACCGTTTTCTGCACTTTTTTGTATTGAAGGTCCTCCCGGATATGGGAGACCTAATATGCGAGCAACTTTATCAAAACACTCACCTACGGCATCGTCCCTCGTATTTCCTATAATGACATATTGATGAGGTATCTTACATTCAATTAACAATGTGTGACCACCACTCACAACAAGAGACAAAAAAGGATAATCGGGTTTATGTTCAAGTAGCATGGATGCGAAAATATGACCCTCAATATGGTGGATAGGAATAATAGGTATCCTCCTGCTCCATGCAAATGATTTTGCAAAATTTACCCCTACTAACAAAGAACCCATAAGACCCGGACCTTGAGTAACTGCTACGGCATCGGGTTCGCAATTAGTTTCTTCTAATACTCTCCTAACTAATCTTGAAATGTGTATTAAATGTTGACGAGATGCTATTTCGGGAACAACTCCACCAAAGTCAGCATGAATAGGTACCTGACTTGCCAGATAATTCACAATAACTTCCTGACCTTCTCTAACAATAGCAATACCTGTTTCATCGCATGATNTTTCTATCCCCAAGACATATTTCATTCAAACATCTCCGACACATGAACTAACTCAAATCCTTGTTCTTCAAATTTAGGTAGTTCCTCTTTTAGCACCTTTATAGTTAAATCCCTGAAATGACCTATTCCAATGGCTTTTCCCCTTTTTTTAGCTATTTTTTTTAATATTTCAAGACTTTCTTTTATTTTAGATGTAGTATACTCATGGTCTATAAATATATCTCTTTGTATGGCGGATAAGCCTTCATCCTTTGCAACTTGATACGCTTTACTTCCCCCGACAACGACACTGTCAACAAAAAACATGTTTTTTTCTTTAAGAACTTTCATAAATGACTTCAACGGTACTTCTTTTAATGTAAACACACCTCCTGTATGATTATTTACGCCTTTTGCATCTGGGATTTGTTCTAATGCGTTTTTTGTTTTCTCTTCAATTTCTTTTTCTGTCATATTTATTAGTAGTTCACAAGGAAAAGACCCTTTTTTTACGCCCTGTTTGGTTTGCATGGGCATATGAAGCATAATTTCAAAGCCTTTTTCTTGTGCTTTTTTTGCTAATTCTTTAGTATACCTTGTATCAGGAAGTATGGATATATTTATTTTATTTAACAATTCTAATGCAGGGTCTTCTTCCGGATTACGAAAGCCACCATCGTCTAATATAATAGCGACTTTAGGTTTTTGTGTTTCTTTATTATCTATGTTATTTTTTTCTTCCTCATTTAAATTTTGTTCCTCTTGTATATCTTGATTTTCACGAAAAAGTATTACAGGTTCGAAATATTCTTCAATAATTTTTTTTACAGGATAATTGGTTGATAATGATGTTTTTATTGTCGAGGTTGTTTCGTTACTAAAATTTTCTGAAAACTTTTGAATACTAATTGTTAGTATGTTTCTATCATCAATGTAAATGCTATGTTCCAAGACATTTTTTTCTTTATCTATATTCGTTTTAATATCTGAAGATGGAAATTTTTCAGATAGCAGTCTTTTCATATCAGATAAGAGTGTATTATCGTCAATATCCATAGAAAGGAACAATGAATATTTCTTGTGAAACCACATATTACTACCATCGGAAATGGGTTCGGGAAGGCTTTCCACAAATTCTGTGCCGGATACATAATGAGTCAATAACAAATTCTTAACCAGAGAATAGATCTCTCTATCCCCTTTTTCTACTGTTTTTTCATTATTTTTTTGCTCATTTTTTATATTTATGTTTATTTTTGCAATGTTTATGCCATTGATTTGAAGTAAAAGTGTCTGAGTTGTTTTCCCATTTGTATCTATCCCGATACCGGATTCGTAAACTTTTTTCTTCAATATTTTTAATGTTTTATCGTATATTTCAACGGAAGGGATATAAATATCATATTCACCATTTACAAGCAGATATTTTTTCTCTGTCAATTCTTTATACCCTCTAAAATCACTTTCCAGATTCATTTCTTTGATAATGCTTTGTATCGTTTCATGATACTGTTTTGAAATATCTCTAACATCAATGATACGGTTATTTTGATAATTCAAATATATAATCAATATAAGCAATGAGAAAATCGAAAGGGTCAAAGCACAAAGACTTATAATGATAAATGGACTTACAATATTCTTTTCTTTTCCTATTTCCCGTGTAGAACCTGCAATAGCAGACATCATCAACACCCTAATTATTAGTTATATATTTACAGGAATATCTATCCACTCAACATATTCAATATTTTCTTTAAGAAATCTATTCCCAATTTTTTTAAATTTTTCTGGAGCATCTGTAACAAAATATTCGATTCTATTTTCATTAGATATTTTTATATCTTTTCTCATTAAATTGCAACTTTGTAATAAATTTACCACCTCTACCGCTGTTTCCTCTGCACTATCTACTATTTCTACAGAAAATTCTTTGAATGTATTTTTTATGGTCCTTTTTAATAATGGATAGTGCGTACAGGCTAATAATAGTGTATCAATACCCTCTTCTATTATTGGAGTTAGGTATTCAGACACTACTAAAGAAGGAATTTCGCCTTCTGTCCATCCTTCTTCAACTAATGGAACAAATAAAGGACATGCTTTGGGAAATATACGAATATCCGAGGCAATATTTTTTATAACTTTCTCATAAGATTGGCTGCTGATAGTTCCTTCTGTCCCTATAATTCCAACTCTTTTATTCTTTGTTTTTTTTATAACTGCTTTTGCCCCTGGTTCCACAACACCAATAACAGGCACATTTATTTCTTTTCTTATTGTATCTAATGCAAAAGAGGAAGCGGTATTACATGCAATAATTAAGAGTTTTATACCTTTTTTTATCAGGAAATTTGTGCAGGAACGGGCATAACGAATAACCGTTTCCGGTGACCTTGTTCCGTAAGGTACTCTTGCAGTATCCCCCAAATAATAAAATTTCTCATTGGGCAAGTTCTTTTTTAATTCAGCAAGAACGGTTAATCCGCCAATTCCAGAGTCAAATACTCCTATATGTAAATCTCTATATTGCAAATTAGAATTTGTCATTTTTTTATTCACTACATATTAAGGAATAATCCGGGGTAAAGGGTTGGGACCAACTGATATGCTTCGGGAATTCTACCATTGGAACAGAACCTTCTATTAGAAATCGAACTCCTTTTACAACTGTATCCGTGGTTACCTCTTTTTGTAAAAGCGAATCTACTATGGAGTATGTAAATAAAGATTCAAATAATGCGGTGGTATTTTTTTCATACTTCGTTATGATTAGTGAAGGTAAATCAATAATTAGTTCCCCTTCGGGTGTTAGAAAAACACCTCTGGGTGTTATATCTTCGGGGAGAGGTGGGACATAAGTTTCAACTTTTATATTCTTCATAGCATTTAAAATTTGTCTACAATTTTCTTGATATGATGTTTTCCACTCGACTTGTATTTCAAGCGGGCGTAAACATGTTCCATCTTTTGATAAGACATATACCGTTATACTTTTATTATGGGATACTTGTGTTGAATCATCGGGTAATTTTTGAGGTGATGTATTAATAATTGTGTTAACAAGTGTAGAATTTTCCTGTATTAGTTCATAAACCATAAATACTACTATCAAAATAGCAATTATAGTTATTGCAGACCATATAGTAAAGAATAATCTTCTTATTGTTTTTCTTTTTAATTCATTCATTTTACTTCTTTTCTTCTATACTGTTTTTCGCATTTTTTATGGCATCTTTAATTAATGTGTAAATATCTGATTTTTTATCTAAGAAAATATCCCATGTCTCTTCTTTTAAATCATCTTTATACCTTGGGATAAGTTCCAATAATATTCCCGGAATATTCGTATAGTCACTTAAATATAAAGGAAAAGAGTATTTTTCTATTTCTATGTCTTTATATTTTTCCTTTATTGTTTTAATAATTTCATCTGCAATATAGTTATTTTTAGTGTTCAAATCGTTATCTGAAAGTTTAGAAACGAAAATTATTAGACCTTCTCTTTCTCTTCTTGGTGATTCTGTGTGGATACTAATAAAATAATCTACTTTTTCATTAAGCATGCTATTACATCTTTCCTTCATACCGATAAACTGTTCGCTTTTTCTGCTCAATACTGTATTTATATTATCTTTTTTCATTTGAGATTCAAGATTATTTGCAAATAATAATGTAATTTCCTTTTCATACTTGCCTGATGGGAGTGTAATTCCCTTATCCTCTCCCCCATGTCCCGCATCAATAAATATTTTATCTAATGAAAAATTATTCTCTTTCTTTTGTATCACATTTTCCTGTTTTGTAGAAATTTCTTCCAGTAAATTTTTTTCATTTATTTCTTCCTTATCTTCTTTTTCGGGCTCGTTTGTTTCTTTGATTTCTATTGTATCAATGGGCTGTCCCTCAATAGTTTTTTCTTGAAGGCTATCTTTTGTTTCTAATTTCCCTCCGGATATACTTTGAATTAATGTCTTTGCATCGTTCATCTCTATCCAAATTGTATCCTGCCATATTTTTATCTGATTTTGAAATTGAATAAGTTTTGTTTCAGAAATATCGTTAATACTGGCAAGATTACTTTGAAAATCTATGTTCACATTTTTATTATTTACAGATAATTTAACAAGATTATCCTGTATACTAATTGCCCCATTTATTTTCATTATTAAACTGGGGAGGTGAATGTATATTTTTCCTCCTTCATTAAAAGAATCAATATTTACTGTTTGCACCGAATCGGGTAGTGAAATTACAACATTGACTGCATAAGTGAGTTGTATAACAGATAAAAAAAATAACATCCCTAATAGTATCTTCTTCTTCATTGCTTAAAACCAAAATTTATTACTCGTTGCCTTTTTCTAAATTTATGATTCTTTGTTTGATAATCAAACTCTTGTCAAAAGATTTTACATTAGGCGAAAAAGGCCTTATTGTATAAATTAATATCCCAATAAAAATAACAAACAATATTATAAGAATTACAATCCCTATAGTTTTTCTTTTTTTCTCGGAACTCATTTTTCTTTTCTTTTCATTTCTAATATCTCATGAGTCGTTAAAGATTCACCAATTTTTGGTGCCTTTCTCTCTTCTAACTTAATCTGTGACTGTGCTTTTATGACTTCTGCATTTAATTTTTCTAAACATGCTTGACATAGTTTTTTTGTAGCACTTATTGCTGGAGCACCGCACATGCCACATTTTATATTTTCACCTAATTCGATAGAACTGACTAACATTCCAAGGTCTATCATTCGGTTAACGACACGGATATCAACTTGTGCTTTTTCGGCTATCTCTTCTGCGTTGAGGTTAGGGTCATCTGCAACTACTTTCCTAACTTTTTCCATATCCTCATCTTCTGCTTTTTGACATATTGAACAAACAGGTGATGATTTTTTGTTGAACATTTTCCCACATCGGGCGCATGCTGATAATGGCATATTATGTTTCTCCTTTCGTTAAATACCATAATTTTATAGATGAGTAATCTATTTTCGCATTACCTATTATACTTGATTTTATAATCTTACCATCACTATTTACTGAAAGAGCACAAACTAAGGATTTTATAGGAATTTGTTTTTCATTTCTTAATGCTTTTGAGGGTTTAGGATATTCAATATTTATCCATACCATTTCTTTTATTCTTTTATCTGTAAAGGGTCCTTTGTCATCAATACCTACAATAGTAACTTTTGCCTCTGGTATAAAAATGTATCGGTCTTCTATACCTTCTTTGGTAAGAAAGTTTTTATTTATATCCCTTTCTTTTATATCATTTTTTATTCTCTCTTTTTCTTTTTGTATTTTTTGTTGGTCTCCATTGCTTACTTTGTTAATATAACTTAATCTATCTTGTATCCATTGCGTTTGTTCAATGACATTATCCCACTTCTCTTCCTGATACGCTTTAATATAAGCCATTACAGGATGGTTTTCTAATATATTCACACTTTCATCTTGCATTTTACCCTTATATATATTTTTTTTCTTTTCCGCAACCATTCTCATTTCTTTTGGGACTGTTTTTATAGGAGCATAAAACATTTTTATTGCACTGCCAAGTAGTATGCCAATGACTCCCCCTATTAAAAGTGCACTTATAAAACGGTCTCTAAAAGACATACTTGAATTTGCCATATTCGGTTTATTTTCCATGACAGATAAATCTATTTATCCTTTTCTTCTGTTTCCCTTTTAGGTTCTAATTCGGGTATATCTATATTATGTTTTTTTAATAATTTAACCATCTCTGCAATTAAATAATTATCTCTCTCTAATCGTTCACTCAGGACATGAATCGCATTAAGTAAAAGTCTTACAGCCACATGTTTTTCTAATATATCGTTTATTTGTTTTTCATCTAGACACAACAACCGGCTTTCTTCTAATGCGGTTGCTGTTGCAGTCCTTGGCTTTTTATTCAGTACTGCCATTTCACCAAAGGTATCGCCTACATGGCACTTTGTTATGAGTTGGTTTTTTATATAAATACCCACTTTACCGCTTAATATAATAAATAAGTTACTACCCAACATTCCTTCATGGAATATCGTCTCTCCTTTTCTTGCAATAATAACCTTACCTCTTTTTATCAAATCTTCTACTTCTTCTGCCATTAAACCATTAAAGAGGGGAATTTTTTCTGCATATCTTTCATATTTTTTTATATCTGTCATAATCTTTACCTGTTTGTTAGTTTTTATATTCGATATTACTTTTTATAATAATTATATCATAGAGTTTTTACATCTTTTAACACATTGGAGTAACCAAATGAAGGAACGAATAACAAGAAGAAGATTTATTGCTGGAGCCTCTTTATCTCCCATTCTGGCAAATTCAATTTTAAAACAGGATGATTCAATACCTCTAATTGAGGAACAAGGAGATTTGTTAGAGGAACAAGATTACCTAAATACCGTCGAAGACCTACCTAAAAATATGCCTATGGGAAAAATAAAACATCTTGAAATTAGCCGATTAATAGCGGGTGGAAATTTAATTAGTGGAATATCACATAGTAGAGATTTGATTTATGTTAGCGCATTAATGAAAAACTACTTCACGGAGCAAAAAATATTGCAAACATTACATTTATACGAGCAGGCAGGTATAAATACGGCGATATTGAGATTGGATGATAAAACATTGAAGATAATTAGTCGCTATTGGAAAGAATATCATGGGAAAATACAATGGATAGCACAGATAAAACCTAAAAAATCCAATCTTTTTGAGGATGCAGATATAGCCATTGATAATGGAGCAACGGGTGTTTATATACAAGGACAAATAGGAGATGATTTTGTAAAAAAAGGAGACACAAAACTTTTAGGGAAAATAGTTGACCACATTCGGGATAAAGGTGTAATAGGGGGTATCGGTGGTCATTCCATTGATGTCGTTCTCGCGTGTGAAAAAGAGGGTATCTATCCTGATTTTTATATGAAAACATTTCATTCTTTAGATTATTGGTCAGCCAAACCTGCGGAATATCACGATAACAAATGGGATATGGACCCGGACAAAACAAAGGATGTAATGAAAAATGTTAAAGTTCCATGGATAGCATTTAAAGTTCTTGCTGCAGGAGCCATTTCTCCTAAAAAAGGATTTGATTTTGCATTTAAACACGGGGCTGATTTCATTTGTGTAGGAATGTTCGATTTTCAAGTAAAAGATGATGCTACCATCGCTATACAAATGTATAATCGCAATAAAGACCGTGCCCGTAAATGGTTTGGTTAGTTAGTATTTTAACTTTCGAGAATATTCTTACCCTGCAAATCTTGTGGGACATTTAAATCCAGATACGATAAAATAGAAACGCCAATATCCTGAAGATGAGGGGAATGTGTATTGATACCTTTGTTTGTTATCATCATCCCGGGGATTAATTTATAG
Organism: Candidatus Hydrogenedens terephthalaticus JGI OTU-1; assembly: GCA_000493945.1. Lineage (GTDB taxonomy): Bacteria > Hydrogenedentota > Hydrogenedentia > Hydrogenedentales > Hydrogenedentaceae > Hydrogenedens > Hydrogenedens terephthalaticus. Next base: position 63,804 of record AWNW01000007.1, read on the forward strand.
TCTGTTGCGACATGGTCACCACTCCATTTATCCAAATTGTCTTCAAATATAGATTGAGGAGCAGAACCTTTGGCTGCTGCTTTAGTGGATTGGTATCCTTCATGATAACCCAAAATCAAGTCGGGAGCATTTTCTACCTCATTTCCACTAAAATTCTCACAACTGTACACATTACTAATTACAGATACACCTGTTTGTGGGTCTTTTACACTTAATAATTTATTCTTTATTTCTTCTCTTAATGCTTTAATTTGTTCGTTCTTAACTATTCCATTTTTTTCTCTACCTTCAATATTTAGATATATAGAACCTAACCCTAATGCATACGCTTTCGTTTTATTCCAATCATATCCTAAAAGAAATGCCTGGTCATTGTAAGCAGTTTCTGCATTTGTCTGTCCTTCTACAACAAGGTATCCTTCCCGTATTAGCCATGTTCCCAGATTAAAGCCTTTCCGATAAGTATTAAACCCATGATCAGACATTATGATTAACCAATCATCTTCACGAACAGATTTTATAGCATTACCAATCACTCTATCCATTATTCGATATGTTTCTTCAAGAGCCTCTCCATAGATTTTTGCCTTTTCGGCATCGTATTCTGGATGTTGAGGGTCACGGAACCGCCAAAACAAATGGGCTACTCTATCTGTAGCCATCCACATGGTCATTAACAATTTCCAATCGTCTTCTTTGTTTAACTCATCTAACATCAGTGTTTCATGCCATGCCATTGTTTTTCTTACATCATCCAGGAAAACATCTTCGGTCAAAACATCCTGACGCAAGGCATGTGTATCATAATTCCATCCGATTGTTTTGTAAAGTCCATACCTTTCTGCTAATTCTTGTGAATATTTAACGGGATGGGTAAAAGGTATATAAGGATAACGCGGATGAAATTGTAAACAAGACATGTATATATTGACTTCTTCATCTATTTTCTTTACAAAGAATTTACTTATTGCCTTTACGGAATATTTCTCAGTAACAGGGAATTCCCATTCAATCCAATCAGACCAATTTCCCTGCTCAATTTGTATGCTATTTTGATTCAGTAAATTAATCGTTACTTTTTTTGTTGTTTTATCTACTTTGAAACTTATATTTGCTTCTATAAATCCATTTTTGGGATTAATTGAATTTCGGAGGGCTGGCAATTTAACCTCTGCAATAGAGTCTCTGAAATTTAGCTTAATCCTCATTCCGCCTGAAATACTTTGTTTTAACTCTTCTTCTGTAAATCTATCTGAAAACACGAAAAATAAACTTTCTGTTCCTCTAATATCTGGAACACCCAGACCGCTTAACATTAAACCATTTTTTAATGTATCGGGGGGATAGGAATATGGCATATTAAGAACCTTACAGCGGATCCCTTGTTCATCGGCAATTTTCCAAAAAGGAGTTCCTTTTCGATATGTTTCAAAGTAAGGTTCTTTTTTGAGGTTACCTTGTTCATCAAATTCAGGTGGATGAACAGAACCTAACGCTAAACCCGGAAAATATGTTTTCGGGTCACGACGAAGAAAATCATAAATGCCATGTTCTCCGGGATTTTTACATGTGGCAAAACTTGACCATGCAGTTGGGGATTGAGGGGGAATTGTAGAAGTAAGGTTCAAAAAGTCTCCTTGTTTCATTACTGTTTTAAGATTGGGTAACTGTTCCTTTTCTATCATACTTCTCACAATACGAGGTTCAACACCATCAAAACCGAGAAGAACCACTCTCCTTCTATTATTATTGGCAAATAAACTCCTTGATTTCGTTATTAAACCCAAAGTAACTGCTATCGCATCCATCACAATCTTCTCCGAAAACTTTTTTCCATTTGTTGCAAGGTTAATTCTATTAAAATGGGTCTTCCATGAGGACAAGTATAAGGAGGTGTTAATGATTTAAACCCCTTGATCAAATACAAACGCTCTAATGGTTCTAATTTATCACCCGCTTTGACGGATTTCTTACAGGCTTTTGTAGCAATACTCAATAGAGATTCAAAATAGTTCTCTTTTTCAAATAAATCGCCCTGCACCATTTCTTCGAGTAATTCAAAAATAATATCTTTTATTTTACCTTCATCATACAATTCGCATATAGATGTTATTTGAAATGTGTTTTCTCCAAAGGGTTCAATATCAATACCTATTTTTTGGAATATTTCTCTTTTATCCTCTAAAATCTTGGAATAATTAGATGGAACTTCAATAAGAAGGGGTATGACAAGCCTTTGAAACACAAAATCTTTTTCCTGTAATTCTTTCTTTAACTGTTCAAAATTTAACCGTTCATGAAGTGCATGTTGGTCAATAATCAAGATACGGTCTTTTTCTGGAAGAACTAAATAGGAATCAAAAACTTGGATAGGAATTTCTTCACCGGGGACAAATTCGGAAAAAATGGGATGTGGTAAAAGTGAAGGTTGTTCCTCTTGTAATTGTTTTTCATCTGAAGAAACATGTGTTTTGTCTATATCAGTGTTAGAAAAAAGATTAGTTTCTTCAGGAATAGTTTTTTGTTGAGGTTCTGTGCTTTTATTTTCAATAAAATCATTAGTATTTTTAGAAGGTATCTCAATGTCGGAGTTGTCTATAAATGTAGGTGAGGTATCAGTATCAGTGAAAGATGAAACAGCAGGAGTTGTGGATTGTTTTTCAACCGTTTGTATGTTTATTTTGGGGAAAGTGTGATGCTTTTGTTGCGGTATAAGTGATAATTGGTTGCGAAGAGTTGTTACAATATGCTTAGAAATAATTCTTTCATCTCTAAATTTAATTTCTCTTTTAGTAGGATGAATGTTGACATCAACCCATTGTGGGGGTAGTTCTAAAAATAAAATAGCGACAGGGTATCTGCCCACCATAACAAGGTTTCTATAGGCTTCTTCCAGACTGTATTGCAAAGTTCGACTATAAATGGGTCTTTTATTAACAAAAAATAATTGATGGGAACGATGTGAGCGAGTCAGAGAAGGTAATCCAATATATCCATAAATAGAAATGGGTAGCATTTCGGATTCGGTGGATAATAGATTATGAGTAACAGGTTTTATTTGCAACATTTCTGAGACAGTAGACTTACCCCAAATAAGAGAAATCCTATTATATAAATTCATATCCGGAGGAATATCAAAAAGAAGTTTGTCGTTATGCAATAATTTAAAACCAATATTCTCATGAGCAAGGGCATATTTCTGGACAATGTCAATGCAATGACTTAATTCTGTGGTTAAACCTTTTAAAAATTTTAATCTTACGGGAGTATTGAAAAATAAACGATTTACAGATATTTTTGTCCCCTGTGGGCTACCTACAGAGGAAACAGATTTTAAAATACCGCCGTTGACGACAATTTGCGTGCCTGTGTTATCTTGAAATCGTTTTGTGGTTAAAACAAACTGAGATACTGCTGAAATACTACTTAATGCTTCACCACGAAAACCAAAAGTATGTATCGCTTCGAGGTCTTTTGCCGAGGTAATTTTACTTGTAGCATGTCTTTCTATAGCAAGAATAGCATCCTGTTCAGACATCCCGATACCATCATCAATAACTTCAATAAGTCTTAAACCGGATGCAGAAAGACGAATCGTAATTCGTTTTGCTACCGCATCTATGCTATTTTCAACAAGTTCTTTTACAACAGATGCAGGTCTTTCAACAACTTCTCCAGCAGCAATCTTGTTTGTTATTTCTTCAGAAAGTACTCTTATTTTATTTTCTTTGTCTGACATAATAGGACCAGGTTACAAAATTAATATGGTTATAATATTATAAAAAAATGAGATAGGTAATAGTTTATTTTTTCTTTTTTTTAGGGCTTTGTTGTAATTCTGTAGAAGTTGTCTGAATTTTGTAATAGGTCCGAATTAACCAGAAGAGGAATATCCCCAATAAAACTTCAAGAATGCAAAACATCTGTTGATCACTTAAAATCCCAAAGCCTAAAACAGTAGGGTTATGGTCACCTCGAAAAAATTCATTTATAAATCGAAGTAAACCATGTAGAAAAAAATATGCAGGAATTGTAAAACCTGTGAATGGATTCCATTCATCACGAAGATATATTAATAATACACAAAGAAAAACAAGCCCTACTACAGCATATAATTGTGTGGGATGAACAGGAAGAGACCAACCATTGTTTCCAGGATAAGACTGGTAAACGGGACATCCTTCCGGGAAAGAAATAGCGAAGGGGAGATTTGAAGGTTTTCCGTAACAGCAGCCGTTGAAAAAGCATCCTATTCTACCTATTCCTTGTCCTAATGCTAAATAAGGAACTGCACAATCCGATACTAATAGGAAGGAAACTTTTCTTCGACGCATAGCCCAGATGACATAACCGAAGGCAAAGGGAAGAGCCCCCTGAAATACAAGCCCCCCCTGCCATATAGCAATCCACCCAATAGGATTCGTTATGGAATATTCATAAGGAAACATAATAATATGGAAAACACGAGAACCTATGATGCCGGCAAGAAGTGCGAATATGGCTTCACTCTGGATAATCTCCGGGTCAATACCCCGTTTCCGAGCATCACGCTGAGTGAGATAGAGAGATAATAAAAAGGCTATGGCAATACATAAACCATAACTATGTATTTTAATCCAGCCAAACTCTATAATTGTGGGATACATAATGTAATTAAAAAAGAATATTAGTATTGTGAGTCTTGCTGTTTTTCATACTCACTTTGACATTGTATACAATAGCGAGCATGAGGAAGAGCCTCTAATCTTTTCCGTGGGATAGGTTCTTTACACATTTCACAAATACCATAGGTCTTATTTTTGATTCGTTCTAATGCGTCATCAATTTCTTGCAATTGTTGAGATTCACCACTTGCCAAAGACAGGGCAATTTGAATATCAAAAGCATCGGTTCCTGTTTCCGCATAATCAGATATATCTTCCCCGGGTCCTGAGTTTTCTTCTGCCAAATCAGTAGTATCTAAGTTTGTGAGATTTTGCACAACTTTTTTTCTTTCTGCAAGTAGTAATGTTTCAAAATATTTATAATCTTTTTTATTTATGCCTTTTGATGTAACATTCTTTTTCTTCATTAAGTTACTCCTTTTCAAAAAGTCAAATTTCTATAATTCCTTTATTATGTTTAAGATTGTAATTTGTCTTTGAGTATTGCCAATTGGTCTGCTAATTGAGTATTTAGCAACTGGTTTTCTAAAATGGATGTTGATTTCTTACTCTCTTTTTCTATATTAGGCTTTTGAAACTTTGTAAACTTTCTTTCGAACTTAGGTTTATCACCACTTGCAGAATCTTTGGAGTCTGAAACTTTTGTTGCATTTTGTTTTTGAGATGAAAAAGATTTCTCCTTCCTCTCTCTTTTGCCCTCTTCTTTTTTCTCTTTTTTAGGCGGGAAATAAGGGATAAGAATTACTTTTTGATTATCAAAATCTATGGATTCAATATTGACCTTTAAGAAATCTCCAATTCGTTTATCCAACAAGTTTCTTTTTAGTGTTTTTGTTAAGGAAGGGTTATTTCTTAAATGAATAATTGCATCAATAGGAATACCAATATCTACAACAATTAAATTATTTAAAATTTTCTTAATTATCCCTTCTGTTTGCATGCCTACCTTCAAATCAGATACACGATAAATCCCGTCAGTATATCTTGGAAATACGAAATATCCTCGTGGGTCACGAGCCGGTGATTTTAACTCTTTTAAGATTGTCTTTATAGCATGCTTCCCAAGTATCTTTTTGTCTTCAAGCCGTCTTATTAATGTTCGGGCACTCTTAAATGAACGGAATAGAGATGAAATCTCAATATTTAATTCTTGCGCTGTAGTTTCAATATGTTCATACCATTTAGGATGTATACGAGTCTGGTCTAAAGGATTATCTCCGTTTTTTATGAAAAGAAAACCAGCACATTGCTGGAAAATAGAATCGTTTATACCGGAGACTTCAAGTAATTCTTTACGGTCTTTAAATCCCCCTTTTGCAGTTCTATATTCAACGATGTTTTGTGCAATATCATGTTTTAGTCCAGCGATATGCCGTAGTTCGTTGATAGTGGCTTGATTAAGATCCAAACCGATGTTATTAATACAATGTTCTATTACTTGATGAGCAACCGCAGCGAACTTCCTTTCGTTTATTTCTCTGTGGAGAATCCCTTCAGGTAAACTCACAAGATTTAACTTTATAAGTTCTTTAAGTGGGGAATTAAAATAGCGTGCAAGATAATACGCTTCCCGTATTTTTTCCGAAAGATTAGGCAAATCAATTTCTGCCATTTTAGAACGAGCAAAACTTTGAGCGAATCTTTGTTCAAATGTAACAAAACGAACACGGGGGTTTGTATATTGTGATGCTAATTCGCCAACAAATTGAACGGCTTCATCAACACCTGCTCCATTTCCTATTACAATATGCTTCGATTTATACCTTTCAATATAGGATTTTATAATATCCTGTGCTTCTTTAACCTCGTTTTTAGGTGCCATTGGGAAAATATGGGAAGATTCCAGTAGATTTCCATCGCGGTCTACAACACATACTGCCCATTCCTCTTCAATTCCGGGGATTACAGATATAACAGTCTCCAAATTTGCCGGAGGGAACATTAATATATCTATTAAATCATCGCGTAACTCAGAGACAAATTGTTGTTCTATATTTTCCTTTAATTCGATGAATACCCTATTCTCACAGACCGTTTTTAATTGTTTACGAAAAGCATCTTGTATACTCAAACGAATAAAGGGTTCAAATACACTTCCCTTATCTTTGACATATATTTTAATTAATTCTTCAATGGCTTCGTTTTCGTCAATTTCAAGACTGACTTTTAAGAAACCCAATCGCATTCCCCTTAAAATCTGAAGGAAACGGATAGAACTAATTTTTCGAATAGGTTCCGAATGATTGTAGAAGGCTTCAAATTGTGTTTTTTGACTTTGTGCCGTTTTTGTAGATGTGGAAACTAAAAGGCCTTTTTTCCAGAACATCTCTTTAATAATCATTCTTGCCTTGTAATCTTGTTCGATTCGTTCTGCAAGAATAATTAAAGCACCTTCAATTGCTTCCTGAGGAGTAATAGACAATTTCGATGATTCAACAAATGCTTCGGCAGTTATTTCTATGGGTTGATTTACAGGTAATTGTTGCCATATAAAGTCAGCCAATTCCTGCAATCCTTGCTGTATAGGTTTTTGTGAACGACTGCGATTTTTTTTCTTTAGTGGGAGAAGTAAATCATCTAATAAAGCGGTATCGGATGTATTAGAAATAAGTTGTTTTAATTCATCGGTTAGAAGTTCATTCTTTTCTAATTGTGTTAATACACTGTTTTTCTTGTTTTCAACTTCTAAAAACTTTCTATATTCGTCAATGATATGGACTAAAAATCCCCAATTATCTATTCCGATCTCATCTCGATGATAGTGATATATATATTCTAAATGATTGCCTTTATTAAGTAAGTTTATTAAACTTTCAATTTTTTGAGGATTAAAGCGAATTTTTTCTGTGAATTTGTGAATTTGTTCTTGTGTTAACATAGTTCCTTACACCTTCAATTCAATTTGCCCAAAAATATGACAAAGTTAAAATATGATAATTTATTAACAAAAAAATTCAAAATTAAGATATATATACTATCAATCATTACAAGTCAATCTCAAAATGAATGTCTTTACCCTGATGAGTAAAATCAATGTAAAGTAAATGATTTTTACTATCATAATACTGTTGGAATTCTATTGTATCTAAATTTGCAATTTTTGCAGGTTGCTTATTGCATAAAATAACAACTTTGCCGGGTATCCCCAAAGGTCCCCGTGTTGTAAAATGAAACCGATTCCCCTCTATTTTTTTATCTCGTATTCTACCAGCAGAAGCAATTATAGAAACGGTATCTTTCTTAAATTGAGGAGAATTGAGATCCAAAAGCAAAGCACGATTAGAAGGGTTTAATAAAACATCTTCTTCAACTTTCAATTCAGGATTAAAAAGATTGATAAACCTACCCTGTATTTTATAAGGCGAATCATTGAGAGATTCGTCCTGAACAGAACAAATATGATAAGGTCCTCTTTTTAGATGAATGTAATTCTTGTAATCAATATTTATTCCCGATTTATTAGATAACTCTTTTACCCAGTTTAACAGTTGGCTTGCACCTTCTTTGTCAAGACTTAATGCAGATGGACTGCGTTTTATCCACCAAATATACCCTTTGCCAATTTGCGTTAGATTTTCATCAGGCTCTTTATTCCCCAAAAGTGTTTTCATTAAATGCTCAAGAGGAGAATTAAATCCTTCGATTTTCCACCAATTATTAAGTTCATTATATCGGTCTAAATTATCATCAATGATAAGCAGGCTTCCACCCTCATTTACCCAATCTTTAATGATATTATGATATTCTTTATTTAACGGTTTTTGCCCTTCGTATGATAATAATAAGATTTTTATGTCTTTTAAAGGTCGGTAATTTATCAAATGTTCCATTTGTATAATTTTTAATGGAATACCATTCTTTATAAAGGGTGTTGCTATTCCATAGAAACAATTCAAATTAGGATGGCTTGGATAAGGTTCTGCTCGTTGGAACATAAGTGTATCTGATACCATGACACCTATAGGGTAAATACCAGAAATCCATTCAACTTCTTCCTGCTTCATGTCGTTTAATGTATTTATCACAGTGAGCAATTCCGTAGCAAATTCCGGAATAATATTTATTTTAATATCCCTTTCTTCTTTAGATTTGGAATATTTCCCCTTAAAAATTCTTTCAGGCCAGGGCATTACTTCAAATGTAGAAACTTCCGGGAAGAATAATGAAGCCGACACAGTACATTCATAATTATATTTATAATCATGCCAGTCATAGTTTGGATTATCCTCAATAGGGTCCGCAAGAAAGATAAGATGTTTTTGAGCAGGTATTACCATTCCAACCATTTGTGCATATTCTAAATAGGCTGTTTCAAATGTCCTTTCTCTGGAGACACCTTGATAATGATGTTTGGAACGTGCTGTCCCCGTCCATACTTGAGCAATTATACCGTCACAATGTTCCATTTTTGTTAATTGGGACTCTGGACTTACAATTCTCCATTGGGCATAGTTAATTAAAGAATGTGTAGGCACATAACAACCTATTTGAAAATTATTTTTTTGTGAGTATTCTTTTATAAATTTAAAAACTTCCGTTAATGCGTCTGTATATAACCTATATTTTAATAAACTCGCTTTATACTGTGTTTCGATAGATTGATCAGGTGGAGACCACGGCTCACCGTAATATTTTTCCCAGAGCTGTTTAAATGCTTCACTCCATCCGGTAACTGCCCAAAATTCAGGTTCTTCTAAATATATACTTTCTACGCGATTTTCTAAAGGAGGTATTAATATACTTTTAATATATTCAACATAACTTGGTGTAGGTACATTATAACCAACAGTATCGCTATGCCCGTGCATCCATAATTTACCCGTTTTATCTGTTTGTATTTCCTCCTTTTTTAGTCCATTTTCTGTTTGATAATAACTATCATAGTTGCCCCACGAAATGCCGGTCATATAAGCAGTCCGATACCCTTGTTCTCTCCAACTTAATAGTCTTTCCTGAAAGTTATGAGATGTTCCATATACAATGGCTACATCCGATGCTATATCCATTAAAGGGTCGAAACCTTGAGAAGTTTGGAAACAAGTGTTAAAATTCATAAACGGCTTTTTTGCTATTATTGTATTTTCAATAGGTTTTTCTAATGTTTGATGAAAAAGACACAGCGAAAAAAATAAAAGTGTAAACATATTATATTTTCCTTTTCTATTAAATTTTCTTTAATATATACATAACTAATGTAGGGCAATATTTATGGTTCGTATAAAAGGTATTATAGTCTTAATTTTTTTAATTTGTTTTTTGTTCATTAGTATCGCATTTATTTTATCATGGAAAAAAGATGTTATTTTCTATAATTCTGTAAGTTTTAATTCTATTACAGAAAGCAATTATAAACTATCTCTGGGAAGAATAGAAAAATCAGATGAACAATTATGTGATATTATTGAGACTCTTAGGACATCTTTATCTAAAAAAACAATCAATACTACAGATAGAATATTACTAAATCTTTTTTTTGCAACCATATTACAAAAAAATCGCTTTATAAAATCTTTTGAATTAGTATTATCGAACAAGTATGAATATAAAATTGTCCCTGTAACTTCCGGTTGGAAAACAATATCCCTTATTACAGGTGGTAGCAAAGGGTTCATAAGAAAAGTGGCTACATGGACGGAAGATGGAACACAATTATTAGATGAAGACATAGAAGAAGTCTCTCCTGACCAGAGTATGACAAATAATGACTGGTATAAAGAATCGATTGCTTTATGTTTACAACAAAATACACAAAATAGGGAAGGGATACCCAAAATATGGTTTACATCACCCGAAATTAGAGAAATAGGACCTTCTATAAATTCAAGATTGGCTATGGCTATTGGTTATGATGATGCTCCATTTTCAGTAATCTCATGGGAAATAGACTGGTCGTGGCTGCAGAACATTATATCAGATATATACAGAGATTATTCTGTATATACATATATCCTTAATGATAAATATATTATTTGCAAATTAGGTATGGAAAGCGTTTCCAATCGGGATATTGTCAGGTCAGTTTCTCTCCAAAATCTTCCCGAAGAGATAAAAAATATTGTATTACATAAAGAAATAGAAAACCCTTATTTTCAGAAAACAACTAATGGTTTGCTTGTAGTTCAAAAATATTTATTTATGTATAACATTCCATTAGTATGTGTTTTTGATATTCCTCAAAGTACAGATATAACGAGTACAAACAGGAATATTATTACCCTATTTGCAATCTGTTTATTGACAGTTCTTCTTGTTGCGATTTTACTGGGATATGTATTAGCAACCCCTATTAAAGAAATATCTTTTTGGTTGGAAAATCCGAAAGTTGAAGGGCAAGAATCACCTATACATTTCTGGATAATTGAATATGAAACATTAATGAATAAAATATACGCTATTTTATACTTTTGGAAGTTTTGGACAGTGGAAATAAACAAAGATAAGGCAGACATAGCAGGTGGAGAATTTAGTACCGAAAAAGATAAAAAACGATTTATTTTTTCAGAGGAAGGTAAAGGCGGTATTCCAATAGAAACAGCGAATAGTTTATACAGAGAAAACATTAGACTACAAAGGCAAATAGAATCATTAAATCAATATTACTCAAAAAAGATAGACACAGATACAAAAGAAAAAACAAAAATACAGGGTTTTGTTATTGCATTAAGGGACATCATTTTAATTTTAAATGATAATGATAAGACATGCGAAGAAAAAATCAAAGTTATTTTGGAAATAGTGAACAACACATTGAAAACAGAAAATGCAGGTATTTGGAAGATAGATAGTGAAAAAGATATTTTATCGTCTATTTATATAGTGAATGAAGAAGAAAAAAGTCATATTCATAATTGCAAGTCTATTATAGAAACCCTTGAATGGTCTGAGATATTGACTATCAGGTCTGCCCAACAAGATTATCGTTCCAATTTATGGACGAAATCGTTATCAGCAGAATCGTTCATCTTTGCACCTATTCGTCATAATAGAAGCGAAAAGACGGATAAAATTTTAATAATATATAACAAAGAACCTCGAAATTGGGAGCCCAATGATGAAAATTTTATTATTATTGTAAGTAGAATATTAGTTGGAATTAATTCAAATTAAAAAGGAAAAGGGAAAGCATGTATTCATTATTAAACCGTATATTTAAATTAGAAGAGGAAGAAACTACTATAAAAAAAGAGATTATAGGTGGAATTACAACATTTTGCACTATGAGTTATATTATATTTGTTCAACCTGCAATATTATCAATCGCAGGAATGGACTATAACTCTGTTATCCTTGCTACCTGTATATCCTCTGCAATTGCTTGTTTCCTTATGGCGTTTTTAGCGAATTACCCGTTTGCATTAGCACCAGGGATGGGTGAAAATTTCTTATTTACATTTACCTTATGTCTTGGAATGGGATTTACATGGCAATCTTCATTAGCAATTGTATTTATATCCGGTCTGTTATTTGTTTTTCTGTCGCTATTTAAAACAAGAGAAAAAATAATAGAGATATTTCCGGATTGCCTTAAAAATGCCATACCCGCAGGTATTGGTCTATTAATTACATTTGTAGGATTGCAGTGGGCTGGACTTATAGTTGTGAATCAAGGAACGATGGTATCTGTTGGTAATTTAAAAAATGCAATACCGTTAGTAACAATTTTTTCTTTGTTTATAATTCTCTTTCTACAAAGTATACGATTTACAGGTGCTATATTAGTTGGAATATTTTTTTCATCAATTGCCTATTTATTATTAGGTATTATTCCTATCGCTCGACCTGAATTTAAATATTCCTTTTCTACATTTTTTCAACTGGATTTTTATTCTTTAATAGATAAATGGCATGAGGCTATCCCTGCTATTTTGATTTTTTTCTTTCTTGATTTATTCGATACTGTAGGTACTTTGGTCGGTGTGGGCAATACAGCCGGTTTTATGAAAGAAGGAAAATTACCCAGAGCCGGTGGTGCGTTTCTCTCGGATGCATTGGGAACATGTATAGGAGCGGTATGTGGAACATCAACAGTAACGAGTTATGTCGAAAGTGCTTCTGGAGTTGCTGTCGGAGCAAGAACAGGTTTGGCTTCTATTATTACAGGTATTTGTTTTTTTATAACGATACCACTTATCCCCTTTCTATCAATCTTAGGCTATAATGCGGGACCTGAATACTATGAGCAAATTGGAATGAAAGGGATTAATTTTAGTATGTATCCCGCTGTGGCTCCTGCCTTAATAGTTATTGGCTTTTTAATGATGGGTAGTGTTAAAAGAATTTTATGGGAGAATATTTCTGAAGGTTTTCCTGCCTTTTTGACCATTATATTTATGGCATTTGGCTATGGAATAACAGAAGGGATAAGTATCGGCTGTATTTCTTATGTTGTTATAAAATGTCTACTCGGGAAACACCGTGAAATCAATATATGGATGTATCCCATTGCTATTGCATTTTTATTGAGATATATTTTCTTAAAATAATATTAACTAACTTGTAAAATTGGCTAATCTACTTTTGGAATACTTTCGAAACCGGATTTCAATATATCCTCACCTAATTCATAATCGGGCAGATTTTTATTTATATATGCTTCGTATGCAGTCATATCAAAATGCCCATGTCCACTAAGATTAAACAAAATGGTCTTGCTTTCACCGGTTTCTTTGCATTTTAAGGCTTCATCAATAGCAACGCGAATAGCATGCCCACTTTCCGGAGCAGGGATAATCCCCTCACATTTAGCAAATAGCATATTTGCTTCAAATACAGGGTTCTGAAGAACCGCTACAGGAGTGATAATATCGTGGAGTATAAGATGGGCAAGTTGTGCGGCAACACCATGGTATCTCAATCCCCCCGCATGAATTCCAGGTGGCATAAAATTATGTCCCAATGTATATTGTTTTAATAACGGTGTCATACCCGCAGTATCACCAAAATCATAAGCATAAAGACCGCGGGTCATTGTTGGACATGCTGCGGGTTCAACCGCAAGGAATTTAATCTTTTTGCCTTTTTTCAATACATCATGTACATAAGGGAAAGCAAGTCCTGCAAAATTAGAACCACCACCTACACAACCTATAACAATATCAGGATATTCTCCAACACTGTCCATTTGAAGTTTTGCTTCTTCTCCAATAATTGTCTGATGTAATAAAACATGATTTAATACACTTCCTAATGTGTATTTCATTTTCCCTTCACTTTTTACCGCTACCTCTATTGCTTCAGAAATTGCAATCCCTAAACTTCCGGTGCTATCAGGATACTTACTAAGAATTTCTTTTCCAAAGTCTGTTGTATCACTGGGACTTGCAATCACTTTTCCGCCATAACTTTGCATCAATGTCCTGCGATAGGGTTTCTGTTGAAAACTAATTTTAACCATATATACGATACAGGTCATATCAAACATACTACATGCGATAGATAAAGCAGTTCCCCATTGTCCAGCACCTGTTTCAGTGGTAAGTCCATGAATTCCTTCTTGCTGATTATAATATGCCTGAGCAACGGCTGTATTTAATTTATGACTACCCGAAGGGCTTACACTTTCATTTTTATAGAATATCTTTGCAGGTGTTCCTAATGCTTTCTCTAAACGATAGGCTCTTCGTAATGGAGTAGGTCTCCATAAGCGATAAATGTCCATTATTGCTCCAGGAATGGAGATAAATTGTTGATTAGATACTTCCTGTTCTATTAATGCATTCGGGAAAATAGCCTGCAAGTCCGATGGATTAATAGGTTGTTTTGTTGCAGGATGAAGTGGGGGAGGTAGGGGAGAAGGTAAATCAGGGTTAATGTTATACCAAGCATCAGGAAGTTTTGCAGGATCTAAAAGTATATTATAGTAGTAATCGTTCATAACCTTTCCCTCATAGAAAGTTGAATTTTATATTTAGTTAAGTTTTAATTAGATGTAAAATAATACAAAAAAAGAAAATCAAAAATCTAATTTGGATAAAATATTACTCTGAGAGTAATCCTATAAGCCGGATTCTGTCTAAAGGGAAACCCTTCGAGACGGTCATTCCTCTGGGATATAGGTCACCCTATACCTCAAGCTTCCTACCCGGGAACAGCGCGGGCACACGCTATAGTTCCCCTATTTGGAATTGCTCCCAGTGGGGTTTAGCAAGCCATCATGTCACCATGATGCTGGTGCGCTCTTACCGCACCTTTTCACCATTGCCGATAGTTATCAAAGATAACTATTTAGGCTGTGTCTTTTCTGTTCCACTTTCCGTCGGGTCGCCCCGCCTTCGTGTTACGAAGCACTGTGCCCTATGGAGTCCGGACTTTCCTCGACATTTCTGCCGCGACCGCCCAGATTACTCTCAGAGTATTAAAATTTTACAATAAAAACTACTTTTTAGCCAAAATAAATAACGAAATTACATATAGAAACTTATACAAATGATGAAAAGAATAGAATTACATCAAAAAATTTTTATATTAACATTAAGATTTTTATACCTGAACGAGGCTGGAAAGTTGCAGAATCGGTAAGAACAAGGCGACAATAATGGAACCCACTACAATACCCATCAAACCAATAAGCATAGGTTCTATAAGGCTTGTTAATCCATCTACTTTAGCACGAACTTCAGAATCATAGAAATCAGATATTTTCTTTAACATGGATTCTAATTCACCCGTCTTTTCACCTACAGCAATCATTCGAGTTACCATAGGTGGAAATACACCCGAACGCCCTAATGGTTCTGATAATGCTTCACCGTTTCGTACACTTTCACCCGACTGGCGAACAGCACGAGCAAATACTTCGTTTCCGGCTGTTCTCTCTACGATTTCCAATGCTTGTAAAATAGGCACGCCACTTCTTATTAGGGTACTCAGCGTTCTTGTGAATCGGCTTATAGACACCTTTCGAATTAAATCTCCAAATACGGGTAATCTCAATTTTATCTGGTCAAGATTGTATCGCCCTATCTCGGTAGAACCGTAAATACGAAGAAATGCAACTATACCTACGATAGAACCTATTATAATGAACCATGCATACAGTGTTCTTAATGCATGGCTCAAATTAATAAGAAATTGAGTAGGTGCAGGTAGCTTTTTGCCAAAACTTCCAAAAATTTCCGCAAATTGAGGAACTACAAAGATAATTAGCCCTGTTGCAATTAAAATTATCATACTGAATGCAACAACAGGGTATGTCATTGCGGAACGAATTCTCCGTTTTAAATCTTCAGATGCTTCTAAATAATCTGCGAGTTGCATTAAGACACCATCTAAATCTCCGCCTGCTTCACCGGCGCGAACCATACTGACATATAAATCAGGGAAAGCCCTGGGATATTTGCGTAAAGCATCTGAAAATGTTTCACCTGCCTCTACATCTTGTGCGACGGAGTCTATAACAACCGCAAAATTCGGATCCTCTGTTTGATCGGCTAAAATATCAAGCCCTTGCAAAAGAGGTAATCCTGCACTAACAATTGTAGATAATTGGCGGGTAAAGACAAGCAAGTCTGCAGTTTTTACTCTTTTTAATTTGGCTCCACCACCTAATGAAAAGCCTAAAATCTTTTTCTCCTCTTCAACCAACTTATCTACGGCTAATCCCCTCAATTGAAGTTGTTGGAGGGCATTTTGTCTACTCTCTGCGTTAATTGTCCCTCTTTGCTTGGTGCCTTTGGTATCTCTTGCTACATAACTAAATACAGCCATATTTTCCTCCTTAAAACATATTTTATTTATTTTTTACTTCAAAACACATAATTGATTTCTTATGACAATCTCAATGATAATAGTATTATACAATAAATAATGAAAAATTATATCAACTTTTAATTTTAAAAAGGAGCATAAAAATGAGTATATCACTTCCACAACTTCCTTTTGAACCTACTGCATTAGAACCTTATATCAGTTTAGAAACCATTAATTACCATTATGGCAAGCATCATCAGGCTTATGTAAATAACCTCAACAGGTTATTAGAAAATTCCCCATTAAAAGAAAAAAGTTTAGAAGAAATTATTATGAATTCAGAAGGTCCTATATTTAATAATTCAGCGCAGGTATGGAATCATACATTTTATTGGAACTGTTTAACTCAGAAAAAGACAGAACCGAGTAGTGAATTTGTAAAAGAAATTGAAAAAAACTTTGGGACTATGGAAAAAATGATAGAAACCTTACAACAATCTGCTGTTTCATTATTTGGCTCAGGTTGGGCTTGGCTGGTATATGATGCGGGCTCATTAAAAGTAACACAAACAAGTAATGCCGATTTACCTATGAAACATAATCAAATAGCATTGTTTACAATAGATGTCTGGGAACATGCTTATTATATAGATGTGAGAAATGACAGGGCTAAATATGTCAAAAATCTTTTGGATAATCTAATTAATTGGGTATTTGTTGAAGAAAACTATAAGAAAGCGATAAATCAATAGAGGTTTTCTGTTGTATAACGAGTCGTAGGTATGAAAATAAAATAAGAATATTATGCGAAATATAAATGAGAGAAAAGAATTTGATAAGACAATTGAACACGATAGTTTCTTTTCTCATTTCACAAGTGAGTTTAAAGATTATATAAAAAGAAAAATTCACCTACGAACATACGACAAAAACCAGATTATTTATTTCCCAAAAGAAAAAATTACACATGTCTATATCGTCCATAAAGGGAAAATTCGTATTACGAGAGTTAGTGAAACTGGGAAAGTAGTTACTTTTAGACATGTAATAACAGGAGATATATTCGGAGACGAAGTTTTGTTGAGTAAAAAACAAAGGGAGGAATATGCGGAAGCAATTATAAAATCAGAGGTCTGGCTAATTCCTCTTATGGAGTTCTTAAAAGCAAAAGAAGAAAATCAGATATTTGCAAAACTTTACGAAAAAAAATTAATGGAGAGATGCAAAGAGTATGAAGAAACATTTGCGGATAGTGTTTTCTATACTGCTATAAAACGAGTAGCAAGAAAAATAATTAGAGAAATAAAGAGAGAAATAAATCCAACAAAAAAGTTGGTTGTTACTCATCAAGAATTAGCCAACTTATTAGGTATTCGTAGGGAAACCATTACTACTTGTTTGAAGATTTTAGAGAAAGAAGGATTTATTGAAAAGAAAAAGGGTAGTATAATAATAAAAAATCAAATAAATTTTGAGAATTGGATAGAAAAAAATAATACAATAAAAGGAAATCACTAAGGAGTAGTTATGGAAGTATCAATGAAAGATGTACTCGCTGTATTGCTTGCCGGGGGAGCTGGGGAAAGATTGCATCCTCTGACGAAAAATAGAGCTAAACCTGCAGTTCCGTTCGGTGGTATTTATAGGATTGTGGACTTTACACTTTCCAATTGTATTAATTCAAACTGTAGAAGGATTCAGGTCCTTGTTCAATATAAATCAAATTCTCTTTCAAGACATATAAGGAATGCATGGAATATCGTCCATAGAGAATTGGGAGAATTTATAGATATTATTCCACCTCAAATGCGAATAAATGATAGTTGGTATCGCGGGACTGCAGATGCTATCTATCAAAATCTATATTCCATTGACCAGGAAGACCCCAAAATAGTCCTTGTTTTGGCAGGTGACCATATTTACAAAATGGACTATCAAAAAATGATTCGTTACCATCAGGAGAGAGAAGCAGAATTAACTATATCTGCCCTTGAGGTTCCAATAGAAGAAGGTCATCGCTTCGGGATTATGCAAATAGACAGGAACAATAAGATTATTGGATTTGAAGAAAAACCCAACAATCCAAAACCAATACCTGATAAACCTGATAAGTGTCTTGCCTCTATGGGAATATATGTATTTAATAGAGATTTACTTACCAATGCTGTAAAAGAAGATGCAGAAAGAGTTAATTCCGACCATGATTTTGGAAAAAACATTATTCCAAGATTAATCGAAAAAAACAATGTGTATGCTTATCCATTTGAAGATTTAAATAAAAAGGAAATACCCTACTGGCGTGATGTCGGAACACTTGATAGTTACTGGGAAGCCAATATGGATTTAGTGGAAGTAACCCCTTTGTTTAATTTATATGACCGTGAATGGCCCATAAGAACAGTTGTCCCATCAAGACCACCTGCAAAATTTGTCTTTGCAGATTTTGGACATCGCATAGGTGTGGCATTAGACTCTATCGTAAGCCCAGGATGTATTATTAGTGGAGGTATGGTTAAAAGAAGTGTTCTTTCAACAGATGTTCGCATAAATAGTTATGCTTATGTTGAAGAATCTATTCTTTTTGATGGCTGTAACATAGGACGGCATTCAAAAATACGCCGTGCTATTATCGAAAAAAATGTACAAGTACCAGATAACACAGTTATTGGATATGATCTTGAGGAAGATTCTAAAAAATATCGTCTTACACCTTCAGGCGTTGTAGTGGTTGAAAATACAATATAAACTATAAATGGTTATTTATGAAAATACTTCATTATAAAAGAAAAAAAGCAGTAGTTTTTTTACTTCTAATTGGGGTATATTTGTTCTCTTTACGAATCTATTCCGATATACCTAATACAACTGAAATTACGGTAAAACCAACATTAGATAATATAGATAAGTTGTTAGAGGAAGAGATAAGCAAAAATGCAGAATACAAATCCCCTGAAGAATTACTTAAAAAGGCAAACGACTTATTAAATTTAATAGATTATTTTAAAGAACGAAAAGAAAAGAATGTAATAGAAAAGATAATGTTATCAGTAGAAGAAATATATAAAGAAGGTTTATCCAAATACCCTGATCATATAAAAATATATGATGATTATGGGGCATTTTTATATGATTACAAAGGAGATTATATAAATTCTGTTCGTTTATGGGAACAAGGATATAGACTTAATGAAAAAGATGCAAGCATAAACAATAATTTAGCCCTTCATTATTTTCACATAGGTGAATATGATAGAGGTTGGGAACATTTGCAAAATGCATTAAAATATGGTGAGAGCGAACCTAATATATTATATAACTCAGCCCAGATATTTATAATTTATAGAAATCAAATTCAAGAGAGAACCGGTTGGAATAAAGAAAAAATTTATAAAAAAGCAATGGATTATTCAGAAAAAGCAGCAAAAATAAGCCCAGATGATTTTGAATTATTAAAAGATTATGCATTAAATTTTTTTACTGCCGCACAATTTGATTTACCTATAGATGGGAAAAAATCTGCCTTTGCATGGCAAAGTGCCAGAAAACATGCACGAAACGATGATGAAGTTTTTTATACATGGGTAAACGAAGGAAGAGCATGGTTAGCCATAAACGAACTAAAAAAAGCGAGAGAGTGTCTCGTTGAGGCTATAAAAATACGACCCGATAGTGTAATTGTTAAAGATATTTTATTACGAATTGATTCGGGAGAAATTAAAGAGAATATAGAAGAACAAAAAAAAGCAAAAAATAAGCCACCCGAAGAAGAATATAGGAATCCTTTAATATCTCCCTTTAAGAACTTTTCAGGTAAGAAAAATAAAACACCCCTTTATCCACAACAAATTAAACCAGAGAATAAGAAAAACTAATTATTTTGTTATGTCATATTATCAAAAAAGTTACTATTATGAAAATATAAGTTATTTCCGTCCTCCTATAACATCCGGAGTTCGAACACTTATATTAATCAATATTACTGTATTTGTAATTCAACTAATTATTGGGTTACTGATCTCAATATCAAACTCCCTGTTTAATGGGTCTTTCTTTATAAGTCAATCATTATCCTATTTTCATATATTTTATTGGATAGGATTTAATGTTCCCATGTTTGTAAAAGGTGCTTTATGGCAACCTCTTACATATATGTTTATTCATTCAAGTTTAATGCATTTATTTTTTAATATGCTATGGCTTTATGTATTTGGTCCCGAAGTGGAAATATATTTTACAAAAAAAAGATTTATCACATTTTATCTTTTTTGTGGAGTTATCTCTGTATTGGTAAACTTTATTCCTTTCGTTATACGAGGATTCCAACCTCCTGTTATAGGTGCAAGTGGAAGTATTATGGCAGTCTTGATTGCCTTTGCTTATATTAACCCCGAACGAGAATTTATTCTATTCCCTTTACCTATTCCTATTAATGCAAGAGGTATCGTTATTTTAGTGATATTGATGAATTTATTTTATACTTTAGGGGAAACCCAATACTCTGTATTAACACATTTTGCAGGTATGGGGATAGGTTATCTTTATATTTCTGCAGATTATTTAGGAATTCTATATAAAATAAAAAAAGCACTTGGTTTAGATAAATTTGATGTTATATAACAAATATTTTCGTTAAATATAGTAAGGTGTTTCTGTTATATGTTTCCGAGTTTTCAAGAATTTTTAATGTTTATTGTGATTATTATCCTGTTAAATTTTACAGGAATACTACCTATTGTTATACGGACATTTAAGGAATTTCGGGGAGATTATGATGGTTATAAAGAGAGTGAAAGTAAAAATGTTAAGAACAATATAAGTCCACAAAATATAGAAATATCATATCGTCTATTAGGTGTTTCTCCCAGCAGTAGTTGGGAAGAAATAGAAAGAGCATATAGAAGAAAGGCAAAACTACACCATCCGGACCTCGGTGGTGATGAAGATACCATGAAAGCATTAAATGAAGCGTATGAAATGTTAAAAAGAATTTATAAAAGGAAATAAAGAAGATTTATGAAAATGAATAGGAGAAAATTTTTATTTTCAACAGCAGTTACTTTGGGTTTAATAACGAAATCAAGGAGTTTATTTGCCAATAATAATAGAAGGAGAGTGGTTCTTCTCGGTTTTGATGGTGTTGAAC
>AWNW01000008.1 GCA_000493945.1 Candidatus Hydrogenedens terephthalaticus JGI OTU-1
TTTTTTTATATGGAGGAACATCAATATGAGATAAATCTATGGAACTTCGAACAACCTTAATTTTGTTTTCAGCAACACCATTTTCTTTTAATATTTTTGCTACAAAATAGGATACAGGAATAATCAGGTCAATACGGTTATATTTCCATTGTGAAAGAATATTTTTAGCAGGGGGAAAACTAACTCGTCGAGAAACAACAATTTTAGGTTTGGTGTAAAAAAAAGTAGAAAGAATTGCCAGAGAATGGGCATGACTTGTATGAGCGTGAATAATATCTATTTTATTTTTCCTCGTGATATTCGCTATTTTCCATGCAGAGAGTAAATCAACTTCTGAACGAAGGGGAAGGGTAAATGTCCTGATATTAGGAATCGTTTTTAAGCGATTTATAAATTCGCTATTTTCTCTACCAACAGCATATACTTCAACGCCATGAGAACAAAGTCCCTGCATCAGCCAGCAGGCTTGTTGTTCTCCTCCTCGCCATGTCTGTTGTTCGTCAATATGTAATATTTTCACGATGAAACTCCAATGCCTTAAAGTATGCTTCTAATGTTTTATTAACAAACTGTTCTGTGCTAAACATATAGATTGCTCGTTCTCTGGCTTTTTTTCCCATTTCTATTCTTGTTTTCGGATCTTTTACAAGTTCCTTGATTGCCTGTGCTAACGGTTCCACAGTTTCTGCGGGAACAATTTTGCCTTCGACACCATCATCTATAATTTCGGGAAGACCTCCATAATTGGAGGCAATTACAGGTTTCCCCTCTGCCATGGCTTCTTTTAGACTGAACGATGATGTGTCACAGTCAATAGAAGGGAGAACAGCAATATCAAAAGCCTGTGTGCAATATGCCATATCTTTGCGATACCCTGCGAAAACAATTTTGTCAGAAATACCTAAATCAATGGCTAATTTTTTTAGTTCCTTTTCTAGTGCACCCGCTCCTAATACAAGCAACTTTGCTTCTGGACATTCGGCGGTAATCATTTGTAACGCTTTGAAGAGAAATATATGTCCTTTAGCAGGAGATAATCTTGCGGAGATGCCGCAAACAACATCCGTGTCTTTAAAACCGAATTCTTTGCGAGATTTTTCTCTATGTTCATCATTATGTTGAAATTCTTTTATATCAACCCCATTGTGAATGGAACATATTCGGTTTTCGGGGAAATGATTATTATTAATCAATTCCTGACGAACCAACTCACAGACAGCAATATGATAATCGGTGCATTTTAAGTTTAGCCAGCGATTTAATATGTGGTTGCTGAGTGTATAGGTATTATGACGAGTTCGAACAAGGCAAAAACGATGATGAAGTAATTGATTCGTAATTGCAGATGTCCAATGGTCTTGAGAACCGTTTACATGGATAATATCAGGGTTTATTTCCTGAAGGGTTGCCTTAAAAGTAATGATGTCTTCAATCCATTTTTTGGGTCTTAATCCGCCTGCGAAATAGAACCTGTTTAGAGGTATATATTGAAACGGTTTGGCAAATTCGACAAAGATACTATTTTTTCGGCATCCCACATAAACTTCATGCCCTCGTTCACGAAGCCCTTTGGCAAGTCTGCAAACATAAGTAATTTGCCCGCCACCTTTTATGTGGGGGTCGGTAATAAGAATTCTTAACTTTTGGTTAGAAGGAGAATTTGTCATTTCAGTCGGTTATTTTACAGGGATTGAAAAGGTTTAAAAAATTATTTTTTAGCAATGCAGATATTATACTTAATTATTACGAATTAATTTCAGGATTAATTTTATCAATATCAGGATTTTCTGCATTGTTTTTTTCTATCTCTACTTCTTCTTTTTGGGAGTCTTTTAATGTTTCGAGTATTTTTTGATTAACAGTATCAAGGAATTGAATGGCACTGTTCAGTTCTTGTTCAATAGATTCTAATGCTTCATCTTTATTTAATTTTATGTTTCGTTTTTTACTCATCTTAGAATCCTTTTTGTATTTTTTAAGACAGGCTATCCAAATCTATTTTACTTTGAGAAAGAATTATCTGTTTGGATTTTTTTATTTCTTCCCATAAACTTTTGCAATTTTCAAAAGTATTACCAAGTATATTAAAGGATTTTTGTATGGTTTCTTCATAAAAGATGGACTCCTGAATTTCTATCAGGGAGTATCGAGCCAATCTAAGTAATGCGGATAATTTAGGGTCAATGGCGCTATCTATCGGTAAATAATCTATATCGTATTGTCGCCAGATAGTATCACAAAGGACTGGCGGGATATCCCAATCCTTCAAAAAGATATTTGCTATATCCGTTTGTATAAAGCCGAAGTGTTGTTGTTCAAGTTCTAACTGTTTTTTGTGATTATTGTGGGATTGATTTATAAGTTCAAAATATTTTTGAGGTATTTCACTAAGTAGAATAGATGCTCCTATATTGGCAAGAAGTCCTACAAGAAAGTCTTCCCCTTCGTAAGGTAGTTTTAATGATTGCGATAACTCACGGCAGAAGGAAGCCATAAAAAGGCTTTCTCGCCATAGTTTTTTATAGAGTTCCTGATACTGTAAATTTTTAAATTTCATTAAGTCAAGGACTGCTGACCCGATAAGGATACATCGGAATTCACGAATGCCAAGTATAACTAAAGCCAGTTGTAGGTTTGTTACACGATGTTTAAGACCATAATAAGGGGAGTTGGCAATACGAAGTAAACGCCCTGACAAATTAGGGTCTTGAGATATGATTTTAATTACCTTATCATAACTTACAGAAGGGTCTGCAGTAATGCGTAGAGCCTCAGATAATACAACAGGCACGGAAGGTAACCCTTTGAATTTCCGTATCATTTCTTCTGCTATTTTTAGATTATCATGCGTTTCCATAAGAGTATTTTTTAACCCAGCCTTGTTAGAAGTGTTGGACATGTAGATGTATGAATTACAGAATGAGTATTGCTCCCTAAGAGCCATTCATGGACACGATTTTTTCCGAAAGCGCCCATAACAATTAATTCCGCAGAAATTTTACTTGCTGTATTTAATATTCCTGATGAAGGAGAGTTCTCATGAACTATATGGGATAAAAAAGAAACCTCATTGGTTTTTAAGTATTTTATCGCCTCGTTTATGATTTCTTCTTCGGGTTTGTTTGCCACATAAACAACATGACAGGTAACATCCCATGTTTTTGCTAATTCAGTAGAGATACGAAGTGCTTCTTTTGCTGAGGGTGAACCGTCATAGGCAAGAATAAACGGTCCCCGTCGAAATTCAGCCTGATTTGTTATAAGGACCGGGCGTTTGGAACGACGAATAACTGCCTGAGTAGTTCCTCCTAAGAAACCTTCTGACCAGCGGGAGTTTTCGCCTGACTTGCCTATAATAATAATGTCGTATAGTTCGCTTTCCTCTATAATTGTTCGTGAAATAATACCCGTCTTTAATATTTTTTCACAGGAAATTTCATTTTTCTGACACTCTGTTTCACTTATGCTTAATATTTGCTTTCCTCGCTCTTCCAATAAAGCATGTATCTGGTTTTGATAATTTGTCCACGGTGTTACACCTAATATGCTACTTACATCGCGTAAAAGAGGACCTTCTAAAAGTTTAATATCAATAACATGAAGAAGAGTTAGAGAACCCTTAACATTTTTTGCCCAATGAATAGCATATTTTAGCCCCTTTAACGATTGTTCACTTCCATCCACAGGGACTAATATTCTTCGAAACATCAGGTTGTTTTCCTTTTAATGAACTCTCCAAAATTTTGTAAAATTTGTAATCCGAATTGTTGACTTTTTTCCGGATGAAATTGGACACCAAAAACAGAGCCATTTCCTACCATGCAGGGAAAAGAAACTCCATAATCGCAGGTAGCAAGGACAATGTTTTCATCGGTAGGTTGAGGGTAGTAACTATGAACAAAGTAAGCATAACCTCCTTTACCCGAAGGAAGTAAAGGATTGTTTTTACCAGGAACAGGTTGAACCAAATTCCAACCCATGTGAGGCACTTTGAGCCCCGTTTTTTCTGTTGATGGGAATCGAATTACTTTCCCCTTAAAAATTCCTAATCCTTCAGATCCACCTCCTTCTTCTCCATATTCAAAAAGAAGTTGTAGCCCTATACATATCCCTAATAAGGGCTTACCCGTTTGAACAAACTCTTTGATGGGGTCAACAAATCCTTTTTGTTTTAAACCTTCATAACAATCGCGAAAAGCCCCTACGCCCGGCAATATCCCAGCATCGGCATCCTTCAGGTCTTTGGGATTTTCTGTGATTACTGCTTCGCAACCGACCTTTTCCAGTGCTTTCTGTGCACTTCTTAAATTTCCCATTCCATAATCTATAATTGCAATCATGAATCAATCATTCCTTTTGTCGAAGAACCGTAACGAGCATAGTTGGTATTTTCTTCCAGAGATTGAGCGAGTGCTCGGGCACATGCCTTAAAAATGGCTTCTATGCAGTGATGCGTGTTTTTTCCATATCGTAATATGATATGTAAAGTTATTTTGAAATGATTTGAAAAGGCTCTGAAAAATTCTTCGGTAAGTTCTATATCAAATGTTCCTAATTTAACACGGGGTAAATCCGCAGAAAAATGAAGATAGGGTCTTCCACTGAGGTCTATGGCAACTTCGGAAAGAGCCTCATCCATCGGGACTACAGCATGACCAAAACGGTTCCTTTTTTCTATGTCAGGAAAGAGTTGGGTGCAGGCTTTACCCAGACAGATTCCAACATCTTCTACGGTATGATGAGCATCTACTTCCAAATCACCTTTTGCATCTAATTCAATATCCATCCCGGAGTGTTTGGAGAAAAGTGTTAACATGTGGTCTAAAAAACCGACACCTGTATTTATTTTTGATTGTCCAGTTCCCGGGAAACGGACTAATAATTCAATGTCTGTTTCTTTGGATTTACGAGTGATCTTTGCTTCTGCCATAATTGAAGAACCTTACCGCTTTAGTTAAAAATTGAAGACTATCTTCCATGTTGTAGCCGTTCCGCAAGGAAAGGATGCAAACTTGCTTCAAGCACTTTTCTTGCGGTGACTTCTATATTATACTCTACCCGAACCTGTTTGTATATATTGGTTTCTGTGTCTAAAATTCCGAAAGCGGCACGCGAATCACCATCGCGAGGTTGTCCTACAGATCCCGGATTAATGAAATATGTTTTTCCCCGTTTCATCTTAAAATTTCCATCTTCATCGGGACTGTAAGTTCCATCGGAAGAGAGAATAACAGGTATATGTGTGTGTCCATGGAAACATAAGTCGGTGTTTTGTTCCTCAAAAAAGTATAAGAAGGGATGAACATCTTCCCATGTGAAGATATAAGTATTATGATTTTTTGGAGCCCCATGAACAGCTGCGAAATCAACAAAGTTCAATGTGTCGGGTAGGCGTTGTAACCATTCTTTATTATCTTCTGTCAATTCCTTTCGCGTCCAGAGAATAGCCGGTAGAGCCACAGCATTAAATCCCCACGGTTCTTCTAATTCACAAGCAACGGCATCATGATTTCCCAATATTGTGGGTATTTGGCGTTCCCTTAAAATGTCAATACATTCGTTAGGTTCTGCATTATAACCGACAACATCGCCTAAACAAATTATCTGTTCAATTTTTTCTTTATCTATTGTATCTAACACAACTTTAAGTGCTTCAGCATTGGCATGTATATCAGAAATTATTGCGTAAATCAAAGAACAACTCCATTCGCAACATATAATAGTTTACAGTAAGTAGTATATTTTAATCATTTTAAGACCACAAGTTCTAATTGTAATATTTTGTAATAAGTCTAATATCTTTTTCAAACTTTGGTTGGAAGGGAACTTTTGATAAGTAGTGGTGTTTACAAGTAATGAAGTCTCAAGTAGAGACAAACAAAGATTAAAACAAATAGAAGGAGTTAGCAAGATGAAAAAGAAACTTGTATTAACGCTGTTCACTGGATTATGTGTCATATTAATGACACAATGGGCTATGGCTCAACCGCCCGAACCACAAGGTCCTCCACCTCCGGGTGCTATGGGTAAAGACAGACCTGGACCGCCTCCGGGACCACCGCCTAATCGTCCCGCTATGGAAGAGGTATTTAAAAAAGCAGATAAGAATGCGGATGGGAATCTTACATTAGAAGAATTTATAGAAATGCATAAGAACCGTCCGCCCAGACCTCAAGGTCCACCTCCAGATGGTATGCGTCCTGATAAGCCTCCCCGAGAGGGCGGACCTCGTAGAGAAGGCGGACCTCCCGAAGGAAGACCAAATCGCCCCGAAAGGCAAGAATTTTCGCCTGAGAAAATGAAACAACGGGCAGAAGAAGTTTTCAAAGAAGCAGATAAAGATGGTGATGGCAAATTGACCCTGGATGAGTTTAAGTCAATTAAGCCTCCGCGTAGACCCAAACCTCCTTTAGCACCAAACGAACCTGTTCCTCCGGATAGAAGACCGGGACCGGAAAGTCAGAGACCTATGGGCCAAAAGATTGTAGAATTGCTTAAAGAAGCAGATAAGAATAGTGATGGGAAAGTATCCTTAGAAGAGTTAAAGGCAGTTCGTCCACATATAACTGAAGAACGATTTAAACTAATGGATACAGATAATGATGATTTTATCACAAAGGAAGATGTTTGCGATTGGGCAGAGCGTGCTCAAACAAAATTTAAAGAAGCAGATACGGATAATGATGGCAAACTCTCGCGTGAGGAGGTGAAAAAGTTATTCCCGAATATGAATGATGAAGCGTTTAATCGGAAGGATGATAATAAGGATGGCTTTTTAACCTTGGATGAACTGAAACCGAAATTCAGAAAAGACTAACCTTTTTTACCATATAACATTATCTCTCAATCCTTTACAGGGGCGAAAAATCTTTCGCCCCATTTTTGTTTTGCAGGTATCTTACTTGTGAGTAGTGAAATGAGTAATGAAAATAGTTTATGGGGATGTTTGGATTGTTTCTGTCGTTCCCTTCGACAGGCTCAGGGAAGAGATTTTTTACAGAAGTGAAAATCTTTCGCCCCTATACGGAAGTTTGATTTGAAAGATTGGATGTTTTGTTATTAGAAGGATGGGATGAGAGTTGCTCTATATATATGCAAATAAGTCCAACGACAATAACGCTTATAAAATTGGCTCCATGTCCTAATATAGCAATAGCCCGTGCAATATTAATATCTACCGTTGGAACGGTTAAAAGTAATCCTGCAATAATTCCTGCATGAAATTGCCCGATAAATCCTGGTGCTCCAGGAACACTTATAAAAATGGATAATAATGTAATACTTACTGGAGGTGCATACCATGGATATTGTATATCAAATGCTTTGAAAAGAAAAATATAAGATAACCAAAAGGTTCCCCATGTGAGACAGGAAAAGAAGATGGCACCTAAGATGGCTTTAGGATTTTTTATCATACTAATAGCATCGCGTATATTTTCTGAAATTTTTGTAATAAAATGAACAACCCTTTCTCCTAATACTTTTTCGCATTTCTTGATAAGAGTTAAAAACCTATGAGAATATAGATAATAGAAGACGCAGGCAATAATTATCAGGAAGATAATCGTCATTGTCAATAGAGCGGTTTTTTGTATTAAATTGGCAGGTATCGTTACATTCAGCACATCGGGTGGAAGGACAATATCTTGTTTTGGATGAAAACCGATTAGAGCAAAAATTAGCGCCATAAGCAGCCCTATTAAGTCAGAAGTTCTATCTAATGCGACATAAGTGAGGCTTTTAGATAAGGGTATATGTGTAAATTTTGTTAACATGCCAGCACGAATTGCTTCACCAATTCTACCGGGCAGCAGGAAATTTGCCATGAAGCCTATTTGCGTAGAGGTGAACAAATGACGAAACGAAACATTTTCGTTACTATTTACAATAAAGTTCCATCGAATTACACGGGTTAAAAAACTTAACAGGATTACCAAAACGCATAAGGCAAACCAGTGTAAGTGGCAGGATTTTATTGCCTTCCATAATTCTTCAATGTCTGTGGTGCGAAAGACAATCCAAAATAAAAAAAGACCGATAAAAGTAGCTATTAAGAAGCGTATAATTTTCTTCATTAGTTTCCTATCATTAATTTTTTACAATAAAGAATAACTAAAATTAATAATTAATGCAAATTGTACCCTTTAATCCAGGTTAGCCCCTGAGTTCGGAAATGTCGGGAAGGTTCCATTCTTCTTGCAGATGTATAAGCATCATAAGCCCATAGGATTTTTTCTGGAGAAGGCGATTTTTTCTTTTCTGATATTTCCTTTGCAGCGGATTGAAATCCTTTATACATATCTAAAATACAACTCAAACACAAATCGCGATTGGGAAGTACTGGATGTTTTCCGCACATAGAGCAAACACGAATCTTAATTTTTTTCTCTTCGGAGGTTTTTTCTATTTCTTCATTTACATTTGTTTCGTTTTCATCGGGAGAAGTGAGAATTATTTTATGCTTTATTAATTCCTCTTTTTGAACAGGAGTAGTTTTTTGTTTCCCAAGACATCGGGAACAGAGTGTCACCCCTGATTTTTTAGGCATCAATCTTCCGCATTCGGAACATCGGGCTATGTGGGCATTATCTAACGACATTGGAAATTTCCTTAATAATTTTTTCCGTTTCTTCTTCTAATTTTGTAAAGTTACCATTGTTGTGGATTACCCATTTAGCCATAGACAATTTTTCTTCAGGTATTCTTTGCGACTGAATTCGTAGTTTGGCTTCTTCGTATGAAAGTTTCCGCGAACTCATAAGTCGCTGTATCCTTATTTCTTCTGGACAAATAATCAATATAATGCCGTTAAGCCATTCTGGCAAACGATTTTCATTTTCACCTATCAGTGCTGATTCAATTATGATTATTTCAACTCCTTGTTGTTGGACTTGTTGTATCCTATTCATTATATCGGCAATAACCAGCGGATGTATAAGTTCGTTAATTCGATTTCTTTCTTCGGGATTGGAAAAAACAATTTGTCCTAACTTATCTCGGTCTATCTGACCATCTTTTAATACATCTTTTCCGTAGATGCCGATAATTTTTTCTTTGATTTCTGACTTGGACAAAACACGGTGTCCAATTTCATCTGAATTTATCACATAAATTCCATGTTTTTGAAATATCTTTGCTACTTCTGTTTTTCCGCTGGCTATACCACCAGTAAGTCCTATAATTTTCATAGAGAACACCTATTTATAGAATAACATATTTCCGTGAAGAATAGAATGAATATTTATCTATAATGATTTTATCAAATGAGAATAATTTATCTCATGAAAACAAAAGATTTACAAACCGATTTAATAAGGGTATAATAATAACAAGATTATTATTGAGGACTAATATATGATTCGTTTGTCTGCTTTATTTTCGTATGAGGCAATTCCCCTAATCCGTGCTGTGAAAAGGATTTCTTCTATTCAATTTGAATGGTTGACGCCAACTGCTTTATGGGATAGTTTTATTCAGGGGAAAGTAGATGGAATTTTATGTCCTCCGTTGATGGCGGTTCATTTTCCTGAAAGTCTGATTGTTCCCGGAGTAGGAATTGCTACATCCGGAGGAGTTCCTGCACCTGTTCTATATTCTCGGAAACCAATTCATGAAATAAAAACTATTTTTGTTGGAGAGCAATATAAACACTGGGAAGATTGGTTAAAGGTCGTGTGGCATCTTTTAAATAAAAATTCTATTGAGAAATCGTTGAGTATTACCAGAGATGAAAATGGGGATGTAGAAGCATGTCTTGTTGATGGTATTAAAGAAAGGAGAGAACAAGAGGGTATATATCTCTACAATATAGGAGAATTGTGGAAACAGGTTAGTATTTATCCGCTGGTATGTTGGGTATGGTTGTGTCGTGGGGATGCTGATTACAGGCAGATTAGGAATGTTCTCGGGCATGTATGGGACAACGCCAAAGAAAATTTAACAGAGTTAAAACGAGGTGCATTGAAAACTGAGGAAATACCTGAAGAATTTGTAACCCCGATGGAAGGTATTGAAGACATATACTACAATCTTGCATCATTGGAGTTTGAAGGGATCCATTGGCTTGTTGAACAGGCATGCAATTGCGGAGTTATTCCTAAAGGTGCAGAGATACATATTTGTTAATCATATATCTGCTTGATCCAATTTTTCATTTAAATATCGAGCCATTACTACCGCATTTTCTCGTGTTCTTGCATAATAACCTATGCGTATGCCTATTGTATCAAAGCCCATTTTTTCGTATAGAGAACGGGCGGGATAATTCATTTCACGCACTTCTAATATTATTCGTTCTGCCCCTTCTTTTCTAACTTGTTCAAAGAGATAATTCATAAAGAATGTCCCTAATCCTTTTCTCCTATGTGCAGGGGCGACGGTAAATTTTGTTATGTGTGCTTCTTCTCCACCTAACCAATAGCCCGCATATCCTATGAGGGAATCTTCAATAAAAAAAACAAAAAATTTACCTGCTCTATTATTAATTTCAGGTAGGAATAATTCCCTCGACCATGCATCGGGATAGGACTCTACTTCCATCGCATGGACGCTGTCTACATGGTCTTCCTCCAGTAAAAAGACTTTAATTTCAACATTTTGTGGACTAATTATTATGTCGTAGGGTTCGGACATTTTTTTCTTTTTTCTTCGGGTTGAGATAGACGCAAATAAATAGGAAGAATCTCATCAACTTCCTTTTTATAGCCTTTTTGCCACAAAGATAGTGCTTCTATTCCTACTGCCGAAGCCCGAGGATGACTCCACCAGGGTTCACCAAATTTTGCGTGAGGAAAGTTTTCTGCAAGGTTTTGCTGATATAACAAAGCACCTTCCCCTAAGAAAATAATAGATTCTGTATTCTTATATTCTTTTAATAATTTAATAAAGTCCTGAACACTCCCTAAAAAAATTTTCACAAATTGTTTTGCGCTGGTTTTCTTCAAAAGAGTAAATTCCAGCAAAAATTTCTTTCATTCGGGCATCAAGAATAGGACATACAATGGTGTTATCAAAGGGTGCTAATCGAGTCATTGCATCTAAGGAAGATACACCGACAAGAGGTAATCCCTTTGCAAGAGCAATTCCTTTCCATGTAGATAACCCAACTCGCAAACCTGTAAATGAGCCGGGACCTACCGAAATTGCTAATAAATGGATGTCTTCGATAGATAATTGAACCTCAGTAAGTAAAGTATCTATTAATGGAACGAGTCGTTCTGAATGTCGTTTTCCTGCGTTAATAGATATTTCACCCAATAACTTATTGTCAGATAATATAGCAACGGTATTAACATCTGTGCTTGTATCTGCAGACAACACTATCATAGTAGTAAATAAGTTTAGATTTATTTAATGGGTTTTTATTAGAGATTTAGTAATAAAGAATTATTGTGATTCTGATTCTGAAGAAGTTGTTATTATGTTGCTGGATAAGTCAGCCAGAAGTTTTTTTAGTTCTTTGCCCGCTTTGAATGTAACCACATATCTGTGAGGAACATCTACAACAACACCCGTTTTAGGATTTCTTCCTTTGCGAGGCGCTCTCTTTTTTACCTCAAATACGCCAAAATTGCGTATTTCCCAGCGTTTCCCTTCTCCTAATTTTCGGGTAATAATTTCCAGTGCTTTTTCAATCGTTTTAGCAACATCGCTTTGTGTGAACCCTAAATCCTCAGATATTTGATTCACGAGGTCTCTCTTCGTTAGTGTGTTTGCCTGGACTTCTTTTTCTGGTTCCATAGTCTGAACTCCTTTATTCAAGGTTGTTTTTTTCTAAATCCTTTTGTAAAATGTATTTAATCATTAATCATAGCCTTTATGCAAGTTTTATTGCGACAAAAAAAATATTTTTAATGAAAATTTTTTTGGAGATTTTATTATGGGAAAGAAAAAACTTTTTTTATTATTGTTTCTTGTACTGATTTTGGGAATTTATATAGGTGTAAATTTCTTTAATTGGACAGACAAAATTCTAAAAAAACCTGTCCCGATTGGAGAGATAACAAAAGTGCCTGATGAAGAGGGTTGGATTGATTTACTTTCTGCAGAAAACAGAGGGTATTGGAAAAATATTACAGATGATATGAATATTTTTGAAATTCAAGATGATGGTGTTTTGCATATATTTGGTAAGACATGGTATCCCCTAAGATATGTAGGTTTTTCTCAAAGAACTTTTTCTGATTTTCAATTACATCTGGAATTTAAACTTACAAAAAGAGCCAATAGTGGAGTTTTTTTGCGTTCACAAATCAATGACCCTGTGTATCGTGGGTTTGAGATCCAGGTTCTTGAAGATTATGGGAAAGCACCGAATAAAAACAGTTGTGGGGCTATTTATGATATTACTACACCTATGTATAATATGTCTTTTCCTGTGGGGCAGTGGAATTCTTATGATATTACCCTTCAAGGGTCTGAAGTAAAGGTTGTAATGAATGGCTGGCTGATTATTCATACTTTTTTGGATAAGATGACCACGCCATTAGGAAAATTCCCAGTGGCATACGCAACACTTCCGAAGGAGGGATATTTGTTATTACAAGACCATGGTGGAGAGGTCTGGTATCGAAATATCCGTATTAAACCATTGAATTAAATTTGCTTAAAGGTTTGGAAATATAAAAGTTTAATGATAGGGTCTAGTTATAAAAAAATACAAATGAACAATCTGATAATCGTTCTGTAGTTACGATGAGATAAGATGCGTTGTTTACTTAATGTTATTAACTATCCTACTGTGATATTGAGAACAGCGAGTGAAATTCCTATTATGTGGGATGAAATTGCGGTCTATGGAGGTGCTTCAACCTTTAACCATGTGCCGGGTGGCGGAAATTGTTTGTATATGGACGGACATGTAGAATTCCTTCGTTGGCCAAGTAAATATCCTGCGGATATATTAGGAATGTTGGTTTCATTTCTTTTCTAATAATGTATTAATTTATAATTGGATTGTTTCATTTACATATAAAGGTGGATTTTTGTTTCAATAAATATATTGCAACGAAGGAGTTATATATGCTGGATTTTTTAAAGGAAAAAGATGTTCGTTCTCGTTTTACCTTATTTCCTGTTCGTGTAGTATGGAAGAGCGGGTCATTACAGAATATTGATTTGGAGGGATTGCTTTCCAATCCGCAGAAAACTGTATCTATTAAGTATGATGGCGATGAACCTCCTGCTTTTGTTTTGGATTTTGGCAGAGAAATTCATGGGGGAATTCAATTAGGTCAGGGGATGGTCCGAGATAAAACTCCGTTGCCTTTGAAAATTACTTTTGGTGAATCCGTAGTTGAAGCAATGGGAGAGCCAGACCAGGACCATGCTATTCATGATAGTACTGTTTTACTTCCCTGGTATGGATATAATGAAGTAGGAACGACGGGTTTCCGTTTTGTGCGGATAGAGATGATTAAACCAAAAACAGAATGGCTTTGCACAGGTATCAAAGCAATGGTGTTAATTCAGGATTTGGAATACTTAGGTAGTTTTAATTCGAGTGATGAGTTGCTAAACAAGATATGGAAAACAGGTGCTTATACAGTCCATTTATGTTTGCAGGATTATTTATGGGATGGGATAAAAAGAGACCGTCTTGTGTGGATTGGTGATATGCATGTGGAAACAGTAGTATTAAGTCATCTTTTTGGATATAACGCTACTATTGAGAAAAGTTTAGATTTTGTCCGCGATAATACACCGCTACCCGGTTGGATGAATGGTATTAGTTCCTATTCGCTATGGTGGGTGATTATTCAGGAATACTGGTATTTTATGTTTTCAAGGAAAGAATATCTGGAACAGCAGAGAGGCTACTTAAAAGGTCTTGTTCAACAAATGTTAAAGTGTGTTGATGAAAATGGCAAGGAAATTTTACCAGAAGCGAGATTTTTGGATTGGAGTACCGCGGAAAATAAAGATGCCATTCATTCTGGATTGCAATCTTTACTATATTGGGCATTTGTCTGTGCAGAGAATTTATTGCAAGAACTGGACGAAACTGATTTGCTTACACAATGTTCAAAAATAAGAGAACGAATGAGAAAATATCATGCCCCTGAACATCTGGTAAAGCAATCTCGTGCTTTGGGTGTTATCGCAGGATTGGAAAATCCTGTTCGTGTGAATGAAGAATGTTTTAAGAGGGACCCATTATCAGGATTATCTACTTTCTATGGTTTTTATGTATTGCAGGCAAAGGCAATGGCAGGGGATTTCACCGGCGGATTAGACTTAATTCGTAATTATTGGGGACCGATGCTAAAGATGGGTGCAACAACTTTCTGGGAACATTTTGATGTCCGCTGGTTAGAAGGAGATGTTGTGCCTATACATGAAGTTGTCCCTCAGGGTAAAAAAAGTATTCATAAAGATTTTGGCGAGCATTGCTATGTGGGATTAAGACACAGCCTTTGTCATGGATGGGCTTCTGGACCAACAGCATGGTTAATGCAATATATTCTCGGAATTCAACCCGTGGCTCCATCATGTAAAAAAATACGGATAGTGCCTTATTTAGGAGATTCATTGGATTTTGCAGAGGGAACCATGCCTACACCCTTTGGACTTGTTTCGATTCGTCATGAAAAAGATAAAGAAGGGAAGATAAAAACACAATTTAAGGCACCGAAGGAAGTAGAAATAGTCTTAGCAGGCAATAAATAAAAGAAGAGGATAAAAAGACTATTATGATACAGGATATTATCAATGCCTCATTTCTTGCAATTATTGAAGGAATAACCGAATTTTTGCCCATAAGTAGTACAGGACATTTAATACTTGCAGAGAACTGGTTCCCTTTGCAAGGAGATAAAACTTTTCAAGATACCTTTCTTGTCGTCATTCAATTTCCTGCTATATTAGCAGTATTGCTCTATTTTTATAAAACATTGCTGCCTCCACTAAATGACCCAGATGAGATGAAAACTTGGTTTTTTCTCTGGGTTAAAATAGGGATTGCATTTATACCTGCGGGAATTTTAGGATTTTTATTGGATGATATTATTGATTATTACCTTTTCAATACCACAACAGTGCTTATATCTCTTATTGTAGGGGGAATTGTTTTAATAGGGATTGAAAGATTACAAATCGGACGCAATGGTTATACTCAAGTAACAGAGTTAACAGTTATATTTTGTCTCGCAGTAGGTTTATTCCAGTGTATTGCAATGATCCCCGGTGTATCAAGGTCTGCTGCAACGATTATAGGAGCCATGATAATAGGTGCTACGCGAAGTGTTGCGGTCGAATTTTCTTTTTATCTGGCTATTCCAACTTTATTAGGTGCTGGTGTATTAAAATTATTAAAGCATGGATTACATTTTAGTTTTAATGAATGGATTTTATTGATATGTGGTTCGGTAATTTCTTTTGTTGTGGC
The DNA here is from genome assembly GCA_000493945.1 of Candidatus Hydrogenedens terephthalaticus JGI OTU-1. Taxonomy (GTDB): domain Bacteria; phylum Hydrogenedentota; class Hydrogenedentia; order Hydrogenedentales; family Hydrogenedentaceae; genus Hydrogenedens; species Hydrogenedens terephthalaticus. The sequence continues at coordinate 15,386 of AWNW01000008.1, forward strand.
TTATCTTGTTATTGCTTTTTTCTTGAAATATATAAAAACACATGATTTCAGGATTTTTGGTATCTATCGGATTTGTTTGGGTATTGTAATTTTTATAATGTTTTATTTGATATAGGAAACCCCTTCCTCTGGTAAAGAGGAAGAGGTTTCCATGAGATTAAAGAGAGATGTGCTTATTGGAGAGAGCTGTATAGTCTTTGGACTGTTGATTTAGGCTCGGAAGAAAGTTGTTTTTCTGCAAGTTTAACAACAACTTGTTCAAAGTCTGCAGGTCTTGCAGAAGTAATTTCCTGTTCAATTTGAGCTATAACATTCGGGGGAAGTCCTTCCTGAAATCCCCAGACGGGTGTAACCGCTTCAGGTTTTATATTCTGAAATACACCAATATTTTTCCCGTCAAGTGTTCTGTAATAAACACCCCAGGAACCTTTCATAAGACATTCTGCCCATTTATTTACAGGAGTTCCTAAGGAGTCCTTTACATTGATTTTCGCATAGAAATACTCTTGTCGTTTTCCAATTTCAATTTCATCTAAATAAAGTCTTGTAAATTCTTTTTGAAGTTCGGGTGTTACCCAATTTGAAGATTCGGCTCTTTGCCGTAAAGATTCTGCGCGTGCTAATCGTTCATGAACAGAATACTTTTCAGGTGTTAAGGGTAAAGATTCTTTAATTTGGATAATGAGTTTATCAATATCAAGTAAGAAGGACTCTTTTATGGCAAGACTTCTTGCATTGGCTTCTTCCAGTTGTCCTACCTGATTGGTAAGTCTTTCTATTTCTGCTAAGAGTCCTGTTTGGCGGGCTTTAATAATTTCTGTCTCATTAACCAGATTATCGTATGCTTCTTGAGCAGAAACATATTGTTCGTTTTTCGCTGCAATATCTGCTTCAACTGCTTGTAATGCAGACTGCCGTTCGGTTATTTTTGCGTTTACGCCATCCAGTTCTTGCTGTGCTGATTTAACTCTATTTGTAATTTCATTTAATTCAGATTGCAATCGTTGTATTTCCGCAGGGTCTAATTTTGTTCCGGGAGCGCTATCTTGTATTTGAGTATATCTTTTTATAATTTCATCTCTTTGGTTCAATTGATTTTGCAAAGAGGCAATTTCCTGTTTTGCTGGGTTCGGAATAGGCAGGAAATTAGATAGGAATGGTCCAGCAATAATACCGATAATCAATGCAATGATTGCTGCGATGGGTGCCATCGGAATCTTAAATTTCTTTTTCTTGGTCGGTGTAGCAGGTTCACCTGTATCTGTAGGAGGTTGCGTAGAAGTTGTAGGAGCAATTGGGGGTGTTACAGCAACACCTGATCCTGCTGTGAATTCCGGAATAGGTGTTTCCAATCCGGGACCAATAGGTGCTCCAAAAATATCCGTTCCTAATCCTGCACCACCCGCAGGAGCAGATACTCCACCTCCTTGAACTCCACCAAATCCCATAGCAGGTGAGCCAAAATCGGGGGACGGCGTTTGAGCACTTCCGAAAATAGGCGTCTCTATAATTTGTGTAGGTGCCGTTGCTACAGTATCGGAAGGAGGTGCCGATTTCAGGTCGAATACGCCTCCCTTGCTGCCACCGCCAAAAGCACTATCGCCTAATGGAGTTTCTAAACCTGATTCAAGGCTAATAGGACCCGGTCCTATTTCAGGGGTTTCAGGAGAGAAATCACTATCTGCAGCAAGGTCCTGGAAAGACGGTTTTTTTGTGCCGGGTTGTGAAGGCGTCGGAATAGAACCTAATGCCGAGCCACCTAATTTATCAAATTCTGTTGGAGTTATTTTGATATTACCACCTGTCGGTTCCGGCACCACAATATCTATATCGCTGATAGGAGGTAATCCTCCTTCAAAATCATCACTTCCTTTTGCTTTTTTGAAAGCATCGGAATCGAAGGAGGATAGCGGTGGAAGTTGACTACTTAGGTCAGAAACTTCACCTGTATCAAAATCACTCAAAGGAGGAAGATTTCCTAATCCGGAATCCGCACTGGGAATTTCTTCCTTTTTCTTTTTTTCTTCTTCGGGAGAAAAGTTTTCAAATTCAGACATGTTTCATCTCCATAATTATAATTCGTTTGTAATCTTCAATTTTAGTTTATTTTTAATTCTATCATTTTTTATATCTTTTGTCAAGAAAATTGTCAACAATTTATAATATATTATTATGTTATTTTAACAAAAATTGCAATTTGCAAACGAATAATCAAGTTTAGGGTTTTACTACCCCGATAGTCAATAATATATTAGCATAAAGACGCTGGTCACCTGTAACAATTTGTAAACAGGTATCGGAAGAGGATGCACAATCGTAAAAGTCAAATCGTTCTAACTTAATCAATGATAAATGAGGCAGAGATTGACGAAATTCTTTATAAATTTCCGGTTCTTCCCCTGTGTTAGGCATCATTACATACGCTTCTTCAATTTCTACTGCAGTAAGCAGTGTATCAAGAACCTCAGTTACTTTTACGATTCCCGGAGCCAGATTTAGATAAACAGTCTCAGCAGATACCCCTTCTTTTGTGCTGGCGGGGTAATTCCCATCGGTAATTAAAATTTTTGAGCCATGACCGGCACCTGCAATAGCATAAAGAATTTCAGGATGTAAAAGTCTGTGTTTAAGCATATCCATTCCCTTTATTTTATGTTTTTAATTTTCAACAGGCATATATGAAGGTACTGCCAATGTTCCACCTATAGAAATTTTTTGTATCTCTTTTAATAATTTTTCATCCGCGGTTTGTATCCGTGAAGAAATCATTTGATATGTTTTTATATCTCCTAAGGCAAGAGAAGATTGAGCAATATACCACAATGCTTCAATTCCATAAGGGACGAAATCCTTCTGTTTTACCAAGAAACTTACAGGGGTTAGATGTTCAATAGATTCGTTAAATTTTCCCATATTAAACAATGTCTTTCCAAAAGAAAGCCATGTTTCAATTTCTTCTTCATTCATAAAGGAAATTTGTTTTTCTGAAATTCCAGATTGTCTCTTAATTCTATCGTATATTTTTATCAATTCTTGATATTCTCTCTTTGCGCCGGGATAGTTTTTCATTATTTCTTCATAAGTTACTGCAAGATTATATCGAACGCGTACTGTATTGGGATTATAGTGCAATGTGCTGCGGAATATGGTTTCATTATCTTTCCAGTCCTGATTTCGAAGGTAGGTTAAATAAAAATAGGAAAGGGTTACAATGATAAGTAAAGTATTTATTGCAGGAAGTAAATATTTTTTATAAGAGTTTTGTAAAGTTAAAGGCTTTATGAAATAGTGAATTAACTCTAAAACACACCACCAGAAACCTATCATAGGTGTATACATCCAATGTTCTGCCTGCGGTGCGTTCAATGTGAAAAAACCTGAGATAGGGAACCATGTTATTAAAAACCATAAAATACTTATAAAAATTCTGTAAAGTTTGTTTTTCCATGCCCAATAACATATAAGACCGATGATAATTAAAAAAGAATATCCAAGTAATGCTGTCCAATAGGGAGTATTTTCAAGGGTTTGTTCCATGTGTAAACCAAAGGGAAAAAAAAGAATTCGGATATAAAAAGCAAAAGATTGTCCAATTTCTACAATTTTATCGCTCCATGTTTTAATGATAGGAACGGACTTTTCTGAAAAGTTTAGTAGGGTCATTCGGAGCACAATATAGATTGCAGAAACTATTACAGAAAGTAAAAGGGGGAGCCATTTTTTTAGTTGGTAGAAAGCCGTTGCTGCTTTAGAGTTTTGAATATTGGATGCAAAAGGTATTATGAGTATGATTAAAAGGGGGAAAATATTGCTGGATTCTTTACTGAGTAGTCCCAAAGCAAAAAATAATGGACAGGCAATTAGATATAATTTTTTTTGCAGCCTATTTTCTTCCTGTAAATATTGGATACAAGAAATAACCCCTGCTAAAAGGAAAACTGCGGACATCATATCTGCCCTGCCACTAATATAAGTAACCGCTTCTGTCGGGATAGGATGAACAGCATAAATTATGCTTGTCCAGAAAGAAGCAAAAAAAGGTGCTTTTAGTTGGTTTAATAGTAAAAAAACAAGTATAACGGCACAAGCATGCCATAGGCTGTTGGTTATATGAAAAACTAAAGGAGAAATTTCAGGAAATAATGAATTTTCTTTTTTATGTTTATAGGATAATAGATAATCAAGCATAAAAGAAACAGAAACCAGTGGACGATAGAAATTACCTTGCCCCCTTCCAAAGGCATGCTGGTCTTCGAGAAAGAGTTGGAAAATCTTTTTGGGGTCCTGAACATGTTTATGCATAAGAACCGACGAAGCATCATCCCAAACCCAGTCGTTATTCAATGTATTTGCATAGGCAAGGAATGTTATACAGAGTAGAAGAAAACAGTAGAAAAATTTTTCAGATAAGGAAAGAACTATTCCTTCTTTATTTTTTTCAAAGTGTTCCCATGTCTCTTTTGACAAATTATCGGTCATTTTTGAAATCAATTTGTTAGGCGGTTTTACTAACCTTTGTTTTTAGGTCCGGGAACAACCCATGTGTCGTTTGCGGGAATGTAAAGTATCTCAACGGATTGTTGGTCTCCAATAACCCGAACTATGCGAAGTTTCGCCGTTTCTTTTCTTTTTGTTTGTGGGTTTTCGGGCTCGTAAAATTCTTCACCTTCACGAACTTTAAAGTTTTCCGTTTTGTTTGTCTTGGTATCCGTTACAGTAAGAAATACATACAAATCGTTTTCTGCTTGAAGAAATCCTGTAACTTCAACACGAGGGCGAGAGAGCATAAGTTCTGCCCTTTCCTTCAATCGGGCATATTTCCCATCAGGAGCCGATGCTCCGGGACGCAAAACATCATAAATATTTATTCCTGCGATAACGAGAGCCCATCTCTGCTTATCCCTTGCCTGTCTTATATTTTCTTCTATATCAGGGGCAATTCGGCTCATGGCGATTTTACCGTTCTCGATTGCGGAATATTTCGCTTTAACTCCTCGAAAATTATTTATAATCGTATCTTGTTGTTCTTGAGGAAGACGACCATTATTTACGACGGCATCTATCCATGGCTGAATTGCAGAACGCATTTCAGATTGTATCTGTTCTGGACTTGGCGGAGGAGGTTCTTGAGGTGGTGGAGGTGGTGGAGGTGGTTTGGAACAATTGATATTAGAAATAGAAATAATTCCAAGTGTAATAAATATAAATACATAAACAAATCGTCTTAAAAACAGATTACTTTTTTTCATATTTTTTCTGTCCTCTATTTAAGGTTTGTGCATATATTAAATGTTATCATAGAAAAATGGTGTATCACAAAATATAAATTGAATTTAACAACGAGAAAGTTTCGTTTGGAAATAAGTAAAATGAATAAAAATGATTTTATTGTGTATAATTTTGTAAAATCGTATATATTTAAGTCTTAATTAATTTATTTAAGATTATTAAAGAAAGGGAACAAATGAGGATTTTAGTTGTTGATGATGACTTGGACTTAGCAGAACTGATAAAGACTAAACTACAAAGTGAAGGGCATCAGGTTGATGTTATAAACACTGGGGAAGGTGCTTTTGAAAAGGCAAAAAGTTTTAAGCCAGATGTAGTCCTTCTGGATATTATGCTTCCCGGTGTAACGGGTTATCAGATATGTCGTAAAATCAGGAGGGACCCTGAAATTTACAAAACGGCGATACTTATCTTAACAGCGCTGGGTGAAGAACCTGAAGTTTTGCATGGATTGGAACAAGGGGCAGACGATTATCTGGTTAAACCATTTAAATTAGAACGGTTAATGGACAAGATTTCGTCCTTAGGTGTATTAATAGCCTCTGTAAATAGTCGAAATCAAATAACTAATTTTCCTGGCACGGATGCAATCAAAAGAGAAATTAACCATAAATTAGCAAGGGGAGAACAGATAGCGGTTATATATGTTAACATGACGGGTTTTAAGCCGTATTGTGTTTCACGGGGTCCAGAAGGACAGAAACGAGCCTTAACTTTTCTCGCAGAAATTATGGTAGAGGTTAAAAGGACTCTGGGTATTTATGAATGTTTTATGGCACACATGGGAGGGGAACATTTTGTTATTTTATTAAATGCTTCGGATGCTGAAAAGTTTTGCGAAGCCTTGATTACATCATTTGACCAGAAGAAGAAGGAGTTATATACTTCACAAGAATATGAACATGGATATATCCTTGCAGTAGATAGAAATGGAGCAGAAATAAAATGCCCATTGATGGCACTGTCCTTGGGTGTTGTCCACAACCAGTTCCGACCTTTCCGAAATGCAAAGAAGATGTTTGAGGTGCTTGCACAGGTCCGACAAAAAGCCCAACCTGTAAACGGGAAGAGTGTATATTTTATAGACCGCAGACATACAGACCGATAAAAAAATCAAACTCTTATAGATGAATAATATAAGGATGAGTTAATCCCTGTGGTGAGTATCCGAGAAATTCGTGAAGCGGATATAGAAAAAGCGGTAGTGTCCTTAGTCCATGCTTTTTATGATGATGGCTTGGTTTGTTATATGTTTCCAGAAGAGAAATTCCGTAGGGAATTTATAACATGGACATACGAGCGTTGGCTTCGACTTTTGATGACATTTAACTCCGTATTTGTTGATGATAATGTTCAAGGTGTTGCAGGTTGTATTCCCCCTTCCCTGTATCCGCATATCCCTTTCCACTATATTGTAAGAGCAGGATTTTTTAGAGCTATTCCTAAATTAATGTTTCGAAATTTTTGGCGACCTTTGCGCGCCTATTGGGATAATCAGAGCAGAACGCGAAGTGAGGTAAAAGAACCTACATGGATTTTGGATATTTTAGGAGTGCATCCTTCCGCACAGGGGAAAGGAATTGGAAGTGCCTTAGTTCAGCATTTAATTTCCTGTGCAAATCGGGACAAAGTTCCTGCTTATGTAATTACTCATAAAGAAAAAAATATAATCTTTTACGAAAAAAATGGGTTTAAACTTCTTAATAAGAAATATTCCCTTCCCGGGGGTCCTCCAACCTGTTCTTTAATCTACAAACCTTGATTATATCTAAATTTATCAGACTCCCAAAAAGAAAAAATTTCCTTTGAAAAGGGAAAAAATATCTTTATTCTGGAACATAAGAGAAAGACAAATTTATTTAAGTGCTTGTTTCCTTGATAGATACAAAAGTTTATTTGTGTGGCATATCATTTGCTAAATAAAGAACTAAAATTTGAAAATGGTTACGATAAATGGTCAACGGAATAGGAAAAATAAGTGCTGAAACGATGTTAATCTCTGCAATGAAAGTAGCAGAAGTTAATCATCGGTATATTGCTAATAATATAGCCAATGCGGATACGCCTGGATATACGCAAAAGGAATTGGATTTTCAGAAATCTCTCAACGCCGTATTGCAAGGGCGAGGGGGTATCGTTCTCCGCACGAACCACCCTCGCCATATCCAGATAGAGAAAGAAGGAGTAGTCGTAGAAAAAAAGAGGAATGTATTAAAAAACGATTTTAATTCGGTGGATATTGATGAACAAATAGCAAAACTGACAGAAAATACAGGAAAAGCCACCGTTTATACGGCATTGTTAGCCAAGAAGTTTAGTCAGTTAACAACCATTATTAACGATTTGAAGAGATAATATTATGCGAGTTGAAGGAATTTCAGCATGGGATATAGCCCTTAGTGGTATACGGGCTCAACGGCTGAGAATGAATATTATCGCAAATAATATTGCTAATGCGGAGACCACCCGAACGGAAAAAGGAGGTGGTCCTTTCCGCCGCCAGATGGTTCTCTTAAAAGGATATGAGTTAGGCAAAACTGTATCATCAAAACAAGCAGGGGTAAAAGTAAAATCTGTAATTTATGATATGTCTCCGTTCAAAGAAGTGTATGAACCTGAACATCCGGATGCCAATGAGCAAGGCATTGTAAAATATCCTAATGTGCAACTTGCTAATGAAATGGCAGACCTTGTCTCTGCTCAACGAGCCTATGAAGCCAATATTGCAGTTTTCGTAGCAAATCGGCAAATACGACAAAGAGCGTTGGAAATTTTGCAAAGATGAGTATTATAAGATTTTTTTATGATAAAATAATGGTATGATACATATAAGAAGAAATAATATTAAGGAAATAACAAAGAGGTGATATCCCGTGGATAACATTGATTCTATTCACAATATAGGTCCAATAAAACCTAAAGTAGATATACCCTCTGTAAGTCCTGTTAAGACTACACCGGTTGAAAGCAAAACCTCCTTTAAGGATATATTGGTTGATGCTGTGTCTGAGGTTCAGAAATTACAAGATGAAGCAGATACAACGATAAAAAAATTAGTTTCGGGCGAAATAAAAGATGTAACTGAAGTAATGGTGGCGGTTCAACGAGCAGACACTGCTTTCCAAACACTGATGGCAGTTCGAAATAAAGTGATAACGGCGTATGAAGAGATAATGCGAATGCAAATTTAGTATTTGACATGAAGTCAAATACCCTGTGATTTGAATAAACAAATCCAGGAATCGGCGGAGGTAAAAATTGAATAATTTTCCTAAAATTTTGTTGAAAAAATCTTGACATAATACACTATATATTGTATTATATAAATAGAAATAATCTATTAGTTTGGTTTTGTTCGTTGCGTTTAATTAAAATATATACAATATGTTGATGAAAAATAAAAGAAAATATATAGTGTATTTATGGAAACAATTTTACAATTCATAAATGGGATAAGAGAATTCTGGGCTAAGTTAACACTTAGTGCTAAGGTTATTATTGGGGTTTCTTTCTTTATAGTTTTTTTAGGTTTGTTATTAATAATATTCATTGGAGCCCAACCTCAATATACAGTCTTATCTGCAGGACTTTCCCCGCAAGAGGTATCCAAAATAACGGATGTATTGTCCCGTCAGGGGGTTCAATACCAATTAGGAGATAATAATACAAGTGTTTTAGTTCCCGTAAATCAGCGGAGTAATGCACAGTTATTATTAGCACAAAGCGATTTACCTGTGGGTAGACCTGTTCCTCCGGGATGGGAATTATTTTCCACGACTGAACTGATGACCAATCAGTGGTTACAGAATGTAAAATTTATGAGGGCTCTTCAAGGAGAAATACAAAAGCAATTGAATGCTTTTGACTTTGTAAATGATAGTTATGTTCTTATTCGAGAAGCGAAGGAAGAATTATTTGTTTCCGAACAAAAACCCTCAGAAGCAGCGGTTACGCTTGATATTAATAGACCTCTTACCAAACAGGAAGTGAAGGCTATAGTTAGTATTGTAGACCATGCCGGTGGAGCCAATCTTCACCCGGGGAATATTACCGTGGTTAGTACCAAGGGAGATGTCCTATATTTACCTCCACAGGCAGGATTTGCCTCTCTTGCCAGTTCCAAATTGGAGTTGTTGACCGAATGGGAGAAACAGCGAGAGATGAAAGTAATGAATAAATTGCGGGAGTTAGGGGTTCGGGGAACTGTTTCCGTCAGTGCCAAGATAAACTTTGATAGTTCTGAAGAAGTCGAAGAAAAAGTAAGCGAAGGCACGGAAATAAGCACATCTACGACAGAAACTACCAGTGAAACAACTGACAAACCTCCCGAAGGTGCTCCTGGTGTAGTCGCCAATGTTCCTGAAGCCACAGTTCCTGGCACTACTTCTTCTAAGGAGACGACAACAGAGGAAATTGCAAACTATGAGCCATCTCGTTTAACAAGAAAAAAGAAGAAAGAAGGGGGAAATGTTGAAAAATTCCTTGTAACTGTTATTGTCGAAGGTGATTATCAGGAAACACAAGATGAACAGGGAAATACAAAACGGAACTATATAGGTCTTTCCGAAGAGCGGAAAAAGATGTTTCAAGATTTTGTAATGTCCGCAGTGGGCGAGGGAGAAGTTCCTACAGAAGTGTTAGTTTACGATCAGCCTTTTGGTATTTCTGAATTAGAGACGGGAATTCCTAAAACAGAAGAAATACCATTCCAATGGAGAACATGGCTAACACCCGTTACAGTCGTTATTCAATTAATAGTTATTTTTGTCGTCTTTCTATTATTGAGATCGTTTTTAAGAAGCACTGTAGTAGAGAAGAAAGAAATAGAAGAAGAAATTGAAGCGGTTGAATTACCGGGTGCAACAAAAGAAGATTTAAGAAGACAGGAAGTGGCTCGGGAAGTGGCTCGGGTTTCTATTGAAGAACCCGAAACCGCAGCCGCTTTAATTCGTTCATGGTTATCAGAAGGAGAAGAGTAATACGGCACCGAGAAAAGATACAAAAGAACCAGATAAGTTAACAGGTCGGAAAAAAGCGGCAATACTGCTGGCATGTTTGGGTCCCGAACATGCGAGTAGCATCCTTGCGCATTTAAGAGAAGCAGAAATTGACCGCCTGACGCTGGATATTGCTTCTTTGGGAACTATTGACCCGGAAATTAAGGCAAAAATATTTGATGAGTTCTTCCAGATGGCAGAAGCGAAACGATTTGTGGCTGAAGGCGGTATTGAATTAGCAAAGGAATTATTAGAGAAATCATTTGGTGCGCAAAAAGCAATAGAGATATTGGGTCGTTTGCAAAGTTCGTTACAGGAAGTCCCCTTTCAATTTTTGAAGAAGGCTGACCCTGCCCAGATTAGTAGTTTTATTCAGGAAGAACATCCTCAAACCATCGCTTTGATATTAGCTCATCTTGACCCCAAAGTTTCTGCTCTGGCTCTTTCTTCATTACCTCCCGAGACACAAACCGATGTCATTTATCGTATTGCGACAATGGACCGAACGGCTCCCGAGATTATTCATGAAGTAGAACATGTTCTGGAGCGAAAGATGGCAGCTGTATTTACACAAGGATTTACTTTTGCGGGAGGTGTGAAAGAGGTGGCGGAAATACTCAATCTTGTTGAACGGTCTGCGGAAAAGAATATTATGGAAAAATTGCAAGAAAGAGACGCAGATTTAGCAAATGAAATTAATAAGTTGATGTTTACTTTCGATGATTTGATTTATGTTGATGATGCAGGTATTCAAAAGGCATTAAGAGAAATTGACTCTAAAGATTTAGCCTTAGCATTGAAGTCGTCTACCGATGAGGTAAAAGACAAAATATTCAAAAATATGTCAGAGCGTGCTCGTGAAATGTTAAAAGAAGAAATTGAATTTATGGGTCCTGTTCGACTGAAGAATGTAGAAGAGGCTCAACAGCGAATTGTGGCAGTTATACGCCGATTAGAAGAATCAGGTGACCTTATTATTACGGGGAGAGGAGAAGGGGGAGGTGAAGAAATTCTTGTTTAGTAATCAGGATAAATATGTCTATGTCTCAGTTTAAGAAAACACAAAAGTCTATTGTGGAAAATGCCGAAGTAAAATTTTTATCTCGTGACGATTTAAAAGAGTTTCCCAAAGAAAAAGAGATATCCGATGACCCTTTAAGTATGTATTCCCCTGAAGAATTACGGGCTATGATTTTAGAGCAGGCTCAACAGGAAGCAGAGGAAATTAAACAGAAAGCCTATGAAGAAGGATATAATGATGGGAAATTATTAGCAGAACAGGAGTTTCAACAGTTCCTTGAGCAAACGAATAAAATTGTTCAAGAGAGTATAGAAAAAATTACCCAAGCAAGAACGGATTTTTTGGAACAAATAACCCCTCAAATCCTCAAATTAGTTTTTCAAATTTCTGAAAAAGTAATCTCCGCCCAACTTCAAATAAATCCAGATATTGTTAAAACAATTGTAAAAGAAACATTAGAGGAATTAGTGGAAAGTCAGGAGATTTGTTTACATATTCATCCAGATGATTATTTAATAATCGAAGGCGAAATCAAGTCCCGATGGGGAGATGGAAGTATAACGCAAAAGGTCACTTTTATTCCGGATGAAATGATAGAAAGGGGAGGATGTATAGCGGAGACCAAGACACAGTTCGTTGATAATCAAATTTCTTCACGATTAAAACTAATTGTTGAGAAAATAGTTAACCTTGCGAGGGAAAACGGTGTTGACATTTAAGCCTTATATAGATATTGTTCAAGAAACGAAACCGTTTCATATTTGTGGCAAGGTGAAGAATATTACGGGGCTAACGATTGAAGTTAGTGGTCCGGAAATGAGAATTGGGGACCTATGTTATATATCATCAAGGGATAGGAAAAATTTAATACCTGTGGAAGTGGTTGGTTTTCGAAATGATTATTACCTTGTAATGCCTCTGGATGAAATTCAGGGTTTAGGACCCGACTATATTTTAATTCCAACTTTTCAATCGAGAAATGTTCCTGTTGGAGATGCTTTTTTAGGGAGGGTTATTGATGCTGTCGGTAATCCTATAGATGGAAAACCCTTCCCTAAAGTCAATGAAAAAAGGTCATTATATACAAGCCCTCCATCTGCCGTATTTCGTCCTCGAATAACGAAACCATTAGCAACAGGAATAAAATCTATTGATGGATGTGCTACCTGTGGTAAAGGACAGCGTGTAGCAATTCTTTCAGGGAGTGGGGTAGGAAAAAGTAAATTGATTGGGATGATTGCACGAAATACCAATGCAGATATAAATGTTATCGCCCTTGTAGGAGAACGAGGTAAAGAAGTCCGCGAATTTATTGATTTAGATTTAGGAGAAGAAGGGCTGAAAAGGTCTGTGGTTGTTGTGGCAACATCACATGAACCCGCATTAAGACGAATTAGTGCGGGTTATGTAGCAACAACCATAGCTGAATATTTCCGTGACCAGGGTGCCGATGTATTGTTGATGATGGATTCGATAACAAGATTTGCTATGGCACAACGAGAGGTAGGCTTATCTATCGGAGAACCTCCAACTACAAAAGGATATACACCTTCCGTGTTCAGTCTCTTGCCCCGACTCTTAGAACGGGTAGGAACATCCGAAAAAGGGACTATAACCGGTTTTTATACAGTCCTTGTAGAAGCAGATGATTTGAATGACCCTATAGGAGATGCTGTTCGAAGCATTACGGATGGGCATATTTCTTTATCACGGAGTTTGGCAACACGCGGACATTATCCCCCGGTAGATGTTTTAGAGAGTATTAGTCGTTCAATGTTAGAAGTTACATCACCGGAACATCGTGTTCTCTCGAATAAGATACGAAGTATTCTGGCTACTTATCGCGATGCAGAAGATCTAATAAATATCGGGGCTTATGTTACGGGGTCAAATAAAGAGATTGATGAAGCACTACGACTCATGCCGAAAATAAGAAAATTTTTAATCCAGGATTTGTATGAAAAAGTTCACTGGGATCAAATATTATCACTAATGAAGGAGGCACTTAGTTAATTGTTATGAATCAAAGAGACTATCAGCGTTATGACCCCCTAATAAGAATTCGTAAAACACAAGAACAATTATGTGCCCAAAAATTAGCGGAAACATTGATGAAAATACAAAATATTCAAAAGGAAATAGAAAACACAGAACAATTACAAAAAGACCATATAACACAAGTTCAAACCATGCAAAAAAAATCACAGAAAGTAAAAGAAATTTCGGATTCGTTTGAATATATTGTGTTTTTAGGTAAGCAAAAAGAGTTGTTAGAGAAGAAGAAAAGCGAATTAGAAAATATAGCCAATATGCAAAGAAAAGAATTGGAGCAAATTATGATAGAAGAAAAAATGCTCCAAAAATTGAGAGAGAATAGAGAAAAAGTTTTTCGTAATTGGGTTCAAAAGGAAATTCAAAAGAGCACGGATGATTTGAGTGGGACACGATTTTTAATGAAGATTAAAAAAGCCCTATGATATAAAAGCATGGTGTTGAAATATAGGAAATAAAAATATGCGATTTCTCCTGATAATTATATTAGCAGTTATATCTTTTGTGGGGACACTGGTAGGAATATTAGCCATTACTGGAAATCTATCCGGGGAATCACTTCAGAAATTAGTTGCCCCTTCTCCTGCCACTCAAAAAGTAACAATACCCCAGCCCAATATTCAAGAAGATTCCATTGCTACATTAATTGAGCAAATACAAAAGAAAGAAGCATCATTAAAACAGAAAGAAGAGGAAATAAAGAAAAAAGAGGAAGAGATAAAAGCAAAATCTCAGGAATTACAACAGATGCAGTCGAAGATAGAATCTATCCAGAAAGAACTTAGTTCAAAATTAGGGGAGGATAAAAAAGAAAAAGCAATGCAAATGCAAGCAATTGCGGTTACGCTTAGTGGTATGAAACCGGATAAAGCAGCGGAACGATTAAAGACAATGAATCCGGATGAGATTGCCGAAATTCTTACTTATGTCAAACCAAAGGAAAGAGGGAAAATAGTAGAAGCCTTAGATGCTCAATTAGCAGCACAGGTACTTCAAGCCCTACAAAAAGTGCAACCTCCTTCTACTCCCGCCTCGTAAAAATTATCCCTCAATAAAAATAATCTTACTCAAAACTTATTCGTAATTCTATTGAAATATTAATTTCTATTTTTTATAGGAGAGAATTTATGATTGATAGTATAATGAACGCCCTTTTCCCTGTTGTGCCAGGGGAAATCCAAGGAACGGATACAGGCACTCGAGAAAATCCAAACTCTGATGGAAGTGATTTCGGACAGGTTCTAAGTATCTTAATGGCACAAATGGGTTTAGCAGCAATGCCTCTTCAGCAGAACAGCAATGGTTCTGAAATGGAAGCAGAAGTTCATTCGGAGGCAGAGGTAGAAAATATTTCTCCTGTTATCATAAATTCGATGAGTACAGAGTTGCCTTCTAATGTAACGAGTGGAACTGCGGAAGAAATAATGCAATTGCATGATTTAGATGTTGAATTAAATCCTGCTGTTAGACAGGAAAATGTACAAGCAAAAAATGCAACTCTTGTAGAGGTAGATGTAAAACAAGATATTCCTATTACCCCTGAAATGCGAGATAAGTTGCCATTACAATTAGGAACTGATTTGGCTCAGGGAATTGGAAAAATGCAATCGGAACAGCCTGTCATAGAGCAGACGGATGTAGTAATAAAAAATTCGGCACATTTAAATTCATCACAAAAAGAAAATCCGTCTGGTGATGGTCAAAAACCAATTACCCCTGCGGATATAGTTCAAATAAGTAAAGTAGAGACAGCGGAACTATCTCAAATGCAGGATAAACTACATATCAAAAATATAGAATTATCTGCTATTGTGAAGCCAGAAGAACAGCAAAAACTGGGTCTTTTAAAATTGGGGCAAGTATCAAGCGATAAAAATGTCCAAAGTAATGTAGTAGATACACAAACAAACACACAGCAGAAATATATAGATGTATTAGCAGATATAAAGCACTATTTATCCAATAATGGGAATGTAGAACCGCGAGAAAATATCCTTTCTAAAGTTTTAGAAGCAAGGTTAATTTCCGGTTCAGGTGAACAAAGCAATTCAAGTTCACAACATAAATCTGATTTGCCTAATACGAACCCTCAAATAGGAATCCTCTCAGAAAAATCCATGAAGATAGGAAACGAGAGAGCCTCTGAAAAAACATTGTCTATAGTCCCGGCAGAACCTAAAGAAGTTGTTGCTAACTTATCTTCATTGAGGTCTGTCCTGACGGAACAGATAAAGTTTGCGTTTCGATCAGAAACAAAGATAATTACAATAAGATTGGAACCCGAGTCATTAGGATTAATGGAGGTTAAGGTTCAGGAAAATTCAGGAAAAATCGGGATTCAACTGACTACTTCTAACAATGATGTTCATAAAGTATTAACACAAGGATTACCTCAATTAAGAGAAGTTCTGAAACAAGAAGGTATCTTTGTTAAGGATGTGCAGGTGATTTCAACAGGGACAACAAGCCTTATGTTAAATCAAGATTTTAATTCACATTCCTTTTCAAAGGAGGTTCAGATAGAACCTACCTTATATTACTCAAATAGAGATTTACAACAAACAGTAGAAGAAACAAAACCCATTTCCGATTACCATAATGGCACATTAAGTTTATGGGTATAAAGGAGAAACAATATGAATGCAATGGTTCAATTTAAATCAAATATTTCGGGATTAAATGCCCCGACACCTACTCAAAGAACAGAGGTTTTAAAGGAAATGCAGTCCTTGTATCAGGCGAGAAGAAAAGGACTACTTCAAGATTACTTAAAGAAAGTTATTGAGTCTACGGGTGCGAAGAGTTTATCTATTGCAAAATCTGCCGAAGCACAATCTACCAGTAACAGCACAGCAACAACTCGAACACCATCAAGAGAGTTAAGTTCAGATACATTTCTGCAATTACTGGTTATGCAAATGCAATATCAAGACCCGTTAGAACCGGTTCAGAATACAGAAATGCTTGCCCAGTTAGCTCAATTTTCAGCATTGGAACAGTCTATTAAAACGAATACGAGTATAGTATCACTACAGCAAGATATTCAGACTTTATCTCAAAATGTGCAATCTATGTCTATGAGTGCCAGTCAACAAATGATTGGCAGGTATATCGAAGGTTCTTCGATAGAGGGTACCCCTGTTAAAGGAAAAGTTGATGGAGTATCCATTGAGAATGGAGTTCTCCTTTTGAATATAGGTTCAAACAAAGTTCCTATTAACCAGGTTCAAAGTGTTCGCATAGAACAACCCGACACAAAGTAATAAAACATTCATTTGAAATTAAAAGAAGATTTATTAACATAAAACAAACAATAAACCATAAGGAGATATAACTATGGGAATGGCAATGTTAACGGCAGTAACAGGTTTACAATCTCATCAACGCAGGTTGGATGTAATTGCAAACAATATTGCAAATGTAAACACGGTTGGATACCGTTCTTCTCGTGTCCTTTTTCAGGATTTGTTTTCTCAATTATTAAGAGGAGGTTCTGCCCCGGTAGGCAATTTTGGAGGATCTAATCCGCAACAAGTAGGGTTAGGTGTGCGTATTGCAAGTATTGATGTCAATCATCAGCAGGGTTCCCTTTTGTCTACAGGTGTTTCTTCCGATTTGGCAATACAAGGGAATGGATTTTTTGTATTGAGTGATGGGCAGAAGACAGCATTTACCCGTGATGGTTCTTTTGATTTAAACTCAAACGGGTTACTTATTGATCCCGCTACCGGTATGCGTGTGCAGGGTTATCTTGCTGACGATACGGGTGTCGTAAATACGGACCAGCCGCCACAGGATATTTCTATACCTATTGGAAGTGCAGGGATTGTTCGTTCCACTACCAATGTATACCTAATTGGAAATCTAAATGCTAACGCTCCTACAACTCCTGTTCCAACTACAGTAACGAGGACAGTAGAAGTGTATGATTCTTTAGGTACTTCACGATTGGTAACTTTATCATTTACGAAACAGGCAACCCCTGCGAATCAATGGACATGGCAAGCCTCATACGATGGGAATAGTGTGGGTACCGGTGCACTAACATTTAGCACTTCCGGTACATTACCATTAGGAACAACCGGAACGGTAACAATCCCCGGTGCATTAATGAATATAACAGGTTCGCAACCTAATGATTTAACATTCAATATAGATTTTACAGAAATTACTCAACTGGCAACAGATAGTACTACAGGTAGTGATGTTACTGTTCGTTCCCAGGATGGTTTTCCAAGAGGTGTCCTTGAAAGTTTTAATATCGGAGCCAATGGTGAGATTGTGGGCGTATTCAGCAATGGACTTACCCGCGTTTTTGCTCAGGTAGCCTTAGCAACATTTTCCAATGTGGGTGGATTGGTTCGTGATGGGAATAATATGTTCCTTGAAACCCCAGCTTCTGGTGTCGCTCAAGTAGGTCCTCCTCGCTCAGGAAGCAGAGGTACTGTATCTGGTGGAGTTTTAGAAAGTTCCAATGTTGACTTAGGGACAGAATTTAGTTCATTAATTGTAACGCAACGCGGATTTCAGGCGAATGCCCGAACCATAACCGCAGCAGATACACTTCTACAAGAAACCGTTAATTTAGGAAGATAATCTATAATACATGATTTTATTGGCAACAAAATCTGACTGATTTTCATTAGGCTGAGGCTTTCAACCTCAGCCTATTTTCTTATTTAATTGTAATAGCAAAAAAAGGTTCAATCATGTTAAAATCAGAGATGAAGAGGTGTATTATATTAATAAAAATAAAGAATATGTATATAACATAGAAAAAGGAGTTCTATGGATTTAGCAACTGTAATAGGATTGATTGCAGGGATATCTTTGACACTTATATCTATTTTTATGGGGGGGTCAATTGTAATCTTTATTAATATACCTTCTTTTATTCTTGTAGTAGGAGGAACCATAGCATCTACGCTAATCAATTATCCATTGAGTGATGTGTTAAAGGTATTTAATACTGTAAAAAACTCATTTGTCCAGAAACTCACGCCTATAGAAACCTTAATCGAAAAAATTATTGAGTTTGCGACTATTGCAAGAAGAGAGGGCATTCTTGCTCTCGAAGGACCTGCATCGGAATTAGATGATGAATTTTTGCAACGGGGTATACAACTTGCGATTGATGGAACCGCTCCTGAATTGCTTAAAGACATCCTTACAACAGAATTAGCGTTTATGGAAGACCGACACGCGTTGGGACAATCCGTTCTAACCGCAATGGCTGCATACGCTCCTGCTTTCGGGATGATAGGAACATTGATTGGTTTGGTGCAAATGCTTGCTACGATGGAAGACCCATCTCAAGTTGGTATTGGTATGGCTATTGCTATTTTAACTACATTATACGGAGCATTAATTGCTAACTTAATTATGTTGCCTCTTGCCGGGAAACTAAAAGTTAGAACTGCCGAAGAATTGCTTTTAAGAGAAGTTATAATTGAAGGTATTTTATCAATACAATCAGGAGATAATCCCCGCGTCGTTGAACAGAAACTGAAAGCATTTATAGCACCTGAATTGCGGAAAAAGATAGTAATAGGGAAAAAGTAAAGATTATGGCAAAGGAAAGAAAAAAACAGCCTGAAGGAGAAGGGGGTGCCCCAGGGTGGGTAGTTACTTATGGGGATATGATGAGTCTGCTCTTGACTTTTTTTGTTCTACTGCTATCTTTTTCAACCATTAGTGAAGAAGACTTTAAGAAGGCAATGGGTTCTCTTGAAGGTGCTCTGAGTGTGCTTCCCAAAAATACAGGTGTTTTAGATTTGCAAATGATGAACCGAAGAGAACAGCAAAGGAAAATGCAACAGGCAGCCCAGAAAATAGCCGAAGAATTGCAAATCATAGGACAGGATAAACAGGTTAAAGTGGAATATGATGCAAAAGGAGGGATAAAAATAACCTTCCCTGACTCCATTTTATTTGATAGAGGAAGTGCAGACCTGAAACCCGAATCGTTTCCTATAATTGAATCTGTATCAAAAATATTAGGAGAACTTACCGATGTTTTTGTAGAGATAAAGGGACATACAGATAATACTCCTATCGTGAATAATCCCAGATATAGAGATAACTATGACTTGAGTTATTATCGCTCTGACCAGGTTATGCGGAAAATGCTTGCCGTTAGTTCTCTTACTCCTGAAATGTTTGAAATTACAGCTTGTGGATCGAGCCAGCCTATTTCAACGAATTTAACTGAAGAGGGAAGAAAAGAAAACCGTCGTGTTGAAATTTTTGTGCGAGGTTTTGTAAGTGAGGAAAAAATGGAAATGATACAAAAGGGAATACCTTGATTTTATTTCTTGGAATGTGTTTTTCTATTATTACAATGAATATAAATGATATAAGGAATGGTTTTTATGGCGGATGAAAAAGCACCGGAACAACAGGGACAAAAAAAATCATCAAGCCTTGTAAAATTGCTCTTAATAGGAGGGGCAAGTGTGCTAATTCCAGCGATTAGTGCGATTGTTGTATTTATGTTTGTTTTACGACCCATGCTATTAACGGATAACACAGATGAGAAAACTTCTTCTGCAAGTGTTGATACTTCAGATACAATACCAGCAACGGCAGTAATTGTAAAGTTTGATGAAACGCAAGCAACGGTAATTACACAAAAATCAGATATCCCCGCACCCCTGTTAATTTATCAAGTGGCAATGTCCTGCTCTGGACCGGAGGTATCAACTGTAGTTGAGGGGAAAAAGGAGTATTTTACAGCGTTGATAAATAAAATACATCGAAATCGCACACGAACCGAACTTAATGACCCCGGTGTCCAGGAAGCACTATTAAGACAAACGAAAAATGAGGCAAATCAATTGTTGAATAAATTATCCCCAGGAATTCAGGGATCTATTCTTGAAGTTATGTATCTTAAATATACCATTGTGGACTTATAATGATGGCTATACAAAATTCTGAAAATATTTCTGATTTTGTTCCTGAGGAAGATTTAGAAAAAGAAACTCCCCCTTCCGCGGTTCACCTGACTTTAAATGATTTAGCAATGCTTCCTATTAATGTGAGTGCAGAATTGGGAAGATGTTCTATAAAAATAAAAGATATTTTGAAGTTAGACAAAGGGTCTATAGTTACATTAAACAAACAGGCGGGTGAGTTGGCAGATATATTTTTTAATGGTATTCTTATAGGTAGGGGAGAGATGATAGTTTTAGCCGATACTTTACATATTCGCATAATCGAGATTGAGGGATTTAAAAGAGATGAAGAATAGGAAAAATATTTTTTGGGTTATTCCATTTTTGTTGTTATTTATTTCGGGACTATATATTTTTGCAGAAAATACTTCTCCAACTGAAAAAGATAATATTCTGGATAAATTAAAAGACCCTGGACAATATGTGGGAAAAAGCAATGAGGGCGCTAATCCAGTAAAAAATGTAGAAACACCCCTTGAGAAGGAAAATACATCCTCTAAAACAAATAATACATGGTTCTCTCAACATCAGACAGTTTGGGGTTCGGAGCAAACAACCCCAGAAAACACAGAAGGAGAAAATCTCACTTCAGCTAGTTCCAATACATCTACAACAGGAACTTCATGGATATATTATTTCTTTAGAACGCTTGTTGCCCTTATCTTTGTCGTTGGATTGATACTTGTATTATTAGGAGTGCTTCGCTATTTTTCAAATAAAACATATCGAGGGATGAAATCTATTGGAAAAATTGTAGGTGTTCTTTATTTATCTCCGCGTGCAAGAATTTATTATGTGCAAAGTGCAGGGAAAGTTTTTGTTTTAGGCATTTCAGGAGACCAAATGAATTTATTATTTGCCTTTCCAGAGGATGAATTTTTTGCCTCTATTGCAAATGAAGATATTGCAGAGCCTTCTTATCCACAAAAGACATTTAGTAAGGTTTTAGATGATGTCGAAACAAGAATTCAATCCCAGGGTTCTTCAAAAATCCCCGAAGTATCAGAAAATATAGATGATGAATTGGCTTCCTTGAAAGCAAACATACAAAGACTACAGCAAGCAATACGAGAAGAAACAAATAATGCTTCAGACCAGTAGAATTATTAGCATGAGGATAAAAAAAAACACCCTTTTGAAAAGTAAAAAATTTGGACTTTTTTTGTTTTGCTTCTTTATTATTTGGGTGTCCAGTTCCTTTGCTCAACCTTCCCGTACTTCGGTAACAAATCCAACAGGTGTAAATATTGTTGGAACTGCTCAGCAAGCAATTGCCCCTGAGAATCTTTCTACCACATTAACATTAGTAATACTTATTACTGCACTTACATTAGCGCCGGCAATTCTTGTCTTAACCACATCTTTTACAAGGATTATTGTAGTCCTTGCCTTCCTTCGACAGGCGTTAGCGACACAACAGACTCCTCCCAATCAAGTCTTAATTGGATTATCTCTATTTTTGACAATGTTTATTATGATGCCTACCTATGAACGGGTTAATCGTGAAGCCATACAACCTTATATTCAACAGCAAATTAGTCAGTCGGAAGCATTTAATCGTGCTTTAACTCCTATTCGGGAATTTATGTTCAAACAAACAAGACCTCAGGAACTGAAAACCATGTTGCAGATTTCGGGAAGAGGTAGACCCAATACCCCGGATGATGTTCCAACACATGTTCTTATCCCTGCCTTTGTATTGAGTGAACTTAAAACCGCGTTTATGATTGGTTTTTTGCTATATATTCCTTTTTTAATTATTGATATGGTAGTGGCAAGCACATTAATGTCTATGGGTATGATGATGTTACCCCCTATTTTCGTATCGTTACCTTTTAAGATAATTCTTTTCGTTCTTGTAGATGGATGGACATTAGTTGTGGGTAATTTGGTCAGAAGTTTTCAATAAGAGGGCTATTTTATGGATTTAGCAAAAATAGTCAAGATATGTATAGTTTTAGGGATTCTTATTATCGGTGTTCCTATTTTAATACAGTTTCTTCCTGCTCCACTAAGTATGGAAAGAATCATAGAAGGATTTAAAAAATCGGATTTAGGTGTAGTTGAAATACAGGTGGTCAGTCCACCAACGAATGAGGCAATTGCTCAAATAAGTTTTAGGGTAGGAGATGCATTAGTGAATATATATCAGTATGATAATGAAGGGACTATTGCGAGATATGCAGAGATGTATAAAAAGGACCCGGGTACGGCAATCGTTGAAGCATGGGGACTTGCTCAATCATTAGGGGCGGCTCCTTCAAAAAACAAACCGGAACGCGTAGCTCGCCGCAAGATGTTTCTCTTAGTTACACAGGGAGAAGACAAGTCGCTTTTAGAGCATATAGTCAAAATTTTTACAACTCTGTAATATTTTTATCCGAAAAGTATTCTTATCTTTAATTATTCATTCCCTGCTTCACGGGATTTTTCATAGGCAGCAATAATATCTTTGGCAATAAATTCGGGTACTTCGTCATAATGACTAAATTTCAAATCGAAGGTTCCTCTACCACCCGTCATACTTCTCAAATCAGTTGCATAACGGAGAATTTCTGATTCAGGAACCAATGCCCGTATTTGCTGTAAGCCACCTCCAACAGGTTCCATCCCTAAAATTCTTCCACGGCGACTATTTAAATCCCCGGTAATATCACCCATAAAATCTTCGGGGACAGTTACCGTAATTTCCATAATGGGTTCTAATATACATGGGTTTGCTTCGCGAACACCCTTTTGTATAGCAAGGGAAGCAGCGATTTTGAAAGCGAGTTCGGAAGAGTCCACCGTATGATAGGAACCGAAGAATAAATCAACAACAATGTCAACGACGGGATGTCCTGAAATCACACCTTTTGCCAGTGCTTCTTGTGCTCCTTTGTCAACTGCAGGAATGTATTGTTTGGGAACAACACCACCTACGATACTATCTACAAATTTATATCCACCACCGCGTTCATTGGGAGAAAGTCGAAGGTGGACATCGCCATATTGTCCATGACCTCCGGTCTGTTTCTTGTATTTTCCTTGAACTTCTGCTTTACCACGAATGGTCTCTTTGTAAGCAACTTTGGGGATACGGGTTTCTGCTTCTACATTATATTTCCGTTTCATTCGATTTAATAGAATTTCAATCTGTAAATCGCCCATCCCACGGATAACATGTTCACCTGTTTCATTATCCCTGTAATGGCTGAAGGTGGGGTCTTCTTCTGCCATACGATTTAACGCTTCACCAATACGGTCTTCATCGTTCCTTGATTTTGGAGAAATGGCTAATTTAACCATAGAACGAGGTAATTCAATCGTAGGAAGTTTTATCTCATTGCCCGAAACAGTCAGCGTATCACCGAAATGGGTATTCTTTAACTTTGTCATTGCGGCAATATCTCCGGGACCTACTTCTGCTATCTGCTTTTGCTCCTTTCCTATCAGCATTACAATTTTACCTGAACGCTCTTTGGTTTGTGTGGAACTATTATAAAAATCCGAATCCGACCGTAAAGTGCCGGAAAATACACGGAAATAAGTGAGATGTCCTACAAATGGGTCAACCATAGAACGGAATACCTGAGCCACAAAGGGACCATCGGGGTCAGGTGTTATAACGACATCTTCACCAGCAGAATTCTTTGCCACAACAGTCCGTTCTAACGGATTAGGGAATGAATTGGCTATAATGTCAAGCAATTCTTCATGACCAATTCCCTTAGTAACACTACCTGCGATGATTGGGATAATTTTCCCTGTGCTAATTCCTTTCTGAAGCCCTTTATCAAATTCTTCCTGAGATAATTCAAAAGTTTCCAGATATTTTTCCATAAGTGCTTCGTCTGTTTCCGCAACCACCTCTACGATGGCTTCTTTTGCCTTTTCTGCTTCGGCTCCTAAAACAGAGGCATCTCCCGTAACAATATTAACAACACCACTCAAGTTTGCGGATTGTCCTATGGGCATTACTATTGGGACGCAATGTTTGCCATAGGCATTCTGAATCTTTTCAACTACTTCATTAAAATTGGTATGTTCACGGTCTAATTTATTAACAAAAATAGCACGGGGAATTTGTCTCTTTTCTGCATATTTCCATGCTATATCCGTTCCTACTTGAACACCTGTAGTTGCATCTACCAGGATAACTAACGCATCGAGAACGGCGGAGGATGCACATAACTCTCCGATAAAGTCTGTATAACCCGGATGGTCAACAATATGTATCCGTGTCCCCTTCCAATCTAAATGAACTAATTTCATAGCAATGGAACACTTGCGGTCTTTTTCATCTTCCAGATAATCACAAACAGTGTTTCCATCTTCAATGCTTCCTAAGCGAGTGGTTAGTCCTGCGGAATACAATATTCGTTCAATTAACATTGTTTTTCCAACACCACCATGTCCTGCAAAACCAACATTACGAACTTTTCTCGGGTCAAATTGTGCCATCGGATAACTCCATTCTTATTAGGGTTATAGGATTAAAATTGAATTTAAAAAGAAATTACTGCACGATTATCCATTTTCGTTTAAAATCATAGAGTATGTATTATACTGATTATATATAATAATCCTCAAATTCATAAGTAACTGAAAATTTATAATGAATAAGGTATATAAAATATGTGTTCATCTTTTTTTCCAGGAAGAAGCATAAAACCAGTAATTTGTTTATTGTCCCTTTTGATATTATTTATTAACCCGTTGCTTTTTTCTGCTGAGAAAATACGCCGCCCTGTTTCGGCAGGGACATTGTATCCGGGAGACTTACCGGTATTAAAGGAAACGCTTCAAAAGTTTTTCGAGCAGGTTCCTCCAAGCCCTAATACCAATCACAAACTGGTTGCCTGTGTTGTCCCTCATTCAGGATGGGGTTTATGTGGAAATTTGATGGCTCGTGCTTTTGCAGAAATTAAAGAAGAGGAGTTTGAGAATGTAATTATTCTGGCTCCTTCCCACATTGCTAAATTTGCGGGTTGTTCTTTGCCATCCATACAAGGTTTTGCAACACCTTTAGGTGTGGTGCGCGTTGATTATGAAAAATTAGAGCAGATGGCTCTATCTCCTTATATAGTGATGCAATCATTGCAGAAATCATTGCGACAGGGAAGAACCGCTATCCATGAAAATGAATATTCCGTAGAAGTAATTTTACCCATGTTACAGTATAAACTGAAATCTACAAAGATTATGCCGATTCTTGTTGGGGAATTTGTTGATAATTATGGAAAAGAGAGTTCTAATGTATTTAGAAATATCGTAGAAACATTACGAAGATTTATTACCGATAAAACGCTGTTAATTTTAAGTACGGATTTAACATCGTGGGGTGCCTCATTTAACTATACACCGGCACCTGCGGAACAAATGCTTGAAATGCAAGAAAAATTGGATAAAGAATTGATTGACCTTCTCATGAAGAAAGACCTGTTAGGTTTGCAGGATTATTTTGAAAGGACAAAAAACCCTGTGTGTGGGAAGAATGCAATGTATCTATTTGTTGCCCTTTTACCCAAGGATGTTCAGGGAACCTTTTTAGGTTATGAGCAATCCGGTAGAAAATTAAATATAAAAGATACCTCAATAGGATTTACTGCTATTAATTATTACCGTCCTGTTTTATCCGAAGCACCGAACAATTAGTAAATTTATATAAAATCCTTTAGAACTTTTTTTACATAATCGCTATGTATAAAGAATTAAATGTCAGCAAGTTCTTTTATAACCATATTGCGGAACATCTGTTCAAAACGAGCACATGCTTTCTGTGCATTAGCGACAACCTGTTCATGAGTTAAGATGGAATGATCAAAACAATAATTGGTAACACAAGAAAACATGGCTGTTTTCATACCCATTTCCATAGCCCAATACAACTCCGGTCCTCCACTCATACCGATAACATCGCCTCCCATAGATAAAAATAGTCGTAATTCGGATTGCGTTTCATAACATGGTCCCGTTACCCAGATATAAGTGCCTTTCGGATGATAGTGATGAAATACCCACGATGGATACATTATTGGAGGAGTAGGAAAAGGTTTATATTGAACCGAAACAAGTTTTTCAACGGATACAAAATCTCCAACAGACATGTCTTTATTTAATCCACCCACTGCATTTATAGAGATTAGATGTGTTATTCCTTGTTCTCTAAAATAATTTAAAAAAGATTTAAATTTTTCAAATTCATACCCCTCATAAGCATGTATCCTGCCACTGCAAATTATTGTGGGTATCGAACCAATAAAGCCATCAATGATTTGATATTTATGCCCTGCTATTTGTGTTGTGATTTCGGGAAATACATCGAATAAAGATTTTTCCTGACAGTAAACATCTAAAATGTTTGTAAAATTCAAACCCGAGCCTGTTATGATTGCTAATTTTATGTGTGCCATGGGGAAGGTAAAAACAATTCTTGATATTTATTTAAAGCATATTCATCTGTCATACCTGCAAGAAAATCAATAATATTTCTTTCTATAGAATTTTGTGTAAATTCAGGGTCATTTTGTAATATATCTTCGGGAGGATTTTTCATAAAGTAATGGAACAATTCACGGATAATCCTCTGGGCTTTGTTAATTTCCCTTGCTATCGGTTCGGATGGATAAAGTTTTTCAAACAAATAAGTCCTTAATTCAACAATAGCATTTAATACATCCGGGACAATCTGGATATTGCCCTGTGTAGAACCTTCGATAACCCCGTGAACCATAGTATCAATCTGTTCGGATGCCGTTTTTCCAAGAATAGAAATGGCTTTTGAAGGTAATTGGTCAATTTTCAAAATTTTTGCACGGACTGCATCGTCAATGTCATGAGTGATATATGCTATTACATCACTTAAACTAACAATAAGTGCTTCATAACTTATGTTTTCCGGACAGGGTTGTCCGAAAAGAATGCATTTTCCCCGAGAATGATTTCGAATTCCTTCCCGAACCTCATAAGTGAGATTTAATCCTTTTTTGCCTTTTCGTCTTTGTTCGAGAATGTCCACAACGCGCAAACTCTGTTCCGCATGGTTAAAACCGAATGAGGATAGTTCATTTAGTGCTCGTTCACCCGCATGTCCAAATGGCGTATGACCTAAATCATGCCCTAAAGCAATGGCTTCGGTTAAATCTTCGTTTAACCTCAGAACGCGAGATATGGTGCGGGCAATTTGCACCACTTCTAATGTATGTGTAAGCCGCGTTCGATAATGATCCCCTAAAGGAGCAAGAAATACCTGCGTCTTCCGTTTTAATCGGCGGAATGCTTTGGAATGAATTATACGGTCACGGTCTCGCTGAAAGCAGGTGCGGTAAGGGTCTTCCTTTTCCGGTACTTGTCTCCCTTTGGAATTTATGGCAAGGCATGCTAACGGTGATAACCATTCTTTTTCTTTTGCTTCATATAATTCACGGAAAAGGATAGTCATAAAAAAGGTCCTGTTAAAGAGTTAATTTATATATGAAGCGGAAGGACATGTCTCTGCAATAAACATTCCCTGAGCCGAAGGAAGTCCTAAATATTTCTGATAGTATTGTTTTTCAACATTTTCCATAAAATAATCTACTTTTGCACGAGGAACAAGGCTAACGGTACATCCTCCAAAGCCGGCACCCGTAAGACGCGAGCCAATGGCTCCGTATTTGCGGGCAATTTGAGTAAGTATATCCAGTTCGGGAATACTTATTTCATAATTATCAGCACAACTGGAATGAGATTCGTTCATCAACCTGCCAAAAGTATATGCATCGTTTGCTAATAATGCGTCTCGAGATAGTTCTACGCGTTTATGTTCTGTTATTACATGTTGTATACGAGCTCTTAAAGGAAAGCCCTTCTCAGGTTCTTCAATCTCGCCTAACCATAATTTACGAACATCCTGTGGGGTTATATCCAGAAGATAAGCAATTTCTTTCAATGATAGATATTCTTTGGGAATAGCCTGTTCGGTAAAATCAAGAATTTCATTAAAGGTAAGGCACAGGTCACCCGACCATAAATCCCCCAATCGTTTAATGTGTAAATCATTGTCAAATTCATTCCGCAAATGTTTTTCTAAAAGGGCACATGCAAGAAAACACATGCGCGGTCCTGCATTATACCGATGCAAACAAGCCCCCGTTTTTTGAGCACGTATAGTTGAATCGCAAACGATAAAAACATAGTCTTCAAACAAGGGAATAAGGGCTGTTCGAATAGGGAAAAAATCAATTTTACAGGCATGTCCTTCCTCACCATTCAATATAACCGTTTGGTCCATTCCACCGCCTTTAGTCCCTACAAAATGTTCTCCTTCCGCCATAAGTTCTGCCAGTTCCAATCGTGATATATCCCTACCTAATTCCTTGCCTAATATCTTTAAGTATGCCAGTGAAGCAGTTATGACAAGAGCCGATGAGGAACTTAATCCTGTTGCAATGGGTAAGGTGCTTTTTATGAATAAATTGAACCCCGGAAAGGTTCGAACTTTAAATTTTTTGTTTAACGCAATCACACCTGCTTTAATATAGTTGTCCCATGACCCTGTAGGAGAAGGTAAAATTTCAGGTTGATTTAAAAAAGACAACGGTTGAAATCGAGGGTCTTCATTGAAAAGATGTATTTCATTATCATCTCGTCGGGAAAAAGCACATTGAACTTCTTTCTTGATAGTTACGGGAAGCACAGAGAAACCATTGTAATCTGTATGCTCTCCAATTAAATTAACTCTCCCTGGAACTCGACAAAAACCGATATTCTCAGAGTTAAAAAAATGTCCGGGTAATTTATTCTTTATCATTGTTGATGTTAAAGTATCTGACATAATTTACTCTACTTCTCTAAAAGTTCTGTTGTATTTATATTGCAAAATGTATTCTTATAAAACTACGGATACTAATTATACAATTTTTACAAAGGTGAAATTATTATTTATTCTGCCCGTTTATTTAAAATTGTAAACAAAGAAATACTTTATAAGGGAAATATTGGGTGAAAAAGAGATTATATATCATTAGCCCATTTCGGTTGGCAGAATATCCATGGAATTGGAAAGTATATTACTGTGTAGAACTTTTTTCGGCGTTATTCCGACGAGGTTATATCGTTAATTGGCTTCAACCGGGAAAGAACCTTTACAACTTCAATTTGTTCCCATCACTTTCACATTGGAGAAATTTCTTTGTTATTAATATAGGGAATTCCTTGACCTATCGCTGGTTAATGCCTTTTTTCTTATCACGATTAAAACGGGTAAGCAAGGATATTAAGCCATTTACGCTAATTGAAATTATTGATGGAAACCCATTTGAATTAGATATAGATGAAGCCTTTGTAAATATACCCATTATTTTTTCACTGAGAAATCAATGGATTGCTTCAAATGACTTTCCAGGTCCTGTTATCATTCCACAAAAAGAAATATTAAAGGATTTAATTTACAAAGGTGTGCCAGAAAAATATTTAAATTACATCCCCATGGGTGTATGTTCTAATGTAAATGAAATAACAAACACAGAAAAGCAAATTCAAAAGAGAATACTTATTTTAGATAAAGATCGACAAAGACACTTAAAATCACTTGCTGAACAAATAGAAAAAGAAAAACCTCATTACGATATTCTCTATATAGGCAATAAGGATTTAAATACCATCCCTGCGGAAGAATTTCATGACTGGATACAAAAGATTATTGATGGAAGGGAAATCATCGCTGTATTAAGTAAAAATTTATATCACATAGGAATGGAATTCATATCAAAAGGAGCAAAAGTTTTTGTCCCTGCATTAGATTTGCCTTTTGAGGGAGATAATGAAAATTTATTTTTTTATGACACCCCGATGGATATACCAAACCGTATATATACTTTGTTAAAACAAAAACCCACATTTTCACATAACAATAAAACACTTTTTTCTACATGGGAGGAAGGAAGTATACAATTGGAAAAATTGCTTACAGAACTGATTAACGAATAAAAACTTTTTGGTTGGAGTGTGCGGATTTATAAATAGCGTCTAATACTTCCATATATTTTAATCCATCTTCAAAATTAGGATGATACTCTTTACCCATAGACACGGCTTCAATAAAATCTTTTTCCACAGACCAATTTTTTACATCGTAAAAGTCTTCTTCTTGTGGAACAATAATTTTTCTTTCTCCATTTTTAGCCAGTTCATAGAGTTTATCTTCGAGTACATCATAATAGAGCGTTTTATATTGAGCATGAATTTCTACACTTTCCTGAGGATAGATTGACATACCGGATATGGTCAGTTGGGCTATGGTTCCACAAACAAGTTCTAATTGAGCCTGTACCTGGTCTGGAACCTGTATTTCTACAATTTCTCCTTCGGGTGTCTTTCGTGTGGGTGTAAAAATCTGATAATTTCCACAAACGCTTTTTGTCCATCCAAACCAACGATGTATCAATTCAATATACATCCCTAAAGTTAACACATTTTGTCCGGAGAGCCGATGGTCTTTACGCCAATGCAAAGGTTTATTAGGGTCAAGGTTAAAATCATTAAAACTGTTCACTTTTACAAAATATATTTCTCCAAGAATTCCTTCCCGTCTCATTCGAGCAATCGTTTTATCATAAGTCATACCGAAAGGCACCGGGCACAATCCAGCAACTTTACCTGTTCGACAAGCAGTTTCATACATTTGTTGTGCTTCTAAAAGATTCATTGCCATACGAGCCTGACAAAATACATGTTTTCCCGCTTTTAGTGCGGAAATACTTACAGGAGCATGGAGATAAGGCCAGGTGCCGATCCATACAATATCTACTTCCGGGTCATTGACCAATTCTGCCCATGAGGAATATACACGGGGAATTTTATATTCCTGAGCTACTTTTTTACTCGATTGTTCTGTCCTATTTATAACGCCAATAATTTGAACATTGGGTAGTTTCATTAATCCGGGAATATGTCGTTCCCTGCATATATTTCCCAACCCTACAAAAGCAACTTTAAATTTCATCATGTATTGAATTCTCGATATTTATTTCATTTTATTTTTTAAAAATTCAGATAGCCGTTTCGGAAAATCCGTATTTAAAAAATCTACTCCTTCATTATACAAAACTTCCCAGCATTCTAAAGTTTGTGGGGCACCCCAAAAACGGACTTTTCTGCCTTGTTTGTGTGATTTGGAAACGATTTCTTTTAGTTTATTCAATTCCTGTGGAGGCATATCTCCTTTTCCTATCCAGGTAAAAATGGAGAACCATGAATTACTAATCCATGGAACAAGGTCAGGTGAAGGATTTGTATCTAAATCTCCTAATCTACCATCAATGAAAACATAACGGTCCTTTTCTTTTTCTATCGTTTCTCGAGGAACAGCCCCAGAAATAACAACGGTTACAGCTCCCTCAACTTTTTCTCCATTTTCTATACGAGTAAGAAACTTTTTATAGGGTAATAATTGTTCTTTCAGAAGTGTGTAGGTGCTTTCTGGTTCGCTTTTTATATCTATCAATAGCCAGAATTCAGAAGGGACTGCATATACATGCCCATTATTTTTCTGAACACGCTCAAAAATGGGTTTTAAATACATATTGACAAGGTTCTTTTCAGGTTTGCATTTATCCAAATCATGAGCAACCAACAAATCACCATTAACGATATGTATATCCGCCTCAATACTACAAAAACCGTTATTCAATGCATCAAGAAGAGGTTGCGGACGAAGATAATCATTATGAGAATGTGCCTGTTTCAAAGGGATAACATTCTTTTCTGCATAAATTATTAATGTTATAGCAGAAGCAAGAATAATAAAAATGTAGATGGATAATTTTTTTTGCATAATACTCTTTAACATTGTGTATTTATTCAGATGAATTTGAAACAGAATAAGGAGTTACAATTGCATTTGCAAGGGCATGCACTTTCTCACGATAGTTCTTGGCTTTTCCAGTGAGTAATAATAATTTCCGACTTTTTGCAGATATAGAGATTTCAATAGTAAGGGCAGACGAAGTGATTGGGATGGGATTGATCAAAGAAAAATTCGTTTGAATAGGAATACATGGGCGATTTGCGATTGAAAAAGCGAAGCAATAGAAGGCTTCATTAAACGCAAAGGATAAATATCCCGGGTGTAGAAAACCCATGCAATCTTGATAAAGAGGATTACACGGTAGAATAAAAGAAATACTTTTTCCTACTTGAACGCCAGCTACACTCATTTTCAGTTCTGAAAAAGAGTGCGAGGGCCATTTTAAACTAAGCCCTTCAACCTGATATTGGTCAAGAGCCTTAAAAAATTGTTCACTTAAATTATCCACATCTCATACCCCATGTTTAATATTTAAATTTTATGATGAGATGTTATTATAATCTTTTTTTACACATTTGTCAAATATTTTATATCTTGTTTATATCAACTGCAGGTGCATCCAATTGCTCGTAAACGGGTAATGGTCCGATTAAGGGACGAAGATAATTTATATATTCCGCTGTTACTCCATTACCGGCTTCATTAATAAACGCATCGCTCATATATTTTGTCTTATTTGCAATTTCTTCCAATGGTTTTAACTCGTAGCGAACAACATAATCTGCTATTCGTTGGATGGATACAGAACCAGTTTGATTTTGTCCTGCGGAGAATTGCACTGCTTTTTCACCCACTTCTCGGGCTTCTCTCTGGTCAACTTCACTTACACAGCCTAAGAAACTTCTCTGTGGATATCCTAATGTATCCGCACGCGCTCTGATTTTCTCTATTTTAAGTTCCTTAAATCTTTCTTTTAAATATACAACCAAATCATCTCCTAATGCTCCCGTGCCTGATAATTGAACATGTCCGAAGGAATCCACTTCCCCTTTTGTGAACCGCTCCGCAATGGTTGTTCCACTTTCATCATGAACACCTTCGGAAACGGCAATCAAACAACGCCCTAAACGATCATATACTTCTTTTACATCTGTGAAGAACTGTTCAAGTTTTAAAGGTCTTTCTGGCAAATAGACTAAATGAGGACCATCATCATTGTATTTCTTCGCATAAGCAGATGCAGCGGTTAAAAATCCTGAGTGTCGTCCCATAACTACAACAATATGAATGCCCGGCAATGCTTTATTATCTAAGTTAATCCCGGCAAATGCTTGTGCTACATATTTTGCCGCAGAAGGGAAGCCAGGACAATGGTCATTGAGAACTAAGTCATTATCAATCGTTTTAGGAACATGAATAAGTCTCAAATCATAATTTTCACTTTTTGCAGATTCTCCGATGATTCTGCATGTTTCAGAACTATCATTTCCGCCAATATAGCAAAAATAGCGTATATTATATTTTTTAAATACATTGAAGATTTTTTTACAGAATTCGGCATCGGGCTTTTTACGGGTTGATAATAAGGCAGAAGATGGAGTCTGTGCCACTGCTTCTAACTGGTGCGAGGGTAATTCAGTCAGGTCTAATAAATTTTCGTCAACAATCCCCTGGACACCATGTTTTGCACCGAAAATATGAGTAATTTGTGCATATTTTCTTGCTTCTGTAATAACTCCAACTAAACTTTGATTAATAACCGCAGTGGGACCACCACCTTGGGCTACAAGTAAATTACCCTTTAATGTTGACATAGAACTTCTCCTGTGTTTATGTTTCGATTTAATTATCTTTCATTACTACAGAATAGGCTTATATTATGCCATGATGGGAACTAAAAATACAAAGAGACCAGAATATTTTTCCCTAAATGTTTAGATAATGTGTAACCATATTATTATAGAATAACTTCGGTTTCTTTTTGGAATTCATTTTCCAATTGTTCTAATGCATGGATACCTATTTCCAGTGCATTTTTCTGACGCTCGGTAACTACCCCTAATTGCTCATGCGATAACAGATGTAGAATATTTTTTAAGGTTGTAATATAAGTAAAAATTTGTGCAGTATGCTGAAATGATAAATTAGACTGTAAGCCTTTTAATAGAGATATTTTATTATTAATTTCTTCTTCCCGTTTATGAAGTAATTGTGAAATTTCTTCCAATCTTTTGTGTTCCCTCTTATCTATCATAATTCCGAAGAAATACTTCCTCTGATTTCGGTAAAAAACCTGAACAATGAAATCAACCGGTATTTCTTCCCCTGTAGAAGAAAGAGCAATCGCATTGATAACAACATTACTTCTTGACCGCAAGGCTAAAAGGTACTCCCCTATAACTGTATCATCAAAAAATAAACTTCGAATACGCTGCCCTATAAGTTCTGAGGAATCTATCTGAAAAAACTGGGATGTATAGGCATTGGTATCTGATATGATCTCATTTTCATCAAATATTAAAATAGGGCTCTGGATACTGTCTAAAATAGATTTTATTATCCCTTGAGTATACAAAAGTTCTTGTTGCACATGATACGACTCTCTCCGTATCTGTTGAATGTGGTGCAACAGGAAATAACAAAAGATACCTGATAGTAAAATCATAAAATTTTTCCAGAATAGATAATAGGTAGCGAATTCGAGACCTTCCCAGAACCAAATCCCTGTAATGGTGAAATTTAATGTAATAATAGATATAAGAGTCACAATTAGTGGGTGAGGTCTTTTTCGTGCATATATCAAATTTCCAAAGGTAAGCAGAGGATAGAAAAGTATCAAAGGACTGTATTCTTTTTCTGTTACTACAACGGATGTAGTTATTGTAAGTAGGTGGAAAAAAAAGTTCAAAGGATTGGAAAATAGGGAATATTGTTTTAAATAAAAAACAATATGTGTGAAAAGGATATGTAAGATAATACACAACAAAAAAATAGAAATAAAATATTGCTGTGAAAATGATTCTATTGTATAGCCAACAATAACAACAATCAAAGTTAAATATCTAAGGAACAGAGATAAACTTTCGATGGATGTAATAATCTGTATATTTGGTTCATTAGAGATCTCTTCTGGAACAATTTCCGTTATCCAGAGACTAAAAAAATTTTTTATGTTTTTTATCTGTTTTTGAAGCATTACTCATTAATGATTAATTCTGTATTTACTTAGGTGATAATTATATATCTTTCTACTCAAAATATCATATCTTCTGGGGGTTTGTATTTCAAGGAATATTTTTTCATAAAAGTATTTATGTATAATAACTCATACATGTTGTTCCCGTCACAATTAACAATAGAGGAGAACTCTTATGGCTAAAATCGCAATGATAGGGGCAGGAAGTATCGTTTTTTGCAAAACTTTGTTCATGGACCTCGTTTCTGTGCCGGCTTTTCAAGATGCAGAATTTTGGTTCATGAGTCCTACTCGAAAAAAATTAGAGCGTATGAAGTTTTTTGCGGACCGCGTGGTAAAAGATAACGGATTGAAAGCGAAAACCTACATCACGCAGGACCGTCGGGAAGCACTTAATCAGGCGGATTATGTAATTGCAATGCTTCAGATAGGGGGCGTGAATGCCTTTAAGTATGATTATGAAATACCTTTGAAATATGGTGTTGACCAGTGTATTGGCGATACAATGGGTCCGGGCGGAATTTTTAGGGCGTTGCGAACAATACCCGTGATGATGGACCTCGCTCGAGATATGCAGGAACTCTGTCCACATGCTTACTTGCTGAATTATGTCAATCCTATGGCAATGGTATGTTGGGCTTTGGGAAAAATTCCGGGATTAAAGTTTGTGGGTCTCTGTCATGGTGTCCAGACAACGCTGGATTTAATCTCGGGTTATGTAGAAGTCCCCAAAAATGAGATTGATTATCTGGTAGCAGGCATTAATCACATGGCTTGGTTCCTGCGTATTGAACACAAAGGAAAGGATTTGTATCCTCTATTTAAACTCCGTTGTGAACAACCGGAATATTATGTGAATGAAAAGGTTCGTATAGAGGTTATGAGACATTTTGGGTATTTTATGACAGAGAGTACAGGACATTTATCTGAATATATTCCGTGGTTTCGCAGTCATGAAAGGACACTACAAACATATTGCGACGAGCCCTCCTTTGGTGGAGAGTCCGGTGCTTATTACAAGTGGTGCAGGCTAATAGCGGATAGACTGGAAAATGAAGATTTATTAGAGAATGAACCGACAAAAATTACTCATCGAAGTGTTGAATATTGCTCCTATATATTAGAAGCATTGCAAACGGGAAAAACATTTAAGTTTCAGGGAAATGTCCGAAATGACCATTATATTACCAATTTGCCGGAGGGCAGTTGTGTTGAAATCCCAGTTTTTGCTGATAAGATGGGACTTCATCCAACGCATATAGGGGCATTACCTCCGCAATGTGCAGGTCTGAATTTAACAAATGTTAATGTTCAAGGATTGACCGTCGAATCAGCGATTCAGGGAGACCCCGAATTGGTTGTTTCTGCCTGTGCCTTAGACCCATTGACTTCTGCTTGTTTATCTTTGAAAGAAGTGCGTGACCTGGTTGCGGAAATGTTAGAAGCAGAGCAATCGTGGCTTCCTCAGTTTGCCGGAAAATCTCTGAAACCAACCCCGATAATATCCATTCCTAAAGATGTGCAAAGAGCAAAAGTGCCTTTAGACCCTGCCCTTGCTGTAGTTCATCGTTTTGGTGAATTGGCAGACAAAGCAAGCAAGACTACATCATAAGTAATAAACAGGAGTTACAAAATATGTCAAAAAATCAGAAAAATGAGGGTTTTAATAGGAGAAAATTCCTCAAGAAAATATCCGGACTTGCCTTATTGGGAAGTTCTACATACTTTTCAAAGGCGTTTGCAGCAAATGTCGGTTTATCCGATGTAGTGCGTATCGCAGTTATTGGAAACGGAGGTATGGGCTCAAGACATATTGAAGCCCTTGCTATGAACCCCAATTGCCAGATAATTGCCCTGTGTGATGTTGCAAAAAGCCGTTACTATACCGCTATTGAAACAGTAGAAAAATTAAACGGTAAAAAGCCAGAAGGTTTTCAAGATTTTCGGTATTTGTTAGACAGAGACGACATTGATGCGGTATTTGTGGCTACACCCGACCACTGGCATGCTTTGTTAACCATTATGTTTTGCCGTGCTGGAAAGGATGTCTATGTAGAAAAGCCTGTTTGCACGACTGTTCAAGAGGGCCGTGCTATGGTAGATACAGCCCGAAGGTATGGACGAGTAGTGCAAGCAGGAACACAACAGCGTTCTATGCCCGTATTTCAAAGGGCAATACATATTATCCATTCAGGACGATTAGGCACAATAACCTCTGCCCGTGCCTGGGTTGGAGTGAATGGGTGGATACCGGGAGAGAAAATTGAACCTATTCCGCGGGGTTTGGACTGGGATTTATGGTTAGGTCCAGCGCCCTATGTTCCATTTTCGAGAGAGCGTTTTGGTGGCTTCATGGGCTTTTTTGATTATGCAAGGGGAGGAGAACTAACCAATTGGGGAATACACCTGATGGATATTGTTCAGTGGGGAATTCAGCAGTCTGCACCATTAACCATTCAGTCCGGTGGTGGTAGTTATCGTATGGGAGCCGGTGCTGATAATTACGAAACAATCGAGTCTGTAATGGAATTTCCCGGCTGCCTTGTAACATGGGAACAAAGACACGCCAATTCTCACGAAAACAAAGGATATGGAATTGCTTTTTATGGAACGGAAGGCGCCTTATTTGTAGATAGAAATTCTTTTGTGATTCGATATAAAGACGGGTCTCGTGCTCCTGAATTTATTGGAGAGCCAGAACGCAGTTGGGCAAATACAGACCATCACAATAATTTCTTCGATTGTGTCCGTACTCGCTGTAAGCCTCATGCAGATATAGAACAGGGTTTCCGTTCTACTACAACGGTGCTTCTTGCCGGTATATCCTTGCGTTGCGGTAGGAAATTGGTATGGAATGCTGAAGAAGAAAAATTTATAAACGATGATGATGCGAATCGGTATCTCGTTAGAACTTATCGCCCTCCATGGCATTTGTAAATACACAAGAAAGGAATAATAGTTATGCTAACGCCCTTATTAACA
Organism: Candidatus Hydrogenedens terephthalaticus JGI OTU-1; assembly: GCA_000493945.1. Lineage (GTDB taxonomy): Bacteria > Hydrogenedentota > Hydrogenedentia > Hydrogenedentales > Hydrogenedentaceae > Hydrogenedens > Hydrogenedens terephthalaticus. The sequence goes on from AWNW01000008.1 coordinate 53,649, forward strand.
GTTTTTCTAATAATCTCTGTGATACAGGTACCTGCTGATTTTGACAGGACACTATCCATTGAACAACTGGTGGGAAAATTAAATTCAGATAATCCACAGGAGCATGCAATTGCCCGACAGTTATTACCTTTCAAGCCCCCTATGGAAGTTTTGCCTAAAATTATCCCCGCATTAGGTTCTGATAATCCATCTATAAGTGGGGCTGCAAAAAATATCCTATTTGATATAACCAATCGCATGACCAAAAGCGAACAGTCAGAAAAGGCACAGTATATTAAATTGTTATTAGGTTATTTTGCAGATACTTCCTTGAACGACTTATCGCGTGAATATATTTTAAAAGCATTATCTTTCATCGTAGATGAAGAAACACCCCCTGATATTCTTCAAAAGTCTTTGTTGCAACCTTTATGGAGGGAAAAGGTGCGAACCGCACTTGTCGAGAACGGAACCATGCTATCTGCAAAAATTTTATGTAATAGTTTGAGCCTTCTTTCGGATGAAGAAAAAGTGGCTATCCTTTTAGGGCTATACCAGATGGAAAAAGTTCCGTGTATTGAAGAAATAGCCGTGCTGTTAGATAGTCCCATGATGTCTGTAAAAGTCGCATCTGCACGAGTGATTGCAAATACAGGGTCAGTACTTTATGCCCCTAAATTATTGGATATGTGTAAATCCACCTCGGAAACAGAACCCCTGTATCAGGAATTATGGGACACTTATATTCGTCTGGCAGAAAAGGCTGCTCTGAATGGCGGAAATTGGGATTACACAATTTTTATGTATCGAAATGTTATTGAAAATTGCAAAATATCGGAGATTGTAGAATCGGCTATTATCGGACTGGGACGATATGGGGACGAAACAGTTATACCCGATTTAGAAGCAATTCTTCTAAATTCAGAAAAAGAAAGGTTTTATATGTCTGTATTTTATGCAATAAAAATGTTGAACATCCCCGCTGCAACCCAACCTATGCTGAAACTATGTTCTAAACTCCCCAAAGAAAAACAAATTTATTTGTTACCTTTCTTAATTCAGAGAAATAATGAAGAAGGCAAGACAATAGTTCAAAGTCTACTAAAGGAAACGGGGACAAATGGTAAAAAAATGTTTTTAAATGCATTTTACGAAACCCCATCTTTGTTGTATGTAGATTATATCCCGACAATAATAGAAACTCTGGAAGAATCTGAAAAACAGAAATTAGTAGAATGCCTCTGGCGGGTGATAGCCTCTTATCATGAAGTAGAAGAATCCGATAAACACCTTATAGGAAGAGCGAGTTTATACCTATTTAAACTATGTCCTGAGGAAGAACGGGAGATGGTTCTGGAGGAAATAAAGAAGTTCCCTGTCCCGGAAACTGTGGATGTAATACTTCCTGAATTAGGTAAAGAGGATCCTAAAAATCTGCCTTTCCCATTACTTTTTGAGTTATATAACACGCTGACCGATGATAATAAAGAAAAGCGAAACCAGATATATGAAATATTGAGAGAACAATTAGCAACCACATCTTTGGAAAAAGTTATTGGTAACATAAGTAATTCAAAAAATCTACCTCAATTTTATTCATTAGTCGGTTTTGTTGATAAATGGAATTTACTGGGACCATTCCCATGGAATACTCAGACACCCTTTGATGAAAATTATGGATTTCCTCAGCCTATTTCGATAGATAGCCCTTATAAGTATAAAGAAAAAGATTATGTTTGGAAAAAGGATGTTTCAGCGGAGGGTTGGGGTTATGTAGGATTGATGGGGTTATGCTCACAATCTTCGATAGAATGTGAGAATGTATGTGCTTTTGCGTATACAAAGATAGAAGCTCCTGAAGATACTTCGGCGTTTGCTTGTATAGGTTCCGATGATGGTTTCCGTTTATGGATAAATCAGGAAGAGATTACTAATAAGTATGTAGACCGTGGTATGAAGGTAGATGAAGATAAAGTAGAGATTCATTTAAAGAAAGGGGAGAATGAAATTTTACTCCAGATAACCCAGATAAAAGGGGGGTGGAATTTTTGTTTCAGACTAACCGATGCTTCTGGAAAACCACTTATATTTAACATAAAACCTTTATAGGAGAAAAGAAATGTTTTTTGTTGCACTTTCCCTTATTTTTAGTGGAATTTTAAATGCTGTTGATGCAGAAAATTATTTGTCCTTTCAACGAGAACGGATCGGGCAAGGAATTTACGAAGCCGCATCTATTTTTGATGTAAATAATGATGGTATTCAGGATATTTATTCAGGTGAATTCTGGTATGAAGGTCCTGATTTCAAAAAGGCACATCGTGTATGTGTGCTACAACCTATGGATGATTATTACGATGATTTCTCTAATTATCCAATGGATGTAAATGGCGATGGCTATATGGATGTTATTACAGGCGGTTGGTGGGGAAAGACCTTACGCTGGCGTGAAAATCCCCGGGGAAAAGATGAACTGTGGATCACACATGATATAGCAGAAGTCGGCAATATTGAACGGGCTATTTTTTGTGATTTGGATAAGGATGGTATTGTGGAAGTTATTCCTGTTACAAAGCCCGTTTATATTTTTAAATTAAAAATTTCTGACAATGGAAAACCTGTTGGCGAATTTATTAAGTATGAAATAAAAACAGATGGAGCAGGGGGGCATGGAGCAGGTTACGGAGATGTGGATAGCGATGGAAATATAGACCTGTTGTTTTCGGGTGGCTGGTTAAAATCCCCTGCAAATCCCTTTGATGTAGGAGGATGGCAATGGTTCCCGGAGTGGAATTTGGGTTCGGCAAGTGTCCCGATTTTGACCCATGATGTTAACAAAGATGGGAAAAACGATATTTTGGTGGGTTCTGCTCATGACTATGGTCTGTTCTGGTATGAACAAAAGATTTCAGTAGATGGGAAAAGGACATGGGAGAAACATATTATAGATGAGTATCGGTCGCAATATCATGATATTCAACTGCACGATATTGATAATGATGGGGAATTGGAATTAGTTACGGGAAAACGCTATCGTGCTCATGCATTCCATGACCCGGGTTCAAAAGACCCATTGGGAGTTTATTACTTCAAAATTAAAAACGGCGAATTTCATCGTTATACGATTGACTACGGACATGCAGGAAAAGCAAGTGGCGTTGGAATCTATTTCTGGGTTGAAGATATAGACAAAAATGGCTGGAAAGATATTGTCGCACCCGGGAAAGAAGGTGTTTTTCTCTTCCGTAATTTCGGACCTATCCAATTGACAAAAAAATAATCCGAGTAATCTAAAAAACGGTAATTAAACAAAAACCCAATTATGGCGATTACATAGTTTGAAAAACTGTATAAAGTAGATGGACTTTTGTTTTTAAGATAAATGATTTTTTCATGCTACGAAAGATCCGAATAGATACGAATGAAGTAAAAAATAAAGGAAATAAACTTTATTTCTTTTCTACATAAATGACCTCTGTACATTCAATGAAAAACAGGTTTCCTTTATATTTCGCGATACCAAAAAACCTAAAATTTGTCAAAAGTTTGTATATTTGAATAATGTAGCTGAAGCGTCCTCGCTTTGGATATTTAATTTCACACCCTCATAAAAATAAAATCTATTGTAGAGGCGAAAAATCTTTCGCCTCCACATTGTGAACTCTGAGCAAGGTCTTTGTGCCCTTTGTGGTAAAAGGACTTTTCCCTCTAAAAATACCCGAAGCGGGGACGCTTCATCTACATTGATAAAATGATGCATGATGGATTTTTTCCATTCGTTTTATTCGGGTCTATTCGTGGAATTCGTGGTTATAATTTTTTACTAATTTAAATCTATTCTACGAATGGGAAAAGTAGCGTATGTCAAGTTGTGAGATATCCCCTTTCTTTGGTCATTCTTATTTTTGGCGTTCTTCATAGTTTATAATCTATGCGTTGCCTATGTGCCATAATTGTTCATCTAATATTTCCATGGACTTTGCCCCCTTATATTTATTTTCCTATCTATCTGTGAAGTATATTTCTTGATAACTTATTACAAGATGAAGGTGTAATTTTATATGCATAGGTTGGGGATATTGTTTTTGCTCATCTAAATATTTAACAATATAGTTGCTTGTTTTTTACAACAAATGGATAGATTGCGGTCTTATTTTTAAGGTTCTGTTATAATGCAGTTCAAAATCATTGATTTTTTTTGCTCTCATAAAAGGTTTGTAAAATTTTTGCTGGCGGTTGTTATAGCGATTCATTTAGGTTTGTTAGAAGCAGCATGGACTACTCCGACAGCACCGGGAGCAACAAAAGCAGGACTGGGAAATTTTGCCATTGCAGTAATCATGGTGATTGTATGTTTTCCGTGGGTATGGTGGGCTTTCGGGTTAAGTATGTTAGAAGAATTTATTCAGGTATGGATTGGGAATGAAGGTAATTGGGTTCCTAACTGGGATTGGCTATTCCATCATTGGTCAGCAGGTTATTTTGGGGTCAATCTATATCCCGTTATTACATTCCCTCTGATTTCAATCCTTATAGAGTGTGGTTATTGGTTATTTATCAGATATTCTAAACATTCATAATAATTATTAAATATTACAAAAATGTTTGTTTTACATTCTGTTTGATTACTAAAATGTAAATAATTATTAGTGGAATATTACTTTTTTACTGCATAATAGATGTTGGCACAATTCTTGTTAATAAACTTTCAGGTTTTATTTAAGATAAAAAAACAAATACAGAAAATATAGAAAGGAATGTAAAAATGTTAAAAAAATCGTTTCTTATGTTTCTTACAATTTCTTTACTGTGCGTTTTATCCTACGGAGAATTGGTATCTGTTGAAGTCGGAGGGAAACTTGAGATTTATGGCCTCTATTATCATGGGTTTGTAGAGCCATCAGACCAGGATAGGATTCCATCATGGGCTTTGCCGGGTAGAAGCATAGGACCTGACGGAACATACTCCGCCTATAGAACGGGAAAAGGTTCCACAGGAAGTGCGTATGTAGAACAAAGGACGCGATTACACACACGCGCTATAATGACTGATAATGTCTCTGCTTTTATAGAAGTGGATTCAATTGATACATGGGGTGAAGATTTCCGCTCACAAGATTATTTAACAGGAAGAGACGGAAGAGGTAATACTATTGATGATATTGAATTATTTCAAGCCTATATACAGTGTAAAGATATAGGGACAGAAGGATTGACCCTTACCATAGGAAGACAGGCAATTGATTTAGGTTCGGGATGGCTTGTAGGTTCAGACCCGGGTCCTAATCCCTTTGTTGGGTTGAGTTTTGATGCAATCAGATTACAGTATGAACAGGAAGTTTATATGCTGGATGTTTTCTATGCAAAGCTTCTTGAAAATTTAGGTTCGTTCAATCACAACGATGTTGATTTTGCGGGTATCTATTTCACCTGGAAGGAAATCATTGAAGGAAGTGGTTTAGATATTTATTATTTCTTACTCCGAGATAATCGGAAGAATGAAGTGACTGATGGAGACATTTTCTTAGAAACATTTGAACGAATTTTTGATAGAGATAATTCCTCAACAACTTATATTCACACCGTAGGAGCAAGATTCTTTGGAGAATACGACAAGTTTGATTATGAAGTAGAATTCGCATATCAATGGGGAGAGAGTTCGGCTTTTGGTAATCTATTCGTTCCTGTTGACGGGATTTACGGTGATAGTGATGCCGATTGGGCATTACCCGCAGGTCACTTTGAAGTAGGGTATTCAATAGAGGAAATGAAATGGACTCCTCGCATTTATATCGGAGGATGTTATTATGGAGCGGAGGATAATCGTTCTCTTTCGTTTAGGGATTGGTTAGTTGAAATAGGTGTTGGGGAAGCCAGTCCCTCGTTTAATCGTTTATTTACAGCAACGCGTGAAGATAATTTCATTGATTTGTCCGGCATGACAAACTTCTGGCAATTATATTCGGGTATATCTGTTAAACCTGTTGAAAAAGTTGAAGTTGGTTTTGAAGTTGCTTATCTACAAGCCGTATCTGCTTTTGATAAACCTTATTCTTTTACAATCGGTGATATAGAGTTTTATCCTCTAAGTCCATTTCCATTCTTAACACAGACAAATAGTAAAGATCTTGGCTGGCAAACATTACTCACCCTGACATATCAATATAGTGAAGACCTGAGTTTTGAGACTGGCTGGTCTCATTTCTTTATCGGTGACGGTTTAGTTGAAGGAACCTTTTTGGACAATTACGCTACCTCTTTCATTTCTACTTTCAATGATGACGATGCTGACTTTTTCTACATCTCTACGACGATTGAGTTTTAATTTTTAAAACTTATCTTTGATGACAACTTCTTCGTATGCAAGTTGTCCTGCACGAGGCCAGGCAGGTTTAATGGCTTTGCCTACAGCAATCATCATAGAAATTACATGGTCAGGTGGTAAATTTATTAATTTCCCTACGGCATCAAAATCAAAACCTACCATAGGGCAGGAGTCATATCCCATTGCTTTCGCCAATAACATTAATGTCTGCCCTGCGATGCCACAGGAACGCATAGCCTCATCTCGTTGAACCTCTTCTCGCCCCTGATAATATTGGGCAATAGCGGGGACGACGAAATTCCGTATCTCTTCCGGTGCATTCCTCCAGTAGCGTTCGGGTTGTTTTTCCCACGATTTTACATCTGCACATAGGACAACAAGTAATGAAGCATCGGTTACCTGCGATTGATTCCACGCTACTTCACGGATTTTTTGTCGTAATTCGGGGTCTTGCACAATCACAAAACGCCAATTTTGTATATTAAAGGAAGTCGGTGATAAAAGTACAGCAGACATTAACTTTTTGATTTCTTCTTCTGTCATTTTATGGTTGGGGTCAAAGTGCTTTACGGCTCTTCGTTGTTCAACGGCTTCAAAAACATCCATAATTTATACTCCTTTTTGTATAGTTATAATCTTTTGATTTTTAAGGTTTGGATTTATAACAAAATAAAAAATGGTTTTATTCAAAAGTGCTATTTTCAGTATTTTGAAGATAATCACAACATCTTTTGACTTTTTTTGCCATCAATGTTGAACGCTCATATCCACCTCGATAAATGTTTAATGTCTGTTTTGCCAATTCCAGAGGGTTGCTTCCTTCCAGATTATCCCGTTCAAATTTAGTAACAAGGGTAATAGGTTTTAAATATGAATTCAGTTCTCCATATATTCGGATTTGTTCGTCAATTTCTGATAATAGTTTGACTTGCTCGCGTGCCCTCATTATTTTGCCATCGGCTATAGTATTTTTCAACTGCTCTGTAATATGAATTCCCTGTTTATACTTTCCTGCCAATTCTTCAAAAGACCCCCGAAATTCTTTGTTCCAGACGGTAAGAGTTTTTGTATCCGGAGCATTATAAAACCGAAACAATTTATGGAGGTTTTCAATTTCTGTTTGTTTGTTAGGGTTTACATTAAGATGTTCCAGCCACATTAAACGATAGGCAAAACGCAGGAAATCTTTCTCATCAATTCCCCGCCGAATAACAGGATAGAATTGTAAACAACCATCAGGGGCAAATTCCGAGATATGAACATTTACATTATCCATATCTGGAGTGAGTTCATGTTGGATTAATTGTTTTTTCTCACGCATGGCAAACAACCAATCAATTGCTTTAAGGACCTGCTCGGGTTGTATCCTATCTAAAGGGTGAAGTTCTGAAGATTTTGAAGAAATGTCCATTTTAAAAGAGCGTTCCCTCAACTCTATAGCACAATTCCCTATGCCATAAGGACCCGTTTCCCGAAAGTGCACATAACCAACGGATACAAGCATTACAGGACATTTCACCGCCGATGCGAGATGCATTGTCCCTGTATCATTGGTTACTAACAAATGAGAGCGTTTTAATAACGCTGCCAACTGAGGAATAGTTGTTTTCCCGAAAAGCGGAATTGCCAGCCCTGGAACTTCCCTTTGAAATTTTTGACCCAATTCTGCCTCTGATGGCACCCCTACGAGGAATATCCGTGCCTTGTATTTTTCATGCAGTTTTTTTCCTAATTGTGCAAAATATTCTGCAGGCCAGCGTTTGTTGGCTTCACTGGCACCCAATTGCATACATACAACAAAATCTTCTGGTGCGATATGATATTCTGCAAAGAGATTGTCTGTAAATTCCATAGCATTGGAATTTACATCAAATACAAGTTCTTTTACGGGTTCTGGTATCGGTTCATAAAGTTTAAATATGTCGCACAGGTTTAAATCATTATAGTCCCGTGAAAGAACACTCGTAAAGAAATAAACAGTCCAGGGTCCCCTTAATGTAAATTGCCAATCTTCGGATAGATGAGCCCCGATAACTTTTGGAATTTGAGCCAATTTTAACAATAAAGCAGATGATGTGCTATGTGTTATATTGTAAGCAATGTCAAAGTTCCGTTGCCGCAAATCAAGGATTAATTTTTCCACCTCTTTATAGGCATTCATGTATCGGTCAGAATCTCGTGAAATCATATCAGAAAAAATAGGGTCTTCATGGTAAATAATATAATCGTTTACATCTGGATTGGCTTTAATAACCTCTTCACTCATTGCTCGTATCATAACAGTAATATGAGCATCTGGATATTTAGTTCGAATTTGACGAAATAGGGGAGTGGTCTGGATAGTGTCTCCAATTCTTGCCGTTTGCAAAACAAGTATTTTCACAGTTATTTCTCCCTTAACAGATTTTCACCAAAAACACGAACTTCATTCAGATACCAAAATACTTGAACAGGGAATGGAATATTATCATCTAATATGGGTAAATGTTTATTAATTTCCTCCTGCAAAAAGGGTATATCCTGAGGTAATGTTGCAAGCCATTGTCCCAGAGGGCTATCTTTCCCATATCGTTCTATAACTTCTCCTACAGTTCTCTGTATCCGCATTCCCTTTCTCATGATTTTCCCACCAAAAAATTCCTTAATATAATCCAACATTTGATTAGCACGGTGTTCATAAGTATGTTCTTTCAAAGCCCGTTTTTGTGCATTTTGGGCGATCTGTTTTCTTTCTTCGTCATGTTTCAAAAAATAATCTATTTTATCCCGAAGTGTTTTTAGGTCTGTATAGGTAGGGATTTCATTTTGCGTGTCAAACAAATTCTCTAATCCTTTACAGGGATCACAAAGTTGAAAACCACCTGCGGAAGCAATCTCAAATACCCGAGGATTAATTGCATCAGCATCCGGGTCAACCCCTTCATGAATAACACTGGAATGAAGATTTAGGTTAATTTTTGACCCGGCTACAATTTTCATATATTCTTCTGTATCAAACCCTTTATTCCCTTCTACCACATGAGGGAGTAGTTCTAATTCATTCCAGTTTACACCCCAGATTTTTAAATTGTAATCTGTAAGTCCCTTCAACATCTTGATGCGGTTATAATATCCTGCCCCTGCAAAGGATAAATCGCACTTGTATTTCTTCTCCTCATCAGGACTTAAAGAGACAGGGGCATGGAGTTCTGGGTCACAGGCTGTAAATATGGGAAAATGACAATTACAACCGATAGCATCCAATTTGTTATCAAACTCACCGGGTTGGATATGAAAAAACAGATTATAAAAAGGTGCTATTTCCTTCCAATAACTAAGATGCCGCCAATTTTCTACAAACCAGAATGCTGTTACAATTCCTCGTTCATTTAATCTTGAAACAAATAAATTTGTAACCGGAGCCTGTGCCATCACAATACAAATCTCTGGCTGGAATTCTATTACTTGAGCCAAACACCATTCCGAAAGAAACTTGGTATAAAAATCTTCAAGTGAGTGAGCCATTTTGGGTGTTTTCAAAGTTTTACCGATAGCATTAAAAACATTCCACGCTATTTCTGTGTCTACAAGCAGTGTTTGATGTCCTAATTTTCGAAAAGCCCGATTTAAATATCGTGTGATAGGAAGAGACCCACCATACATGGGACCTACAATCGCAATATTGAAATGCTGTCGGTCGAGGCATTCTCGAGATATTCGTTTAATTAATATCTCACAAAATTCCGGATGGATACGGCTAACAACAGGATGAAAAAAAGGTTGGGGTATTTTATCAAGAAAATCCTTAAAAAAAGGATCATTAAAAAGAGAATCTAATGTGTCTGGAATAGCGAGTAATAAATCATCAGGTAATAGATTGTTTTGAATGGCAGTAAACGCAATATCTTTGTCAGGTTCAATAACAACAACTTTATATTCTTTTTGTATAAGTTCCTGGATATGATACCCCAATCCCAAACCGATGGCAACAACAGGTCGTTTTTTATCCAGAGAGGATGCATCTATTAATTTTTTTGCTTCTTCTGTAGGATTATATTGACTATGATAAAGAAGCCCTTCAACACGAATTGTTTTTATCCCTTTGCGTTTCTCAATGAGTTCAACCCGTTCACTTCTGTAATGTTCAGGAATTTCTTTTCGCCATTCTGCAATGGATTTAAATACACTCATAGAACATGCCTCTTACTTCAGTCTTTTATAACAATTCCAATCGTTTTAATTCCTTTTCCAACTCATTACTTGTCCCGAAGATTTCTATATATTCCTTTAACACATTTTTTGCTTCTGGTACTCTACCATGTTGGGAAAGGAATGTTGAATATTTCACTATCAGCGAAACATCACCGGGGTAAAAATCTATAAACGCTTTAATTGTCTCTTCCGCATTTTCTATATACCCTAATTGTTCGCACACATAAATATATAAATTAAGGATTTCTGGGTAATCATAACTATTCGAGAAAGCATAATTCAGATGTTCATAAGATTTTCGCATATTCCCCATTTGTAAATATCCCTGTCCCATGGCAAGATGCAGACGAATATTTTCCGATTCTTCCTGAAATACCTTATTGAATATCTCTAATGCTGTTTGAGGTTGGTTCATTGCCAGCATAAGCAGTCCATATTCAATATACAATTCGTTGTTTTTGTCTATTTCTATGGCTTTTAAATAACACTCCTGGGCTTTTACAAGATTACCGGTGTGTGCATACGCTTTCCCTTCAATACTGTATCGTTTCCATAGCGGTAAATCGCTTTCTGTTTTTGCAAGTTCAAATAATAAATCAATCTCGCCTGTTTCTAACAATTTGCGAACTTGTTCATTAACTTCATTTATATCCGATGGTATTTTTTGTGCAATTACAATATATTGGAAAGTGCGTAATAACATATACTCTTCATCAGAAACTTTATCAATACGGATCTTGCCTATTTGTAAATTTCCATTTTCGTCACGGGGTATCATATTTTCAGGTGATATAGAAAGAGGTTCAATAGTATTAATCAGAAGTCCTGCTTTACGAATTAATTCTCGTAGTGTATTCCCCGTATAAAATTTTAAGTGGGTTATATCCTGAATGCCAGAATCACGATAATCCCATCTTCCAATAGATAGACCAAAAAGAACACCCCAATATTGAATATTGGGAATGCTGATGATAACATAGCCATAAGGTTTCAAATATCGGATTAGATTTCGCAATACCTTTTCAGGGTGTTCTGTATGTTCTAATACATCACAACAGGTGATTACATCAAAATAATTGTCATCAAAGGGAAAATTGTCTGTTTGAATATTTCCAACAAAGACTTTATCTAAAACTTTCTTCGCAATTTCAGCAATTTCAGGGACAATTTCTATTCCCACCACTTCTTCCACACCCAATTCCCGTTTCATTGCTAAACCGAAATTCCCCGTAGCACAACCTACATCAAGAACTTTTTTTGTCCCTTGAGGAATATAGTTCAAGACTTCCCTTCTTTCAGAAGAGTAATAGTTTATAGGTTTAACTTCTAATCGGTTTGCTTTCGTTGTATCAATTTTAAAAATTTCCTCAACCTTTTTAACAATTTGTTGGCATCTATGGTGATAAGTGTGTTTCCCTAAAACCTTTTGTTGTCCCTGCATAGCAATTTTGTTTCGTTCCTCTTCATGCGCCAGATAATACTGAATTTTTTCAATTAAATCCTTTCCATTCTCGTAAATAACAAGATCTTTCCCATCTTCAAACAATTCCAGAATACTATCCGCAGGGTCTGTAATAAGCAAAGCCCCACCTGCCATACCCTCAAATACCCGCATGTTTAAGTCGTAATTAATGGCGGAATTTACAACGATTTTACTTCTTGAATACACTTCCCCCATTTCAAGGGGCCATTTTTTACCAATATAATGATTTGGGAATGTTTCGGCTACTTTCATTAGTAATGTTCTTCTTTTATCCCCTTCATCAGGTGATAAACTACCTACAAAAGAGACATCTATATCACGCGGCAGTTCCTTTGCAGGATATAATTCAGGACAGCATGCAAGAGGTAACCAGAAAACATGACGGATACCTTGTTCCTTGAATATTTTGACATGACTTTGTTGAGCCAGAAAAACAATATCAAAATGTTTTGCCATTTCCAATCGTGTTTGTATGTCAAGGTGGGTATCAATAAAATACGCCACACGAGGAATATTAAGCAAATCTATCAATGGGTCAACTGTTTTGAGTCCTGAATCAACATAGATATAAAAATCGAATCTATATCCGGATGGAGTACCCGCCAGAAGATTTTCAATGCGTTTTTCATCAAACGAGGTAGGAATTCTCTGAGGAGGATATGGAGGAGGATTTTGAAATCCCCACTTATACAATAATTCTTCAGGGCATCGAAAACCCGATGTTACGACATCATGGTCCTTTTCAAATGCGAATTCAAAATATCGGGCTGTTGTGTGTGGGGAAGTAACATAATCTAATAAAATGTGATAGCGATTTGTCTCTATGGATGGTTTTGTGATTTGGACAGAGGTTGTCTCTTTCCCACTTTGTTTTAGGATTATCTCTTGCCAATTCTTTACAAATTGAGATATAGGAAATTTCTTTTGAACAGTTTCTCTTCCTCGTGCACCTATTTCTTTTGCCCGATTTTGATTTTCAAGAAGGACTTCAAGGTATTTACGCAATTGGGCAGGGTCGAATGATGTAAAACCATCTACACCATTTGTAATTGGTGAAGAACGATTGCTTAGAGCAACCACCGGCATACCGCATGCCATCGCTTCTAATGTAGAAAGGTTGTATCCATCTTCAAATTCCTGACGGGTTATATGAAGCAAACAGCGATTTAAGCGATATGCAGATAACAATTCTTCAAAGTTTGCAGAAGGCTTTGAGTTTTCAACGCCCGGATTTTCTCCAACGATAATATTAGGCAATCCTTTGCAGAGGGTTTCCTGTAATGGGAAATCAAACATCCAGTTCCGCACCTGCATGTAATTGCCTACTCGCAAAATTACATCCTTATTTCCCTCATAACCACCATATTCTTCTATATCAATTCNGGGTAAAACGACATACCCCGGATAACCATAATCATCTCTTTTCGAGGGAGAAATATATACAAAGGTAAATAGTTCAGATAGAACATTTAATACCTTCTCAAAGTTTTCAATAGCAGAAAAGTCATTTTTCGGAAGTGTTGTTTTCAGATAGGTTTTTCTATTATGGCATACGAGAATTTTTTGGCAGGGTGCTTCACGAATATCCCAGGCATTTGTTTCATTATGAGCAATAACAATATCGTAATACCCTTTGGAAAGTCGTTCCCTCCACTCATTTTCGGGGACTTCATATAGATTTTCAGGTATAGGTCGGAATTCTGTCTTCCATTTTCGAGCCAGCAATCCCTCACTATACAATCCTAAATCCATTTCAAACCCCGTTTTTGCCATCAAACACATGTAAGGCTCATGAAAATTAAAAGTTAGAATTTTAAGTTGCCCCATGTTTCCTTTCTATTTATTTTATCCTTTGTGATAAAACATATTAGGTTGATTTAGAAATAAATTGTAATACCAATTGCTTTAACTGACTGACAATTTCGGGTTCTTTTTCTGCGAGAGGTGCTAATTCGTATTCCAGCAAGTCCCCAAGGCCAATACAATCGTTATTTTCGAGAGATTTATATGCTTCCTCAAGGACACTATTTAACTTGTCATGGTGTTCTTTTATCATTTTTATAGTTGGGTTATCTTCCGTTACATGGGAACCTAACAAATTAATTATAAGTGCTTCTCTTTTTTTAATCTCACTCCATATTGCGGAAAGTTTTTGAAATGGGTCAAACCCTTCATCCGGGTTTTCACTCTGAAATACCTGAGCAATTTCACGACACAACCCACTTAATTCCGGTGAATACAACTCAATATCTGCAATACCTTCCTCTACCAACTGGTGTATTGGATAGGTATTGATTTCTAATGTCCGTATATTGGATACATTCATTTCCTGAATAGATTCTAACGACCTTCCCGGATATACTTCCTGTTCATTAACTCTTAATTTTACCATTGCCAGTTGTTTGGTACTAAGAAAGTTCATGATTTCATTCAAAGCAGATTGGAGAGTATCCGGTGAATTCAAAAATTGAAATCCTTTTACACCATCAATGAGTACTTCCATCTTTTGGGTCTCCTTTGTTGGGTTGAATAACGGGAATTTCCTTCGGGGGTTCTACCCGTGCCGCTTCTTCATTTTCCGCTTTGATAGATAAATATATCTCTTTCCGATGAACTGGAATAGAACGAGGCGCCTCTATCCCTATCTTGACCTGATTTTCCCGTAATTCAAGCACTTTGATTTCGATATTATCGCCAATCATTATGCTTTCATCTTCCTTACGCGTGAGCACAAGCATATCAGACCTCCTGTCTATCGGTTGGTTGTTCATTTTGGGGTTGCGCAAGGAACCATTGGACAGGATAATCCGTTCTGTCCAATACCATTTGCTTTGCTAACCTTGTTTTTGCATTTATTACAATGGGGGCTCTTAAATTCGTTCGGATTTTTGTTGGGTCTTCCGGAACGACAAGTAATGTATATATAGAAATCTCCTGAGGAGAAGTGGCTTGTAATTCATGTAAGTCCTGAGGAGTGAACGGAACCTGATAGTCCTGCAAAACCTGCAAGGTCTCTAATAGTAAAAAAGCCAATGTGCCATCTTCCACAGACTGAAGCCACCATAGTGGGCTATCTTTAGGTCCTGGTAGTAGAATAAACTTCTGGCAATTCTGAAATCCTAAAATAGGTTTTACAAATAAAAGAATTTGACTTTCATCAATTTCTATCTCACCAAATCGTGTTGTTTGTAATTTCATATAAACCCGTTTGTTCCTTTTTTTATTTTCAGTATGCAATATTTTATTTTACTATAACAACTTGATATTATAAAAATATAATTAGATATTTAATAATCACTTGTGATATTAGATAATAAATATTAAATACTATTTGGTAAAGTGGTATAAAAAACAAAAGCGGTAAATCTATAGGGAGATTATGAAATGAAAGAATATGATGATTTTAAACAGTTTATAAAAAATGAGATAGTAAAAGCAGTTGATGAGGAAGACAGTGAACGAGTTAAATATTTACTATCCGCGTTAGAGTTAATGATTCAGATGAAGAAGAGGGTGGAATTATCTGAATTAGGTAAATCTACTGAAGGAAAAGTTAAAAAAGTAAAAGAAGTAGAGACTAATAAAAAAGAAGTCTCTTCCCAAACTTCTGCAAAAGATTTAATGACTACTGAAAAAGAGATGGTTGAAAAGCACAAAAAAAAGGTAGGTAAGCAAGAACATGCTGCTATTTCTTTAGAGGAAAAGGCTTTAAGTAAGAGAGAAGAAAAAAAAGAAACGGTTTTTGATAGTGAATGGAGTGGGGAGGAAAAGTCCCATGTAACTGAAGAGCCGATAAAAAAGGATGAAGGGGAAGAGGTAGTTGTTCTTCATCAGGAATCGGTAGAAAAGCAAGAAGTCCCTGCTGTTGAAGAGATAAAAGGAAAAACGGAGAAAAAATCCTCTTCGGGGAGAAGACTTCCATTCACAGGAAAATTAGTAAAAGGTTTAAAAACCCCTCAATCTGCTTATATTTACCCTCTTTTAGATACATTAATGGAATTTAATGGTTCTGCCCCTTATTCTGCAATTACAAAACAGGTCTTTGAAAAAATGAAGCATATCTTCAACAGTTATGACTTGTCCCCGGTTACTCATAATAAATATATTCCTCGCTGGAAAGATACATTAAAATGGGTAAAAGTAGACCTTGTGAATAGAGGTATTCTTGAAAAGAACACAGAAAAAGGTATCTGGGCTATTTCCGAATATGGAAAAGCATATTATGCCCAGCATAAGGAGAAATTTGAAGGGGAAAAAGAAAATCCTCAACCTTCGGAGGAAGTCAAAGAGCATAATGCAGGTGGGGGTTCTCAGCAAGTGATGTTAGAGGAAAATGTTTCTGAAAGCACCCACAATTCGGAAGAGATACAAGAACGGGAAGTAGGTAAAAATACCTCCCAATTGATGGAAGAAGAAGTTCGTGCAGATATTCAGCAAAGTTCGCAGGATGTTGGTGGTCAGACTATAGATTCGGACTTCTCGCATTCGGAACCACTACAAAACAGTCAGTAAATAAAAATTATAGATATATGAAGAATATATAAAATTCCCAACCGTGATTAATTATTAAGGAAAACAATTTACAAGAGGTTCCAGGTAAATTTTATAGGGGGGATAACAATCATTGTTTAGTGGTGCCCGGGAGGAGAATTGAACTCCTACCCCATTTCTGGGACCAGATCCTTAGTCTGGCGCGTCTGCCATTTCCGCCACCCGGGCGAATACTGTTAAAAAAGTGTTTTAATTTTATAACAAACGATAGAAAAATTTAAAATCAGCGTGATGTTTTAGAGTATCCTTTCGATGTTTGTAAGAATGAGAGATATAACTTTCTAATGTCAGAATATCAAGGATTTAAATATTCATAGCATAGGTTCGTGACGACCTTTTCCTGAACCGTTCGGGTGACGAATGCAAAAGTTAGCAGTCATGGTTTGAATGGATGAGAATTTTCTCCCACAGAATTTGCATATATATTCATTTTTTTCACCACCTTCATAAGGAGCATGTTTCCCTTTTCCAGGTCCGTTAGGATGTCTTACACATAGAGATGAAGTTAAAGATTGCACATTTGTGCTTTGTTTGCCACAATACTTGCAGTAATAAACTGTTCCCATAAGGTTGTTCTCCTATATTTGTATGCCGTTTTCTTTCGCTACAAGTATATTTGATCGTAATAATGCTTCAAAACTTCCACAGTCCGCCCACCAGCCTTCCAAAAATTCATAAGTCATTGTTCCGCGTCGGATATATTCATTATTTACATCAGTTATCTCTAACTCCCCTCGTTCACTGGGTTTCAGTGTCTTACAAATATTGAATACATCCGAATCATACATATATATCCCAATAACTGCATAATTTGTTGGTGGAACTTTAGGCTTTTCTATAATCTCTTTTACTTTTCCATTTTCTACTACCGCAACACCAAATTCCTGAGGATTGGATACTTCTTTCAAAAAAATCTTTGCACCAGAATCTTGCTTTCCAAAATCATCTACTGCCTTTTTAATACTGCTTTGGGTGAAATTATCCCCGAGGATGACTACAACTTTATCTTTACCAACAAATGGTTCTGCAAGCGCAAGAGCATGCGCTATCCCTCCTTCGGTTTTTTGGTAAGTATAATGAAGTTGATGCAAACCAAAATCTTCTCCATTCCCCAACAATCGGAGAAAATCCCCAGCATTATTCCCCCCGGTTACAATCATTATGTCCTTAATCCCTGCATCAACAAGTGTCTGAATAGGATAAAAAATCATGGGTTTATTGTAGACAGGCAATAAATGTTTATTAGTAACACGAGTTAAGGGTAGTAATCGTGTTCCTAAGCCTCCCGCCAAAACGACACCTTTCATTTAACTTCTCCTTATATCTAATTTTACAAATTGCATTGTATTTGTCTTATCATTATACAATCTTTTATCCACTTTTAAAACTGATGATATTATTTATATGAGTTTGACATAATAAAAAACAATAGGAGAATGGAAAATGAAGATTCAAAAAATTATTTTAATGTCTGTAATGGCATTATTTGTGTTAGTGACTTTCTTTACTTGCTCCACAAATGGCAAAGAAGAAACTCAAAAACGAATTCCTGTTGGAAAATGTACACCTCCACCACAGGGTGAAGGCTGGGTAAATTTATTTTCTGCGGAAAATCAATCGAAGTGGGAAAATGTAACATCGGGTAATAAAAAATCAGGGTTTGAATTTATGCCCGACAATGTTTTCCATATTTTTGGTTCTGAATCAGGGGGGTATATTGCTTATATGGGTGAAGAAATAACTGATTTTGAATTACATATCGAATTTAAGTTGACCCCGAAAGCGAACAGTGGCGTATTTTTCCGTTCCGACCTGAAAGACCCTGTGCAGAAAGGGTTTGAAATACAGGTATTAGAGACTTATGGACAGTCACCCAACAAACAAGGTTGCGGTGCTTTGTATGATGTAGCCACACCTATGTTTAATATGTGCTTACCTCCTGGTGAATGGAATTCCTATGATATTACTTGTAAAGGAAGTCATCTTGTGGTTGTGATGAATGGTTGGAAGGTTATTGATGTGGATTTTTCTCTTATGACTATGCCTATTGGAAAATTTGATACACCATTAGCACAACTACCCCATAGGGGATATTTCCAACTTCAGGACCATGGGGGAGAAGTATGGTATCGAAATGCGTATTATAAAAATCTTGCAGGGAATTAATACAGGAAGTAGACATGCACTCCGAACAACAAAAATACTGGTTAACTCTATTTTTAATTCCGGGTATCGGTTCCACTACTTTTATAAAACTCATAGCCCGTTTTGGTTCCCCTTACGAAGTTCTTTCCGCATCGGAAAAAGCCCTGTCAGAAGTAGTTGGAAAAACTTTAGCCCACAGAATAGCCCATTATCGTGAAGTTGTTGATGTGGATACTGAATTGAAGTTGATTGAAAATAATAAGGTAAAAATCATTACCTTAGATGACCCGGAATACCCCGTCTCATTAGCGGAAATCTATGACCCACCTCTGGTTCTGTATTGCAAAGGAGATTTACTAAGAAGAGACCAATATTCCATTTCTATTGTCGGTACACGAAAATACAGCCCTTACGGTAGTAAAATAACACATTTCTTTGCTCAGGGTCTGGTAAATGCAGGTTTTACTATTGTAAGTGGTCTTGCTTCGGGTATTGATACCATAGCCCATCAGACGGCTCTGGATAGCGGTGGTAGGACTGTTGCCTTTTTAGGTTGTGGAATTGATGTTATATATCCCAGAGAAAATAAAAATTTATATGAGAGAATACAAAATCAAGGAGCAGTAATATCTACCTTCCCCATGCAGACAAAGCCCTTAGGCAATAATTTTCCGATACGCAATCGCTTTATTAGTGGGTTTTCCCTTGGAACAATTGTTACGGAGGCAACACGAAATAGTGGAGCATTAATTACCGCACAACATGCCGTTGAGCAGGGAAAAACAGTTTTTGCTGTCCCCGGTCCTATCGGTTCATTAAATAGTGAAGGACCTCATGGATTAATCCGACAGGGAGCAAAATTGGCAGAAAAAATTTCTGATATTATCGAAGAGATACCACAATATGCTCGTGAAAACATTGCTGACGATACCTCTGATATTGATAAAAAAGCAACTCAACCTGCTCAAAAATATACAAAAGAAATAATCCAATACCCCTTATCTATGGCAATAAAACCTTCTGTGGAAACAGTCCCTTCAAAACCAGAAAGAACTGAAAAAGGTGGAAAAGTTCCCCAGCAAACTAATTCTAATATCTTTGTTTCTCAAAGTCCGCTGGAAAAGAAAATTCTATCTATTTTAAGCCCTGAAGGCTCGTATGTGGATGAAGTTGCTATATCCTGTCAGATACCCATTTCACAAGCACTTTCGACACTGACCCTGATGGAGATGAAAGGTTGGGTGAAACAATTTTCAGGAAAAAGATTTGCAAAGGCATAAATCGGAGTTACTATGATAAAAACAGAAAATCTGACTAAAAAATTTGGTGAAAAAATTGCAGTTAATAAACTCAATATTGAAGTTCCTCGCGGCACCTTTTTTTGCTTTTTAGGACCTAACGGTGCTGGTAAAACGACAACTATTAAAATGCTAACAGGTCTAATGCGTCCTACAGAAGGGAGATCGTTTATTGCCGGAATTGATATTCAGCAAGACCCAGTAAAAGCCAAAAAATACATTGGATTTGTACCTGACCATCCGTTTCTTTATGACAAATTAACAGGGAGAGAGTTTTTAAAGTTTATTGCGGGGTTGTATCAAATATCGGAAAAAGAATTTAAGGAACGAACAGAAGAATTGGTTGGTTTATTTGGTTTGAGTTCTGTTGTTGACCAACTTATTGAAGATTATAGCCATGGTATGCGACAAAAATTATCATTCACGGCTTGTTTCTTGCATAAGCCCGAAATTGTTATCGTAGATGAACCGTGGGTGGGACTTGACCCCAAAAATATAAGATTTGTAAAAGACTATCTTAAACAGAAAACGCGGAAGGAAGGGCTTACAGTTTTTATGTCTACGCATACATTAAGTATTGCAGAAGAAATTGCAGATGTTATTGGCATTATCCATCAAGGAAAGTTATGTGCATTTGGTTCTGTAGATGATATAAAGTCCCTTTCTAATACACCCGGGAATCTGGAAGATGTATTTTTAGAACTAACAAAAGAAACGGATGAAGTATAAAAATATGAATCAGATTTCCGCTATTTTAGAAGCAAAACGAAACATCCTGAAACATCAGATATTAAGTATTCGAAAAGAATCAAAACTCAAAGTTGCCGTGATTACATTTTCGGCTATTGCCATCTGGTTAGGAATTTTTTTGGGTCTTTATGAAGGGTTTAACTGGTTATTAACATTCGGTTCCAGGGCAGGGATAGAAGTGAATTTTGGCGAACTGCTAATGGCTCGCATGTTTATGATACTAATGAGTGCGGTTTTCCTATTCCTTATATTTTCAAATATCCTCATAGCATTTTTTACCCTTTATAAAGCAGAAGAAATTTTTTTCCTTGTTCAAACACCCATTCCTTTTCAACGATTATTCCTTGTCCGTTTTGTTGAATGTATTGCTTTTAGTTCGTGGTCAGTTGCCTTTCTCGGAGTCCCTCTTATACTTGCTTACGGATTAAGTTTAAAAGCCCCTATATTTTTTTACATAGCATCAATTATTTTTTTTATACCATTTATCATAATACCAGCAAGTTGGGGGAATATCATCACTCAATTTTTGGTGCTTATCTTCCCGAAAATAAAGTTAAGGACGATGATTTTATTCGGTATCCTGGCGGTTATATTTTTATTCTGGTATTTAACCACCATGTTAAAGGGAACACGAATTAATGAAGATACCATTCTCCCCGTGTTTTTAAGTGCTACTTCCCGTGTTCAGTCTCCTATATTCCCGCCTTATTGGTTTTCCGAAGGGGTATTAAAATCTAAAGACAGTCAATTTTCCGAAGTGCTATTTTGGTTTATGCTTCTTATGTCCAATGCATTATTTTTTACCTTTTTAGGGTCGGTTATATCTAAGTGGATCTTTTATCCCGGTTTTTCAGGCTTACAGGGTAGTGGACAAAGGAGGATAAAACTTCCCAACAAAGGGATTTTAGGTCGTCTGGATACTTTATTAAGTTTTATTCCTTACCCCTACAAACCTTTGGTTATAAAAGATGTTCGAATGTTCTGGCGTGACGCAACCCAATGGTCCCAGTTTATTATATTTTTTGGTATTATGGCGATTTATATTGCCAATCTGCGTAATACTACCAAATACTTTGAACAAGAGATGTGGCGTAGTTTTGTTGCCTGTATGAACATAGCCTCATTAAGCCTAATCCTTGCTACCTTAACCAGCCGTTTCATTTTCCCTCTAATCAGTTTAGAAGGACACCGCTTCTGGATTATCGGTCTGGCACCAATAACACTTCGACAGATATTATGGCAGAAGTTTTGGCTTAGTGTAATGACCTCTGCACCCTTTACTGTTACCCTTGCTATTTTATCAGGCTATATGCTTCAACTGGCACCTCTCTATTATTCCATGACAATCTTCAGTATTATCCTTATGAATTTCGGGCTTTCAGGTCTCGCTGTCGGATTAGGTGCTCTTTATCCCAGTTTTGAAGAAGATAACCCGGCAAGGATTGTTTCGGGTTTGGGTGGAACTCTAAACCTATTGTTAAGTATTTTCTATATTACCGTAGTAGTTACAGCCCAAACAATAATTCTTCAGTGGCGGGTGCTTGAACAATTCACACGCCCTGGTTATTTCTGGTTTGCCTTGGCATTTGTAATCATTTTGATATTAACATTAACAGGTATAGCGGTTGCTGTGCCTATGTTTTTAGGTTTAAAAAATTTGCAATCACTGGAGTACTAAAAAATGAAAGTATTCACAATTACCACCTCAAAGCGAACTCAATTTATACCTTTGGATTCATATATCGAACAATTTATTCAGGAAACAGGTAGAAAAAATGGGATAGTTTGTGTTTATGTCCCGCATACAACAGCAGGAATTACTATTAATGAAAATGCAGACCCCGATGTTTTATATGATATTGAAAAAACACTGGATACGCTTATTCCCTGGAATGGAAATTACAAACATGCCGAAGGAAACTCTCCTGCTCATGTGAAAGCATCTCTAATGGGGTCATCTGTTCAAATAATCATTCAAAACGGGAAATTAGTATTAGGAACATGGCAATCGGTTTTCTTTTGCGAGTTTGATGGTCCTCGAACCAGAAAATTTTATGTGGAAGTAATTCCCACCCAATAAATTATTTTTATCTACGAGGGATTTTTAAAAGATTTGAGTTGCTCATAGCAATCTTCATATATTGTAAGGGTTAAAGAAGGAACTTGTATCTGTGTTAGCAATCTGTATTTATTTATGTTTTGTATTGTGTAATCTATCAAAGCATTTTCTATATTTGAATTATTGCACCTTTTCAGTGTAAAATTAAACTACCATGATAACGGTGGCGGCACGGCGGCATGGCCAAGTGGTAAGGCAGAAGCCTGCAAAGCTTCCATTCCCCGGTTCGAATCCGGGTGCCGCCTCCATATCTTTCGTCGTGGGCGAGTGGTGGAATAGGAATACACGACGGACTTAAAATCCGTTGGCCGTAAGGCCATGCGGGTTCGATTCCCGCCTCGCCCACTTTTTTATTTTTACCTCTCTTTTTATATAATCTTTGACAGAGGGTTATCCCAGCCTAACATCAAAAAATTTAAGTCCAAGAGGATATACCGAAATGGCAGTATGTTTTTTTAACACCATGACCCGAAAATTAGAACCGTTTATCCCCTTAGAACCACCAAAAGTAAAACTTTATACATGTGGTCCCACAGTTTACAATTTTGCCCATATTGGAAATTTCCGTGCATATATTTTTGAGGATTTACTGAAACGCTATCTCAAGTTTCGTGGCTATGATGTATTTCATGTAATGAATATTACAGATGTAGAGGATAAATTGATACGCACCTGTCGTGAAACAGGAAAACCACTTAAAGAAATTACCGATTTTTATATAGAAGCCTTTTTCAAAGACCTGGATACTCTTCAAATTGAAAGGGCAGATGTCTATCCCCGTGCTACAGAACATATCCCTGAGATGGTAGAGATTATAAAGAAATTAAAAGAAAAAGGACATACATACGAACATGAAGGAAGTATTTATTTCCGTTTGAATACCTTCCCGGAATACGGGAAATTAAGCCACATGAATATTGAGGAATTGAAGGTTGGTGCCAGTGGCAGGGTAGATACCGATGAATATACGATGGAAGATGCCCGTGATTTCGCCCTATGGAAGGCGTGGGATGAAGAAGATGGCGATGTCTTTTGGGAAACTGAACTTGGAAAAGGTAGACCCGGCTGGCATATCGAATGTTCGGCTATGAGTATGAAATATCTCGGGGAAAGTTTTGATATTCATTGTGGGGGTATTGATAATATGTTCCCCCATCATGAGAACGAAATTGCCCAATCCGAATGTTCCACAGGAAAACCCTTTGTTAAATATTGGCTCCATTGTGCTCATCTGGTCGTTGATGGTAAAAAAATGTCAAAGTCATTGGGAAACTTTTACACATTAAGAGACCTCTTAGATAGAGGGTTAGAACCTCTGGCTATTCGTTGGGTCCTTCTTGCAACGCATTATCGGCAACCCAATAATTTTACCTTTGAAACAGTAGAATCTGCTTCCAGTAGTATTCGGCGGATACGCGATTTCCGTTTGCGCCTCAAAGAAATTAAAGGGAGTGGAGATGAACTGATAGAAGAATGTTCACAATGTGAAAAATTATTCGTGGATTCATTAGACGATGATTTAAATATTTCATCAGCACTTGGGGCAGTATTTGATTTTATACGGGATGTTAATAAAAAAATTGATGGTGGGGAAGTAGGGGAGAAGGGGGCTCAGAACGCTATTAATCTCTTGAACAAGTTAAATCAAATAACAGGTCTTTTTAATCCCGATATGGAAGAGGAGGTTCCTGCCGAAGTATTGGAAAAGGTCATGCAGCGACAACAGGCACGGAGAGATAAAAACTTTGCTCTGGCTGATACAATTCGCAATCAATTACTTGAACAGGGTTGGGTTATTGAAGATACCCCTCAAGGTCCACGCGTAAAACGAAAATAAACGCAAGACAAGTTTCTATACTTTAAAAAATGGAACTTTGTCTGAGGTAACGGTGTTTAATTTTATAAAAGGTAGATAAAAAGAATGCGTTCCTTAGAGGATTGGGAATTGGTTGCGTTAGCAAAACAAGGAAATCATGAAGCGTTCCACAACCTTGTAGAACGATACAAATCCTCTATTTATACCTTTAGCCTTTATTTAACAAGAAATGTCCAGAATGCCGAAGACATTGTGCAAGAAACATTTATCCGTTTATATAAGAGTTTGAATCATATAGAACCTAAGGCACAATTTAAAACATTTATCTTTGGTATTGCGAGAAATCTCGCCTTGAACCAGATTCGTAACGAACAAAGGAAAAATAATTTTTTGTCACGACTATTCAATAAAATAAATTCCAACCATAAGGAACAAATAAATCATAAACCCGAAATGTGGATTCCCGATGAAAAACAAGAATTTACCTTAATTGTTCAACAATGCATGTTAGAATTATCAGCGGAACACCGAGAAATATTGATATTAAGAGAAACACAAGGGCTTGATTATGAGAGTATTGCTAAAATTTTAGGTTGCCGTGTGGGAACAGTTCGCAGTCGTTTGGCAAGAGCAAGAGCACAACTCCGAAAGATAATACTTGAAAAAGGAATAACAATAAAATGACACACTTAACAGATGAACAAATTTCAGAACTATTGGACGGTTTCCGTGTTCTTAATCAGAAACAGCAGGAACATCTACAACACTGTCCAGAATGTATGAAAAAGTTAAACGAATGGCAGAGCATTTCCCAGTATGTCCAAAATCTACCTATTCAACCCGCCCCTGATGAATTAACATCTCGAATAAACTATAAAATAAACTCCATTCGGAAGGTTTACAGAAAAAGAGTTTTTCCCTCTATCCAATGGAACTACACATTCCTTATCTCTTCTGTTACAGTTATTCTTCTCATTATTTTTGGAATTACGATTGTTTACTACAATTATGATAGTAAGACCGTTTTAGATAATGGTAACTCTCAACCTGTTTCTGTAGTAGGTCCAATTGCCAGTAATAACAACGAATCCATGGATGACCTTGCTATAATGGAAAAAGTCCCTATTGAAGAAAATATATTAAATAGCATTAGCGAACAATACATTAACTCGGAACCCTTTGAAGAAGAATTGCATGATATAACTATATCAGAATTGCTTTTGTCCCTTGCAGAAGAAACAGAAGAGTATAATATTTCTGATGTATCACTATAACATGAAAAAATATAAATATTGGAGAATGATTTTATGAAAAAATGCATAACAACAATCCTTTTTTTGATTGTGCTTTTATCTTATTTTAATAATATTGCGATAGCACAACCTCCTGATGCGATGCGTCCTGATATACAAAACCCTCCTCGTCCGGGTGGTTTTCAGCAAGGTATGCCGCCACTACCTGATGATAGAAGTCGTCCGCCACTACCAGCACCTGGTATCTATCCCGAGCCAATGGGACCTCCCCCTGAAGGAGATTTGCCCGCCCGTGAGATATTGGAACAAGTGCTTCTGGCAAAAGTGGCAAAACAACTAAAACTAAATGATGAACAAACAGTTATATTGGTTCGGAGATTTAACGAGCAGAAGGAAGTATTGCTCGAGAAAACTCAACAACGCAACAATTTGGCAAACGAATTGCGCAAACAAATCCATGATAAAACGCAAACAAATCCTAAAGAATTAGAAGAAAAATTCTCCCGTCTCCTAAAAATGGATATTGAATTGGCGGAGTTAAAGCAGAAATGGATTGACAATATATCTATAGACTTACCTTTAGAGTCCAAAGTCCAGTTATACCTACTTTTTTCTGATTTTGAAAACGAGGTTCGCAAATTTCTTCGCAAAGCCTACGATTGGAAACAAAATAGATTTCCTGAAGAAAGGGGCGGGTTAATGCCCCCTGAACAACAGCGTCGTGGTAAACCCCAAAAAAACAATGTTAATTCTGATATGGAAAGTGAATAATTAACCACTGTATTTATTTCCGCTGTAAAATTTGAAGTCTAAAATTAGAATAATCCCTATCTCCCGTGTCGAATGTCATCAAGACTGGAATCTTTGATAGCATTGTGATTGCGAGGTGGGATGTTATAATCAAGAGGCGTTGGTGTTGGATAGTTATTATCGAAACAGGCAGTACAAAAATGTCGTTTGTCATTGAAAGTCGCTTCAAGAATTGCAGGGATTGTTAAATAAGCAAGCGAATCTACACCTAAGTATTTCCGAATTTTTTCTACATCTACCTGATTATCTTGTTTTGACATCTTATAAGCAATTAATCGTTCCCGATTGGGAGTGTCAATTCCATAGTAACAGGAATTAATAATGGGAGGAGATGCAACACGATAATGAATTTCCTTTACCTTGCACCGTCGAAGCATTTTTATAATCTTACGGGAAGTAGTCCCACGCACGATACTATCATCTACTAATACAATTCTTTTCCCTTTTACCGTATCTTTTGACGGGTTTAGTTTTATCTTAACACCGAAATCACGCATTTTTTGATCAGGTTCGATAAATGTCCTACCCACATAATGATTGCGAATAAATCCCATATCAAATGGCAATCCCGATTCATGAGCGTATCCTAATGCGGCTGGATTGGATGAATCCGGAACAGCCATTACAAAATCCGCTTCTACCGGTGCTATCCTTGCAAGGGCTCTACCTAACTCTTTCCGAACCAGATCCACACTTTTACCAAATATTACGCTATCCGGGCGGGCAACATATATATATTCAAAAATACATTGTTTGGGAATCACTTTGCGGAATGGGAATGAACTTGTTATTTGGTTGCCGGATATATGGACTACTTCCCCGGGTTCTACTTCACGAATCCATTTGGCTCCTACTAAATCCAGAGCACAAGTTTCACTTGCAAAAACATAAGACCTCCCTTTTTTCCCTATCCATAAAGGACGGAAACCATAAGGATCGCGAGCGGCAACTAATTCATTATGATTCATTACAAGGATGCAAAACGCACCTTTTACTTGTTTCAGAGCATCAATCACCGATTCAACGAAGGTCTTTTTACCAGAACGAGCGATTAAATGGATAATTACCTCTGTATCTGAAGAAGATTGAAAAATGGCACCTTTTTGTTCTAATTCATGCCGTAAATGAGCACCATTTACCAGATTCCCATTATGACAAACTGCAAGGGAACCATTTACATAATTTACTAAAAAAGGTTGGACATTTCGTAAATTACTCGAACCAAAAGTAGAATAGCGGACATGTCCAATACCAATATGTCCCTGAACGCGTGCAAGTTTATGGGCAGGGAACACATCATTAACCAGTCCTACACCTCGATGGGCTGTTAATGTTGCTCCATCCGAACACACAATCCCTGCTCCTTCCTGTCCACGATGTTGTAGTGCATAGAGCCCTAAATATATCCAATTCGGAGCCGATTTATGATTATAGATGCCAAAAATACCACATTCTTCATGAAGTTTATCTGATGTAAAGTCAAACATATCCCTTATATCACTTCCTTA
Organism: Candidatus Hydrogenedens terephthalaticus JGI OTU-1; assembly: GCA_000493945.1. Taxonomy (GTDB): domain Bacteria; phylum Hydrogenedentota; class Hydrogenedentia; order Hydrogenedentales; family Hydrogenedentaceae; genus Hydrogenedens; species Hydrogenedens terephthalaticus. The sequence continues at coordinate 81,877 of AWNW01000008.1, forward strand.
AACAAATGTTGATTTTTTATATTAAAACTTCCACAAATTTATGGAAGATTTTTTCCTGTTAACCGTGTAAATGCTTCAAGATACTTTTCTCGCGTTTTTTCTACTATATCCGGCGGCAATGGAGGTGGAGGAGAATTCTTATCCCAGTTTACCGATTCTAAATAATCACGAATAAACTGTTTATCAAAACTGGGTTGACTTTTCCCGGGTTCATACTGGTCTGCAGGCCAGAAGCGTGAGGAATCCGGTGTCAATATCTCATCTGCCAGCACCAATTCACCATCCAGCAACCCAAACTCAAATTTTGTATCACATAAAATAATTCCTTTTGTAATCGCATATTCATTCGCTCTTTTATATATTTCAATGGAGATATTCGCTGCTTTTTGGTTAAGTTCTTCACCTATAATTTTGCCTGCCTCTTCTGGTGATATATTAATATCATGTCCTTCCTCTGCCTTTGTGCTGGGTGTATATATAGGTTCTGGTAATTTGCTTGCTTCTACAAGTCCCGATGGTAATGGTATCCCGCAAACAGTTCCCTTTGCCTTATATTCTTTTAATCCACTTCCTGCCAGGTACCCACGAACAATAAATTCAACGGGTAACATTTTGCATTTTCGCACATACATAGAACGGTCTTTGAACATCTCGGGGTATTTTTGAAATTCTTCTGGAAAATCTTCCAATTTCGCTGAAATTAAATGATTAGAAACAACATCTTTCATCATTTCAAACCAGAACAGAGATAATTGTGTTAAAATTTTCCCTTTGTCAGGTATGGGTGTAGGATTTACCCAGTCAAAGGCAGAAATACGGTCTGTGGCTACGAGGAAAAGTTTGTCTCCTAAATCATAAATATCCCTTACTTTCCCTCTACGAGTTGGTTCTTTTCCATTTAAGTTTGTTCCTGATAGTGCTGTCATAATTATCCCTTTCGTTTTAATTTTTTATTTATTAAAAAATTTTTTTAAATAGGGTTTATTTATTTCCATGAGTTCATCCAATAATTCTCTACATTTTTTCGCATCGGGCATCAGTGGATGACTCAATAATGCTTGAAAAGCAAGTTCGCGGTCTCCCTTTACCGCAGAATGGACAGTTAATGTTTCATAAGCCTTTATAAGTTGCATCAAACCACGGATAGAATGTTCTGGTGGCGGTTGAGGAATAGCATGTGCCCCGTCTTTGTCTATAATAGCGGAAATTTCGACAGATACATCATCATCAAAAGTAGGAATAGCACCATTATTCTTACAACATACGATTTGCCGTGATTTTTTATCGTTTTCTATAGCGTCAATTACCATGAGTGCCGCGGTTGAATAGTGAGCACCACCTCTCTTACTCAATTCTTCTGGTTTTTCTTTCAACTCAGGATTGGAATATTTCTCAAACAATTTTTGCTCGATTTCTAACACTTCTTCCCCTCTTGTTTTCTCTTTTTTCTTCAAATAATTTAGCACAGATTCCGTCGAATAGTAGTATTGAAGGTAATAATTGCAAAACATATTCAAACTTTTCATTGCTTCCAACATGTTATTACGGGTTGTTTCGTCTTCCCATTCTTCTTCTGCATGTTCCCAGAATTTTTGTAATACTTCTTGGGTAATGTCAACTCCCTGTTTTTTAAATTTGCGAACCCAGGATAAATGGTTTAATCCAACATAATCCAACTCAATTTCTTCAGGATTACCCCCTATATGTTTTACGATTTCCATTATCATCCCTATGGGGACATTGCATAGACCAATTGTTCGAATTTTACTGTATTTGATTACGGCTTCTGTATTAATCCCTGCTGGATTTGTAAAATTAATAAGAAACGCATTCGGACACAACTGTTCCATTTTATGGGCAATATCCAGAATGACAGGAATAGTCCGTAAAGCACAGGCAAAGCCACCAATTCCTGTTGTCTCCTGTCCTATAATTCCATATTTAAGCCCCAATTTTTCATCGTTTATACGAGCCTGCATCTGACCAACCCGTATTTGCGTTAACACATAGCGTGCATTTTTTACCGCTTCTTCAATATTTTTCGTTTTATATATCTTACACGACGAGCCATAACGCTGTGCCAATCTTTCCGAGAAGGCATGGTTTATTTCCAATCTCTGCTCGTTTTGATCCATTAACCAGATTTCATCAAATAGAAATTTACCTTCTCTTGCAAATATTCCATCAACTAATTCCGGAGTATATGAACTACCACCACCAATTACTGCAAACTTCATACTTTATCCCTTTACCATTCTGATAGATAAAAATTTGTAATGCCCGATTACAACTATTGAGTGAATTTTAGAATATAATATCGAATATGATGAGTTGTTTTAAAATATGATGTTCATAAAACGATGTAAACAACACAAAGATAAAATTAAATGACAGAACAGGAATTTATTTTCAATCTACAATGGGAACCATCGGATATTGTTAGTATCCTTTTGTTAGGTTTCCTGTTTTTTTGGGGTGTATTCCTGTTATATCAAAAATGGATAAAAAACTACGATTATCCC
>AWNW01000009.1 GCA_000493945.1 Candidatus Hydrogenedens terephthalaticus JGI OTU-1
GAGTGAGTTCAGAACATATAGAAGAAACAGTTGCTAATTTACAAACAGTTCAGGTCCTCTCTTTAGACCATTTTGCCATTTCGGAGGATGACGGAGCCGAGCGGACAAGAGAAATAAATACAGATGCGTTTTATCCTTCTCCAGAAGAGGTAGCTCGTCAAAAGGAATTGCAGGAATTGCTCGTCGAAGCGATTATGAAACTCCCAGAACAGCAACAAAAAGTGCTCCACCTCTACTATTATGAAGAATTGACATTGAAGGAAATTGGTGAAGTTCTTCAAGTTTCCGAATCACGAGTTTGTCAGATTCATGCTAATGCCATTAAAACATTACGCGAATTAGTAAAGTCATGGGTGTGATTTATGCCAATGCCTATTGACCCAAATACCGAGATTTTGCGGGCAAATCTCGCAGAACGAATTCAACAAATATCGGATAGGGCTTCCTTATTAGGACAGGTTCGTCAATCATTAAACGAAGAGCAACATCGGGTAGTTGATGAGACACAGGTAAAAGAGATGCAACAGAAAAGTGAGCAGGTAGAGACAGAACTTAAACGAAAAAATCCTTTTTTAGGTCGCAGAAGGAAGCAACAAAAGGAAGAAAACAAAGAATCATCTTTGAATGAAGAAATTACAGAAACTTATGAAGATACAAAAGATGATGGTTCTCATCTGGATTTGCAAGCATAATTTCAAACATTGAAAATACGGGTTAATTGTAATGACATTATTGGTTGTAATTACATGGTTGGGCGTTTTCGTTATCGTGTTGTGCTTATTTTACTATGTGTGGGATGACCGAAATAAGAGAAAACTTCAGGAGCATCGGCGGGTAGAAATCAGTGAATTAGCCATGGTCTTCCAGACTTTGAGAGATGTGGTTTCGGAACAAAAAATATTAGCAAAAGAATTCAATGAACAAGTAGAAGAGAAATTATCATTGGTTCGGGGTATTGTAAATGAAGCCCAGAATAAAATGAAGCAAATACAACAAGAAATATATGAGCAATCTCAAAAACTAAAAGAATTACAGGAACAAATTGATAGGATTGTCTGTCAAAAAAATGTGTTATCGGGTACTTCTACGAGTGATGTTAAATCTATAGGGACGATTTCTGTTATAGAGGCTGAATCTATATGTGAAGAAATAAATGAAAAAATAGAAGATAACAAGAACAAATTACGTGAGATTCCATCAGAAGAAATTCAAAAAATAAAAGACAAAGAAGATGATGATACTCTAACAAATTTAAGCGAAGAACAAGAAGATATTCGGAATGCATACCGCTCTTTGGTAGGTTTGTCGGGAAAACAGAGTCAGATAGATGAAGAAAAACCCCACATATCTGTTAGGGACAATATGGATAGAAAGGACGAATTAACTCCTATTCAAAAAATGGTACTGGAATACCATAATGCTGGAATGACTACCGGAGAAATTGCTAAAGAATTGGGAAAAACCAAAGGGGAAGTTCGTCTTATTTTAAGTCTTGCGATTTCTAAAAGTAGTAAAGAATAATAAAAAGCAAAAAAAATTATTTAGATTGTTTTTCAGGTATTAAAAATGCTGAACGAAATACCGATTACTCCGTTGAACAATACATCACCTCTGTATGCGTGGATAAAAAATTTTGAAAATGATGTGATACAGGGTATGGTCCGTAGTGGTAATGATGGAAAATGGGTTGACTGGAAAGGTGTTCGTGTGCCTTTGCCTAAAGATGTAGAATTGGATGAAGGGACCTGGATTCAAATCCGAATTTTATCTGCACCCCGTGGATATGAAATGAAAATTGAGTTAATGAAAGAACCTGTAACAGACACTTTACCCAAACAAGTCCCCGATATGTCCTTACAGAAACCGATTGATTTTTCAGATAAAAATAGTGTTATTCAAGAACTTGTTCAAAAGATTATGAACCAGAATCCTGAACTGGTAGGTAAGACAGATTTTATAGTTAAACTGTTTAATGAGTGGTTTAGTGAAGAGAATACAGTAAATCAGTTACTTTTCCGTATAAATAAGATTGTTCAGGAAGCCATAGATAAAGGGATTTTGGACTTTTCATGGTCAAAAATATTTCCTGAATATATTACTTTCTCCTCAGGTTGGAAGATAGATTGGCAGGTTATAAGTAATTATTTAAAACAACAGATGCAATTTGTAATTTTTGAAAGACAATTATTCAAGGAAAAAGATGTAGATATAGGTATCCAAAAATCTATTATAGAATTGAAAGAATATCGTGTTCTTCAAACGCTATTAAAAGATGAAATGTTTGTTAGTTTTCTCAAAAGTAAGGGGTATTACCAGGAATTTCAAAAAACACTGGATTCTCTTTTCTCAAAACTTACAACCAATCAAATATTAAATTTAAATAATATCCAGTATAATTATCTTGTTTTTGAACTACCTTTCAATATTCAGGATGGGTTTTCTCGTGTTTGTATTCATATTTTATATTCAAAAAAAGATGAGCGTGCAAGAGATAAAAAAACTCAATACGCTATCATTGCTTTTGATATAGAACTTGTTAATGTTGGAAAAATGTGGATAGAACTTCGCTGGTTGGAAGAAACATTAGAATGTTTGTTTAAGATAGCAGAAGAAAAAACACAAAAGGTATGCAATCAATTCTTAAATGAGTTGGAAGATAGTTTTAAGTCATTAGGGTTGAAAAATGTAAATATCCGTGTTCATAATTGGGATGGAAATCGCATAAAGAGTGTATTTTCACTCCTGGAATCTGTTGAAAATAAGGGTTGGTCTGTATGAATACCGATGAGATGAACGATAAGGGTAAATCGGATTTGCACATTAAAAAAGCAGTTGCTTTGAAGTATGAAATGCATAAGGACAATGCTCCTCGTGTTATTGCAAAAGGAGAACGATTAACCGCAGAGAAAATAATTGCACTTGCCCGTGAAAAAGGTATTTTTATTCATGAAGACCCGGAACTTGTGGCTTTGCTATCCAGAATTGATGTGGGGGCAGAAATCCCTGAAGTTTTATATCGTGCAGTAGCGGAAGTCCTTGCATTTGTGTTTCGATTAAATCAAAAGGTGGGCAGATAAATTAGTTATACATCTCTACTCTGGGATAGAAGTACAACTACAAAGCAGGATATGGCTTCCTCTTTTCCCTCAGGTCCGACGCCTTCATTTGTTTTGGCTTTTACTGAAATGCAATTAACTGGAACTTCAAGAATCTGGCTTAGTGTTTCTCTTATGTTTATAATATAAGATTTTAATTTAGGTTTCTCTGCGATAATTGTGGAATCTAAATTAACGATATGCCACCCTTGCTGTTTAATAAGTTTTATTGTCTGTTGTAGTAGTATTTTACTGTCAATGTCTTTATATTGTGGATCGGTATCCGGAAAATGAACGCCAATATCTCCTAAGGCAAGTGAACCCAAGATGGCATCTATTATGGCATGAATTAACACATCAGCATCGGAATGACCCAAAAGCCCTTTATCGTGGGGAATGGTAATTCCTCCAAGGATTAAGTTTCTCCCTTCGACTAAACGGTGTAAATCATATCCAATACCAATACGATATATTGTATTATGATTCGTCATTTTGAATTGTTCTCAATAGATATTCGCTTAAACCAATATCAAAAGGTAGTGTTATTTTTATATTAATTGGGTCACCAATGACAATAGCGACATTATTTCCCATCTGCTGGACTAATGTGGCGTCATCCGTAAACATCAATCCTTTTTGCTTTGCTATTTCGTGTGTAGAAATTATAATTTCTTTACGAAATGTTTGGGGGGTTTGACATTCATAGATATATTTTCTATTGGGTGTGTTTTTCAGAAAGAGATGTTCATCTACTTCTAATATGGTATTTGTAGAAGGGATGGCAACTGTGGCAGAGCCAACTGTTTTTGCTTTTTCAATGGAATCGTAAACACATTGAAGCGGAACAAAGGGACGGGCACAATCGTGTATTACAACAATTTCTGTCCTTTCATTTACATGTTGTAATCCATTATAAACAGAAAATTGTCGTTCATGCCCTCCCTCAACAAATATGCAGGGCGGAAGACCAAACTTCTGGATAACTTCTTTATTAAAAGTATCAATACATACAGGAGGTGCCACCACGATAGGAGGTGCCACCCACTCCAATTTGAGCAATCGTTTTAATGTCCAGTAGAGAATAGGTTTGCCTGCGATAGGAACGAGTGCTTTTGGAATGCCTTTTCCTAATCGGCTTCCGAAACCGCCTGCGGGTATGATTAATTGAGCATTCATGATACTAACGATTGAAAACGAGTAAAAATCATTCTTCCGGCTGATGTTTGAAGGATACTTGTGACAATCACATTAATGGTATGTCCCAGATAAGGTTTCCCTCCATCAATGACTACCATGGTTCCATCATCTAAATAACCGATTCCCTGCCCTGTTTCTTTACCCTCTTTAATCACTTTGATTTCCATTTGTTCGTCGGGTAAAAGTATTGGCTTTAAGGCATTGGCTAAATCATTTACATTCAGGACACGAACACCTTCAATTTGTGCTACTTTATTTAAATTAAAATCTGTTGTCAAAATAGGAGCATGATATTTTTTGGCAAGCGTAACTAACTTGGCATCAACCTCGCGGACATCTTTCGGATTTTCTTCGATAATTTCTATTTGACAATCCATTTGGGTATCTTGCAAAGATTTTAATACATCTAAACCCCGTCTTCCCTTTGCTCTTCTAAGAATATCTGTTGAATCTGCAATATTTTGAAGTTCCCGTAAAACAAATCGAGGAACAAGAAGCGTTCCTTCCAGAAATCCACTTTTACAAATGTCAGCAATTCGACCATCAATAAGAATACTTGTATCTATGATTTTTACATTACTAAAATTTGTTCCTTTTTTCTGAACTGCACTAATAAGAGATTCCCAATTAGAAGCACGGGTTAATCCTAAAACAATTCCGATGAACCCAAAAATAAGCACCAGAGAAACCATGACAAAGATACGGAGTGTAAGTTCTGCTTGAGGTGCCCAGAAAAAGATGTATTGTCCAATGAAATAACCTGCGACCATTGCAAGAACAATTGCGACCAGTGCAGGAGCGATTCGTTCATAAATTTCCTGGGTGATAAATTGAATTGCTAACAAAATAGCGGTAGCAATTATTGCCCCTGTTATACCACCAATAGGTACCCATAATCTTTGCGGAATTCCCCAAATGCGTATATTTGTATTTACTGTATCGCTGAACTCCCCGGTAAGGTAATATGCCCACATAATACCCATAACAATACATGCAAGCACAAAAAATGCCTTTACTAATTTAATAACCATAAATAAAACCTCTCTTATATATTTTTATAATTTTATCTTATTTTACTTTGTTTATCAAATACACCTTTCTGCAAAAACTTATTATTAAATCACGAAGTCCCCAAGAGGTTTTATTTAATGCATTGATAAATCATTCGAGACGCAAAATAATTTCTTTTACCAAACTTCTTAATTTAGGTTCGATTTTTTGAGCCGTGGCGATAATATGTTCGATATTCGCAGGTTGAAGTGCTTCGGGAAAGCATTCATCTGTAATGGCGGAAAATCCCAATACTTTTAAGCCAGAATGAACGGCAACGATAACTTCGGGAACTGTACTCATTCCCACAGCATCGGCTCCTATAGCTCGCAAAAAGCGGTATTCTGCCCGTGTTTCTAAACAGGGTCCTGCAACACCGACATAAACGCCTTTGTATATAGGAATTTTCAAATCAAGAGCAGTCTGTTCTGCCAATTGGATTAAGTCCTTTGAGTAAGGTTCGCTCATATCCGGAAAACGGGGACCTAAAGTATCATCATTAGGACCTATCAAAGGGTTATCACCCATAAGATTGATATGGTCTGTTATAATCATCAAATCTCCTGCTTTAAATAGCGGATTCATGCCGCCTGCTGCATTGGATATAATAAGCGTTTTTACACCCATTGCCTTAGCAACACGGACCGGAAATGTAACTTGTTGTAAAGTAAATCCTTCGTAATAATGAAATCTCCCTGATAAAGCAAGAACCTTTTTTCCGGATAGTTCTCCAATAATAAACTCGCCTCCGTGAAGAGAATCATCCGGGAAATAGGGTATGTCTTGATAAGGGATAATAACTTCGCTCTGAATTATCTCTTTTAATGTTCCTAACCCTGTACCCAGAATAATTCCTACGGATGGTTCTGTAGAAATAGATTTGCGAATTGCATCAACGGATTCTTGAATTTGCTCTCGTAACATTTTCATTTTTTCTCTCCACAGTTTATTTTTTATCTTTAAGTTCATTACATTTCTTGACAAATTGTAATTTAAATTCATCGGGTATTTCTAATAATTTTATTTTGCTGGTTATACCCTGAACAATGTGAATTTCTTTTTTATTTATTTTCAGCCAATCTGAAATTATGTCTATCAATTTTTCATTGGCTTTTCCTTTTTCAGGAGGAGCGTTCACATGAATATGTAAAGAGCCATCTTCCTTTATTTTGATAGAATCAGAATGTGCATTGGGCGATATGTGAACCTTAAATTTGTATGTAGGATTGGATTTCATATTGGTTTTTTGTAGTATGTTCGGTTATTTTAAATTTTAAAGATTATTCAAACAGATAAAAAAATAGGGAGCCTTGTTGCTGGGTTATAATAAAATATATAAGAACCAAAAAAGGTATTATAAAACCCTTATCAAACAAGACTCCCATCAAGAGCACAAGAGGATAATTCAATTGTAAAGTTTGCCCCGCTATGAATTCCGTTTTTGAACAGACACATTGCTTGTTTTTATGGAACCATACGCAGGAGTTGCTGTTGTAGAAGTAGTCATTTCTGGCATTTCTCCAAAATACTCTTCATAGCATCCGACATGCCAGTATTCTCCTTCTATCTCCACAGCTTCATCAAACTGAAACTCAATGTCCTCTATGTACTCATTACAAAGAGCACAGCGTTTCATTTTATTCACCTCGCTTTCTCATACAAGTTAAGGTTTAATATTATTATATAATGTAAACGAAAAAAAGTCTCAAAAAATTTTCTAATTTTAAGTCTTTATAAAACGAACCTCACTACCTTGTTGATATACACAGGTCCATAGGGTTGTTTTATATAGTTATACCATATTTAATCCTGAAAGTCAAGTAAAAATTCGATTAAAACAAAAAAATAACAAAAAATATAAGTCATTATTTTTCAATAGTTTATATGTCTGTAAATTTCTTTATAGTATTTTTTTTGTTTTTATTATTAAGTTTTTTTATAAATTAAAAACTTTTTTTGCATTTTTTGTGGTAGTTTTTGCTATTTCTAATTCTGAAATTTTCAGGTATTCGGCAAGTGCAGAAAGCACAAGAGTGATGTTGGAAGGGACATTGCGAATACCTGATTGACCTGCGGGAGGTATATCCGGGCTATCTGTTTCAACCAATAAATAATCTGGATAAATTTGATTTAAAATTTTTTCTCTTTTTGAACTATACCTGTATGTAATACCACAACCCAGAGAGAAAAAAATTCTATGAGGAATTAATTGTTCGACTATTTCGGGACTCCCTTTGAAAGCATGAATAATTCCCCCTCGTTCGGGCATACCTATTTTGTTTATAATTCCTGTAAGTTGAGAGAAGGCTCCCCGACAATGGATAATCACAGGGAGATTAATTTCTTTTGCGATTTCTAATTGACGGATAAAAAATTTTTCTTGCAATTCATAAGGGGGATTATCAATTTTCAAATCCAAACCAATTTCGCCAATGGCTACAATTTTATTTGCCGAATCGGTTAAGAGACGATTTAAATCGTTAAAATAGTCCTCTTTTAAATACCAGGGATGAATACCCCATGTGCATTCAATTTCAGGATATTGTTGGGAGAGCCACAGTGATTTTTCCCATTGTTCAGGTATTACAGAAGAAGTGATTAATTTTATTACCCCTGCAGATTTTGCACTTTTTAGAACATCTTCTAAATCATTACAAAATTCATCTGCTTCTAAATGGCAGTGGACATCAATAATTTCCATTTATAATATCCCTCATTAGTATAATTAATGTATTGATTATCAGTTCTCTATACATTTTAACAAGAATTGAAATTTGTTTATTTATAAAACTTTAAGGAGAGGTTAATCTCGATGACAGATTTTACACAAAAATCTAAAACAGCAAAGATAATTGTAGAGGGTTCTGTTCCTGAGAATGAAGAAAAAATTCCTGCTCCATGGAATTGGGCGGGGAAAGATAATTGGTGCTGGGGAATAGCCTCTTCTCCTATCCGTAATAAATTGCATCTTGAGTATTTAAAGAATAAAGGATTAATACCAGTTATTACACCCTTTTTGGCACATCCTGAAACAAGAAAACGATTTTATGAAGATAATAACAGAGATATCCCCAAAACGGAAGAATCTCTTAAAGGGTATTTTGATGTTTTTGGAAATGATTTTGTATGGGAAGGTTTTACCGAAGAAGATTCTTCTGGGGTCGGTTTTTCAAGGAATTTTCTAAAAAATCCTCCGCATTCTCATGCTGAAGCTTTAAAACTGTTTGAAAATTTATTGAAAGAGGGATTGGCAGAAGTTCAGAAATATGCTCCTGATATTCATAAATGGGGGAGATGTGGTTATGCAAGTAGTGCGCATATCTATGCAAAACTTGGTTTGGAAACGGTTTTATTAGAACGGACTAACGATGATATAGAAGATATTCAAACTGGGGTAGCATTTACCCGTGGTGCAGGAAAACAATACAATTGTTCCTGGGGAATAGATTTTTCTCTTTGGTGGGGTGTTTTTTATGGATGTGTTCAGGATTTATCTACTTCTTTTCATCAAAGGAACTGGATGGTTTCCTATTTTTCTGGAGCCGATTATCTGGCGATTGAAGGTGGTGATCTACTTTGTTATCCCGATGGGAGATTATCTCGATTGGGAAAAGATTTTGAACAATTCTCACGATGGATACAAAAGATACCTCGTGGGAATCCTGTAGTTCCCGTTGCTGTTATTCTACCCTCGGACCATGGGTGGATTACTCCTCCTTATTGGGAGACACAGCAGTCTGCATGGAATTATGCACGATTGAGAAGAAATCCCGGGGAAAGAGGGATTGATGGTTTTTTTGCAACGATTTTTCCGGGAAGTAATTTTACAATGGATCCATTTCCTTTCGGAAATTATGAGGATAACGACCCACCTGCGAGTCCGTTTGCTCTTTCGTGTATTACTCCGCGTTATGCTCCTTTACCACAGAATGTTTTTTATAGTAAAGCGTATATCCCATTTGGAAAGTTTAAAAATCGTAAAGAGGCAAATACATTTTTAAGAGAAAACAATATAGACCTTTCACCTTATCGTCCGATGGGGGTTAGTCGTTGGGGAGATATTTTTGATGTATTTACAGAAGAGGTTGGAATAGAAGTCCTGAAGCCATACAAGGTAGTAGTAATTTTAGGACCATTAATATTGCAGGATGAATTAAAACAGAAATTAATAGAATACATTCGTGGTGGTGGAACCGTGGTATGTGCAGCAGGAGTAATAAGACCGGATGACCATGATTGGATTGGAGTGCAAATGATTCCGGAACTTCATACGGGTTATCGCTGGAAGTGGCAAAAGAGAGACTGGAATAATGAGGCGTTTCGTTTTATTCCTGCCAATGTAGATTCCGATTCAGGGGTAATAGCGTGGGCGAATCAAAATGCTCCTTTGATTGTTCATACACGATTGGGAAAAGGGAACTTGTATATTAGTCTTGCTCCATGGTTTGAAACAGGTTCGGGTCCTTTGATGGGGGCTGTTGTTAATCTGTTGGATACTCTTTTTGAAAATCTTGTGCCATTTATGATTTCAGGTCCTCCCTGTGAATGGTTGTTTACTGAAGATAATGAATATCAAAAAATTGTTATCGTAAATAACGCTGATTTTCTATGGGAGGGTTCAATTAAATATAAAAATACCCATTTTGTAAGAAAAGAGGTATTTGAATTAGTTCAGGAAAATCAATATTTGCTTAATGAAGATGGAAAAATAGAAATTTCAATTCCACCATTTACAACAAGAGTTTTTCAGTTTGTAAAAAGATAAAATTAGAAGGTTAGTATTTGTATGTTAAATTTTTCTGTATTGGGAAGTGGTAGTTCTGGGAACGCTACTTTTATACAGGGTTCACGCACATCCATTTTATTAGATTGTGGGTTTAGTTTACCGCAGATAAAAAAGAGACTGGAAACTATAGAACGAACCATTGAGGATATTGAAGCGATTTTTATTACCCATGAGCATGTTGACCATATTTGTGGTTTGAAACGATTAGTTGGTATTTATAATATACCTATTTTTATGACGCGGGGTACCTACAACGCTTTGCGGGATATTATTGGTGATAATAAAAATATCGAACTTTTTGAATCCGGGGATAGTATAAATATCGGGGAATTTCATGTCCAATCGTTTGCGGTAACGCACGATGCGAACGACCCGGTAAACTATGTTGTTTCCAATGATAAAGCGAAACTTGGTTTTGCTACGGATTGTGGTTATCCCTCGAAATTAATTGCAAATAGATTGAAGGGTTGCCAAGGGTTAATAATTGAGTCCAATTATTGTCCGGATATGCTAATGAATGGGACATATCCTGTTCATATAAAACAACGGATACAGAGTAAATTTGGACATTTGTCCAATCAACAAATGTTACAGTTGCTTTCTTCAGTTATTGATGATACCCTTCGTGCTCTTGTTTTGGCTCATATAAGTGAGAATAACAATCATCATGGATTGGTAGAACAATTGGTTCGTCAAACTATTGGGGGAAGAGATATTCAGTTATGGATCAGCAGTCAGAAGAATCCAACACCATTAATAAAATTGATATAGAGATTCTCAAGAAGCGACTTTTAATTTTAGATTTTGTCTCGCTTTTTCAACGAATTTCTAATATTCTTCGTTCAGCGGTTGCGGTTCACATCTGGGACCTGAATACTGCACAGGATTTTTTAGTCTGGTCGGATAGAGGATTTCCGTTATGTTCTTTTATCTTATCCGGAGATGTATCGGGTAAAAAATGTTTTATAGACAGATATAAATGTGCAGAGCAGGCAACTCTTTTAGAAATACCTTTGTTTTATAAATGCCATGTTGGATTTAGTTGTGGTTTTATCCATTTAACAAATTACCATCAATACAATGTCGTTTTTACAGTAGGTCCTTTTCATATCGAAGAAACGGAAGATGTCTTATATTTTAATGTGATAAGTAACCTTAAAGGATTAAAATTGCATATCCCTGATAATGAAATGGAATCCTTAAAATTACTTCCATATCATTCAATAGATTCTGTAAAAGAAGTGATGCTCTGGATGAAGGATGGCTTTCAATCTCATTGGAATCGTTTATTCCAAGAAGAGATTGGTAAACAATCGAAAATTGATAATAGAAAATATCGAGAAGAAAAGAGGAAGGAAGATGTTATAGACATAGACCAATATCTTGAAAAATTTGATAAAGTAAGAAAACAAATGCTCCTTATCGCAATTCAGATGGAAAATAGGCGATTTGCAGAATTTATTTTAAAAGGGAAGGCAGAAGAATTAAAGATTCAGAGAAAAAATTTGGAAAAAGCAAAGTTTTCATTGTATACATGGGTGATGAATATTTTGAGTTTACTTTTATTAGAAGGTTCAGATAATGAACCTAAAAATAAACAGGAACTTTTTATGTTGAAAGATAAATTGTTTCTCGAAAATAAAACTTTGAGCGTTTTTATAAGGAGCCTGACAAAAAATATTTTTGTTTTAATAAATAATAGTTTCAAAAAGGAAAATCAGAAAGAAAGATTTGCTATATTCTATTCTACCCTCGAAAAAAAACTTATATCCGATTGTTCATTATTTGCTGTTTCAGAAGAAATGCAGATGGAACCTTCTGCATTAAGTCATTGGATTAAAAGAAATATTGGGATAAATTATGAAGAATTATTAAACTATATTCAGGTAGAAAAAATTGCAGAATTTTTACGGAATACAGATAAAAATCTATCCGAAATAGGTAGGTGTATTGGTATCAAGTATAGTTCGTTAGTGTCAGAAAAATTTAAAAAAACAACTGGGTTTAGCCCTATAGAATATAAGGCTTATTTCAGGGGTAAAGAGAGAAGTTATAGAAAAAAATTATAATTTGAGGTTGACTGAAACCTTTTATATCGTATATGCTGTCCAAAATATACCTATTATGTAAATTCAATACAACAAAAATGTTAATGATAAGGAAGAACTTATGAAAGGTAAAATTATGAGAAAAGTGTTATGGAGTTTCTGTGCTATTTTATTGGTAAGCGGGTTATTTGTATTTTATGGTTGTGGTGGACCTGCGGAGCAAACACCACCACCAAAACCTCCCGAACCTAAAGAGTTGACATTACCCCCAGCAGAAGGAGGTATTCCCACGACCTCGTTATTAAAACTAACGCCTGAAAATGCTCAATTAAGCATCGTATTACCATCATTAATAGATGGCTTAGATAAAATTACCCAGACAGCAAAACGGTTCTATCCCGCTGATGAAGTGGATTCCTTCCTGCAAACTCAAATCAGGCAATTAGCCAGTTTTGCGGATGTTCCAGAAGCAAAAAGTTTAATAGAAGTAGCAGAAGCAAGAGGATTTGATATAACCAAACCTATCGGTGCTTTTGCAGATTTTAAGCCCTCATTTGATAGTTTACAGGCTTTATTAACTCCTCCTGCGGGAGAATCTGCGGATAAAAAGGTGGATATAGAAAAGATAGACTGGACTCAGGTAAAGCAGCCGAATTGGGCAGTTATGTTAGGAGTAAAAGATAAAGAAAAGGTTGAAACATCTCTGAAAGAGTTGGTTGTTGAAATACCTGAAATTAATGCAACCGCACCACAGGAAGTCATTGTAGACGGTGCAAAAATAATGGATTATGGCGTTTATGCCTATTTTATTGGAGGTGGTTATGTAACAGTAGGTTCATCTTCTATGGTGAAAGGTGTCGCTAATCGGTTTAAGTCACCTTATGCTATTCGCTATGGCGTAGATATTCCATCTGCACCTTATCCTGAAGGTGTTGCGCTTGTAAAAGATTGGGAATTAATTCCAATAATAAACAAACTTATGCCCACATTAGTTCAATCTTCTCCGTATGCTTTATTGGGGCAATTGAAAACAAGTGCCTGGACTGAAATGTTACCTGAAGGGCAAGATCCTGTATATGTTTGTTTCTCCTTAAATCCGAATGAAAAATTAGAAGTTCGGACGCTAATGGATTTAGCCAAACGCCCCAAATCTGCAACTATTTTAGGAGAAGCAAAACCGATGGAATTGCCCAAGATATTGCCCGATAATACTCAAGCCACTTTATTATTACAATTGACTAATGAATATAAGACATACCTGAATCAATCAGCACTTCCGGAAGTGAAAAAAGCACTGGGCGATAAAAAAGAAGTGGCTCAAGGGCTTCAATATGGAGTTTCTGCTATGGGATTATTGGGAAATGAAATGGGTGTGGCTATCACATCAGCAATGGGTGATTTCCCTGCTTTAATCGTGATTATTCAGGCTTCAAATGTGGAACAAGTAAAAGGTTTATTGGATATGCTCGTTCCTTCCATGTCGGATGAAAGTTATCGGGATATCCCATTGAAAAAATTGGCGGTTCCGTCACCGATACCGATTACACTGGTCATGGTAGAGGATAAAGTTATTGCCAGCAATAATGCAGATGTCTTAAAGAAAATGATAGATATGGTTCTTGATAAGCAAACCTCCAGTTATATGTCAGGCTTAAAACCTGCATTAGACCCTGCAATCCCAAGATATAACCTTATTTCTGTTCAAAGTAAATTATTGTTAGATACAGTATTCCCATTGATGAGTATTATGGGACAGGATTTAGGTGGTTCTCAGAGAGATGTGGAGAAGGTTTTGTCAGAGATTCAAGAATTGCGGATAATGAATGAAAAGAAAGGTAACTTATTGGAAGGACAGGTTACTGCCTATTTTGTCCCGAAGACAAGTTAAAGATTTGTAATTAATATCTTTGAATAAAATTATTAGCCGTAACAGAAAGAAAATCTGTTACGGCTATGTTTTAAAAGTGTATGCTATAATTACATAAGTTTCTTTAATTAATCTTTATTATAAGAAAATAAGCATGCGTGTTTTATTAGTATCACTACAAAAAAATTTAAATATATTAGGGCTGAAACTTCTCCACCAGATTTTACTAGAAAATGGTTATGAATCGGGGCTGTTATATATAAATCGTTTTCAGCCTGATAATCATCAAATGTTGGAAGCATTAGAGCGTTTTGTTCAAGAATATAACCCAGCGTGGATAGGTATTAGTTTAACTGCTTCTGAATTTAGTTCTGCAAGGGATGTTACCATTTATTTGAAACAGAAGTTAGATATCCCAATTATTTGGGGCGGTGTGCAACCCACAGCAGACCCTACTCGTTGCACAAAATATGCAGACTTTGTTTGTATTGGAGAAGCAGAAAAGACAGTTATTGATATATGCAATGCAATTAAGGATGGAAAATCATTAAAAACTGTAAATAATATGGCATGGATGGAAGACGGTAAGGTAATACAAAATCCATTAAATCCTTTAATACAGGATTTAAATCAACTACCTTATGTCCCTCGATTGGCAAAAAACGCCTACATCCTTTTTAAGGATAAAGTTCATGTTTTAGACCGAAAATTATATATGAAATATAGTGCCTTTCGAGGTGGTATTTATCGTCTTGTTAGTTCTCGAGGTTGTCCTTTCCGTTGTAGTTATTGTTTGAATTCATTTTTTGATAAATTATATCCCGATTGGTCATTGCGATGGGCTTCACCAGAACATATTATTGATGAAATTTGTGCAGGTGCTTCTGAAGATCTACCCTTATTATTTATCTCGATGCAGGATGATAATCTTTTTGCTCAAAAGAAAGAAACAATAGAGAAATTGTTTAGTTTATACAAGGAGAAAGTAGATAAACCGTTTATTATTTTAAGTACGCCGAACTTTATTACCGAAGATAAATTAAAATTGGCTGTAGATGCTGGTTTATCTGCAATTCATATAGGATTGCAGAGCGGCTGTGAACGAGTTAGTCATGAGATATATAATCGCAAGATAAAAAAAGAGCAATTTTTAAATGTTACAAAAATTGTGAATAAGTATCCTGTAGTTCCTTATTATGATATTATCTGTGATAATCCTTATGAAACCGAAGAGGATGAATTAGAAACTATACGAACATTGGCAGAAATCCCCAAGCCGTATTTCTTCCTGTTGTTTTCCCTAACTCTTTATGAAGGGACAGATTTACGCGAGCGTGTTAAGAAGGAAATGCCTGAATTTTTACATGATGATACGGAAAAAGACTTTTTAATTACCTCTCCAACAAAAATAAATCTTTTGAAACATCTGGCTACCATTTATCCTTCTGGAATAATAGAATTTCTTATTAAACAGTATCAGAGAAATCCAAATGCCTATTCCACTCATATCCTATTTTATTTTTTCAAATATATAGGGTTCTTTTTAATAAAGCCTGTTCTTTTATTATGGATACTCTTAAAATTCAATCATTACTCAGTATTCCGTTTTATTCAGACCCTACCCCACTTTATTGACTTCAGAGTTGTTAATCTCTTTAATTTCTTCCATACCAGCCACGACACCACAGTAGAGTGATTTGTTATATCAATATTTTATTTCAACAAGGGTAAGACCGTGGGGAGGGGCACAGAATCCGTTGAATTTTTTGTTCTCGTTAAGGCATTGGTAGAGAAATTCTTTTGGAAATCTACCTCGTGCGATTTCTATAAGAGTTCCTGTAATGTTTCTTACCATGTGGTAAAGAAAACCATTTCCAACAAATTCAATATGCCAGAGGTCAGATGAATTGATAGATGTTATTACTCCTCCTTTCTTTAATTCCACAGAATAAAGGGTACGGATAGTGGTCTGCATTTGACTGCCGGTACTTTGGAAACCTGCAAAATCGTGAGTTCCAATTAATTCAGGTAATAATTCACGAAGCAGGGCTAAATCAATCTTATAAGGGACATGCCATGCGTATTTTATAGTAAAAGGATTGGGTTCTTTTGATAAATCAAATGTATAACAATATTTTTTCCACTTCACATCACGGCATACATCAAATTCTAATGGAACTTCCTCAATTTCCAGAACTTTAGCGTATGGTGCGAGAAGTTGAGATACCGCATGGCGTAACCTTGTCGGTATGTTTCCTTCATAATAGAAAGTAAAAGTTTGTCCCAATGCATGTACACCTGCATCCGTTCGGGAAGCACCCTGAACATGAATCTCTTGCCTCGTTATTAAAGAAAGAGTTTTCTCTAATTCTCCTTGAACCGTTTTTTTATTAGGTTGGTATTGCCATCCATGAAAAGACTCCCCATCGTAGCAGATAATACCCTTATATTGCTTTTTTATCGTGGCTTCTTCCATAGAAATTATTCGGATTTTTATCTGGATATTTGAGGTATCCAGTTATTTAAAAGTTCTTCGCAATTTAGCGATTTAAGAACTAAGTCAAGTGGAACGAAGAAATAATGGTTAGTTGCTTCAAAGCCAAATCGGCTGTCCACAATCTGTAAATTATATTCTCTTATTGCTAATTCCTTTTCTCTCTGGATAATTTGTTTTAAGTTTTCGATGATTTGTTTTTTCCTCTCATCAGAGACATTGCTATTTGTAAGTTCATTACGAAGAAGAACAAAACGGGCTTGATTGGCAGTGCTTTCATAATGAATTGCACAAACTTCAATAACTCGACATTCTTGCTCAAAATTTTTCTTATACATGGGGTTATCTATATTGTTATTTCCTATCTCTGTTTTTAACATTGCAAGAGAATTCATAAAACCACGAGATACTTTTTCCATTTGATTTGCAAAAATTTCCGGGGGAAATACACCACACCAGTTTTTTACATCATCATAAGGGAATCCTGTCATAGTAGCAATGTAGCCTGTGGGATTTACCCATAAAGGATTAGATGGACCTACATGAACAGGACTCTGGTAAACAACGATAATATGAAATGGGTATTCTTTGAACGCCTGTGTAATTTGTTTCCATACTTTAACCATTATAGGTGCTAATTCCTTTCCGAAGCGTTTTTCTGCAGTTTGCGATAATGCGATATCTATGTTATATTCAGGATGGTCCATTAATAGATTAAATACCTGCATATTTGGAGAAGGGTAACCCCCTAATGTCCAACCGAGCATACAACCATCCAAATGTTTCTCACGGAGATTTACTGCATGAGTAGCAACATTTTCGAGTACTGGAATGTATGGCACAGAACCCAATTCCCAGGTCGTTCCTATTTGTAGTTTGGCAAAGATGGGATGACTATATTTTTGAGCGATTTCCCAGTGGCGTAAAGCACGCGGACCTGGTCCGGGTTCCGTCAAACTATACTCTCCGATGGCTGAGTTGATGCCTCCGCGAATAATAGGGATATCCCACTCGCTAACACTCATAATGGCTGTTTTAGGGGGGAGATTTGAAATAATTCCTTCAACCCATTCTTCTTTCCAACCCCAATCCCATGCTATAAGTCTACACGACGAATTTGCCAACTCAATTCCTGATTGAATAAGTTGATGAACTTCTGCAATAACCTCTGAAGGATTCCGTTTTGAGCAACGCGGACAATTTTCGCCATGATGATGAGACCAGCAGTTTGTAAGATTTTCGGAGGCACTGATAGTGAAAAATCCCCCTAAATCCGGGACCTTTTCACAAATCATTTTAATAGCGTTTTTTATATAATCCTGAACATCGGGATGAGATGTGCAAAGGGCAGAAAATTCTCCTTCATTAACCCCTTTTAATTCAGGAAATTTTTCATAAAAAGAATTAGGCATAGCACGCGGTTCATTTAAATATAAATACACCTTCATTCCTTCTTTTTTCAGGTCTTCGGAAAATTTTCTTAAATTTTCTAATCGTTGTTCCCAGCCTTTACTAATTTCCATATCCCATGGAAAAGGGGTTAATAGGTAAAGCACAGATTGTAACCATACCCCGTTTACGCCATTTGCTCGTAATTTTTGTATGTATCCTTTAGGATAGGATTCTTCAAGATTCGCAAAAGGGTCTCCGTACTTTAAGAAATAAGAAGAACAATAACGAGGAATTTCTTTGTTTGAGACTTCAACTTTATGATTATTATTGATGTCAGACAATTCTTTAATGAAATGGAAAGGTTTTTCTCCCCAACATTGTATCCCTCTCGGGAAAAGATTGTTTACCATATTCCCGATTTGTTTTTCATATTCAATGGTTTCTTCATCAGGTTCTTGAAAGGTCAAAGGAGAACATTGGGGTTTGAAATTTCCCAGTTTGATGAAGAGGAAATCATCTTCGCGTAGGGTATAAGCCAATTGTTGTGTATTCCATTTTAACAATTTTATAATTTGCTCATAAGGGAGAAGATGCCAATTCCTGCGTATGATGGTGCAATGCAATCGTTCCATTTCTTCTTCTGTTACTGGATAAGGTTTGGGTAAGCCCATTCGTGTTCCAATAGCGAGAATGTCTTCTTCTTTGGCTCCTATTGTATCTGCTATTCGTGAAATGGGGACAACAGACCAATTAAGCCAGATGTATGCATGTAAACGGTCCTTGAAAAATGCTGATGGAACAGGTTCCTTATCTATTGGGGCAGGCAATTCCCATGAAGTGAAAGTAAATAGCAATAAAGTTAAATATATCATATTAACTCTCCTTTGTTTTAATGTATAAAAAATTAATCTTTTGAATTCAGATTATTATTTGTGGGGACAATACATTCAATAATGGAATGGTCTTGCTTGAAAGCAAATTCCCTACGGAGTATTTCTGCAATTAAACCAGTTCCGATAGTTAAAAATCCAATACCTACAAAAACAGAACCAACCGTTCCTAAAAAAACATAGCGAAGTTGTTCACCATCAAAGTAAAAGCCTAATAAACTACCCAATAGACATAATATTCCCAATCCAATAGCCATTAATCCGCGTTTGGTAAAAAAATAGGAAGGAGACTGGCTATGCCTCGATAAAAACCAGACGGTGTATACATCTACGGCACCGAAGAAAAAGCGACTAAAACCAAATTTAGATTTTCCATATTTTCTCGGATGGTGTTCCACTGGAATTTCGGTTACTTTGAACCCCAATTCTGATGCAGATATTGCGATTAATCGGTGCATTTCTCCATATAAAGGAATATTGGGAATAACCTCTTTACGAAATGCCTTGAAACCGGTATTAACATCATGTAGATTTACATGAAATAAATATCGAATTATGGCATTGTATATTTTTGAGGGGAATGTCTTATGCCAGGGGTCAAGTCGTCGTTTTTTCCATCCACATACTACATCATAGCCTTCTTGCATTTTTTCAATCATTCGGGGTATTTCTTTAGGGTCATCCTGTAAATCCGCATCCATCATAATGATGATATCCCCATCGGCTTCATGGAAACCAGCGGATAAAGCACGACTTTTCCCAAAATTCCTGCGGAATTTTATAATTTTTACCTGAGGATGCTCCGATTGAACTTTTAACATGGATTGAAAAGTTGAATCGGTGCTTCCATCATCAATAAGAATGATTTGCACATCATGAGGAGAAGTATGCTTAATGATGCCTTCAACTAAGGGCTTTATGGTCATTTCCTCGTTATATGCAGGGATTACAAATGATAGTTTCATTCCACCTTAAATCCTTGATTTGATGGGCTATTACATCATAGATGCATGGTTATTTTATAATCTGTACTGTAAACTCGATAATAAAATTTTATTCATAGTATAATCAAATAAAATAATTTGTCTCGCAAAAGAAATATAACATAGCAAGGAGAAGAAATATGAAAAGAAGAAATTTTTTTATTACCTGTGCAAGTGCTATAGCAGGTGGTGCTTTTGTCGCGAGTAAAAAAGGATATGGAGCGATTCCTGATGATAAGCCTTTTTCCAAGGTTAAGTTAAGAATGGCTGCTCCGTTAGACTGGTTCCCGGGACGGAAACCCGAAGAAAAATTGGATGCTGTTGCGGGTTGGGGTTTACCTGCATACGAATGGCTTCATCCCAAAGGTGATTTTAAGGCAATCCGTAGTAAAATGGATGCACTGGGATTGGAGTTGAGTTGTATTGTAGGTGTAGGTGCCATAGCACCAAGACAGATGGTAGATGAAACAGACCATGACCGTCTTGAAAAACAATTCCGCGAAAGAATTGAATTAGCCAAGCAATTAAACTGTAAAAGACTAATTGGACTTACAGGCAATGAACGCAATGATGTTTCGCGAGATGTGCAAAAGGAAAATGTAATTAAATGCCTGAAAAGATTGGCTCCCATTGCAGAGGATAATCAAGTATCCATTGTTGTCGAAGCACTAAATCCGCTGGTTGACCATCGTGGATATTTCTTATGTAGAACAGATGATACTATGGAAATCCTAAAAGAGGTAAACAGCCCGAATGTTATGATGTTGTTTGACATTTATCATCAACAGATAACAGAAGGGAATGTTATTCGTAACTTAACGGAAAATATAAGTCGCATAGGGCATTTCCATGTGGCTGATAATCCAGGAAGAAAAGAACCCGGAACCGGGGAATTAAATTATCGCAATATTTTTAAAGCCATTGCTCAAACGGACTACAAAGGGTTTGTATCTCTGGAATGTGGACATTCTACCGATAATTATGAAGATACATTAAGGGCTACATTATCCTGTCTCGAAGGTATTTAATTGCGTCTTAAATTCATTTTGAAAGATAGTTTTGCTAAAAAACTAAAAAATATGTCCCATTTCGTATATATTTAGCCCCTTTATAGAAGGAGTGTTTTTGTAGTGTTAGACATAATAAAGAAGATAAAAAATAATCTTGTTAGCAATTTTGAAGGAATTGGGGATAAAGATATTCTCGTTTCTTCACCTCCAGAAATAAAAATGGGGGATGTTTCTGTCCCTCTATTTGCATTATCTAAAAAACTGAATATCCCATTACCTGAATTAGCCGAAAAGTGCATACCGCTGGTGAAAATAGAAACTTTTGTTGATAAAGTTGAACGAGTAGGCGGTTATTTAAATTTGTTCCTTAATCGAGATGTTACTGCGGGAGAAATTATTAAGCAGGTACTAAAAAGCAACAAACTATTTGGTTCCTCATTTTCAGGGAAAGGTAAAAAGGCTCTTATCGAGCATACAAGTATTAATCCTAATGCAAGCCCGCATGTAGGACGTGCAAGGAATGCTATGATAGGAGATAGTTTATCTCGGATATTTCGTTTTGAGGGCTATGATACAGAAGTTCATTATTATGTGAATGACATGGGACGGCAGATAGGTTTGTTGGTTCTCATTTCCGATGAAATTGAGAATTTAGATTTTAACGGGATATTGGAGGCTTATGTTCGGGCAAATCAACGGGCAGAAAACGACCCGGAGTTTGCTCAAAAAGGATATGATTTATTAGCAAAAATGGAACAAGGGGATGAAGATGTTCGTAAAAAGTTTTTCCATGTAACGGAGATGTGTTTAAAAGGACAATTACAGGTATTGAAACGGTTAGGTGTAGATTATGACTATTTTGATAGGGAATCTAATTTCATTGAGTCAGAAGAATTGAATAAAGTTTTAGAGGTATTGAAAACAAAAGGTGCGTTATTTGTTGATGAAGAACAAAGATTAACAGTGGACTTGGCTCCGTTAGGATATACACAGGAAGAAGGGCGATATTTTGTTTTGCGTCGAGCCAATGGAAGTTCCATGTATGGCTATCGTGATTTGGCATATACTATATATAAAGGACTTATGGGTGCTGATGAAGATATTATCGTTTTAGGTGAAGACCACAAACTATATTTGCAGCAAATTTCTTTAATTCTATCCGGTGCTGGTTATAAACCCCCTGTCCCTGTATTCTATTCTTATATTTTATTAAAAGAAGGAAAAATGTCAACAAGGCAAGGTAATGTAGTACTTCTTTCTGACTTTTTAGATACCGCTTCTGAATTGGCATTCAAAAGGGTGCAAGAACAATGTAAGGAACTTTCAGAGGAAGAACAGAAACTTATTGCTGAACAAGTTGCTGTCTCTGCGATTCGTTTTGCCGTGCTTCGTGTAACTCCAACTAAAAATGTTATTTTTGATATAGAAAGTGCCCTGTCTTTTGAAGGAGATACAGGTCCATACTTGCAGTATAGTTGCGCTCGGATCAAGTCTATCCTTCGCAAATATGGAAAAGAAATTCCTTTGAATATCAGTGATGAAATTCCAATACAACAAGATGAAGAATGGATATTAGTTCGAAAGATTTCAGAGTTTCCGTTGACAGTATTAAATAGTATTGAACAACGCAATCCGTCAATAATTGCAGGCTATGCTTTAGATTTGGCACATACTTTTACCTCTTTTTACCACACATGTCCTGTTTTACAGGCAGAAAAAGAAGAAATTAAAGAAGCACGACTGCAGATATGTTCCGCAACATTACAAACCATGCAGAATGCACTCCATCTTTTGGGAATTTCTGTCCCCGAAAGAATGTAGATTTTATTTTTCCTCTGAAATATGAGGGACAGAATACAAAGCGTGCGGCAAAAATATCCACGATGGCTTAGGAATCCCAACTTTTTTGAGTTCTTCACAGGCTAATCGGAAACCCTCTTCGATACTACTAATTTTTTTACCTCCCAAAAGATTTACCATTTTTTCATTCATTTCCGTGAGGAAATATGTATGGGGAGATTTTTCTAAAGTAGATATAACTGTTTGTCCATTAACTTCCCCATTCTTTCGTAGATGAGCAACTAATTGTTCTGGATTTCCTATTTCAAGCCATTTTTGAAATTGATGACCACCCAATCCTTCTACACAAGGAGCAATAAAGATTATCTTTCCATAAGGTTTTTTTCTGGCTTGCCATGCATTGACAAGTGCTTTATGACTTTGGAGAAAATTTTTTGCATCTCCTGCAGAAGCAATTACTATATCTGCAAATTCGGGGATACTAATAGAATACACTTTTTGTGCAAATTTGGCTCCAGTTTGATGTGCTTTAATCAAATCTCCACAAAAGATTTTTAATATTTTTTTATCTGGAGAAAGGACGGTATTAATAATAAAATAATTTTTTTGAGTAAGTAATGTTGCTTCCATTAAATCCTCTGCAACAGGATTACCTTCTAATTTTCCAAGTCTCACATCCGGATGAATTTCACATTTTTCTGGATGAATACTTAATGCGTGATTATGTTGAATGGTAGGTAATGCTGATAATCCGGGGACTATTAATTTTCTCCCTCCTCCGAAACCTGCAAAATAATGGTATAAAATAGTTCCTGTTAAAATTAAGAGGTCACTGTTCATGACTTCTTTAAAAACATATACAGGAGTTCCCCTTTTTGTCTTTCCTAAATATTCATATTGTTCAAAATTATACGGTTCAGGAATAAAGATATTTTGTTTGAAAGTCTTATATATTTCAGGTGTCAGTAGTGATTGTAATTCGGTTTCTGTAGGGGGGCGATGCGAACCTACAGATACTAAAAACTTTAATCTTTCGGGATTGGCTCCACAAGCAAATAGTCTATTCATCATTACTTTAATAAACTGTTCCAGACCTGTATATCGAAATGAATCTGAAATGGCGATAGAAATATTTAGGTTATTTATTTTTTGATAGAAGGGATTTAGTGAATTCCCGATAGGATTTTGAACTGCTTCTTCAAATAGTTGTTCAGGCAAATTTTGTGTTTTTGGGGATTGTAATTCAAAAATCCCTTTAAATCCTTCCTTGGGAAGAGATGTTTTTATCTCTTGATTGTTGTAAAATAGAGAAATGGGTATTTTATTTAATAAATTATTTGTGTTATATTTTTTTTGCATATAAGTATAGATTTGAATGAGAATATTATTTACATGATAAATTATTATAGAACATTCAAGAATGGGTAATGGTATTTCTTATGGCAAGAGAAAATTATAATAAAAACAAAATGTTATGGATTAAGACAACAAAAGGTTTTACTTTAATAGAGTTAATTGTCGCTTTGGCTGTGGTAAGTATCGCATTAACTGCATTAGTGCAGATGTTTACATTAAGTTTAAATCTGGCACAAACATCCCAAAATGCACTATTAGCCAGTAATTTAGCAAATGAGAAATTGAATTACTTAAAAAATTGTCCGGAGAAATTTATCTGGAAAATTCCTGATGCTACCGATAAAGAAGAAGTTTTTCCTATTTTAACATCAGAAGACGAAGCAAAAGCAGGCAATGTTGCGGAGATACCCATTATTGCTCCTCCGGATTGGGCAAGTTTTAGAAATTATAAAAATATCTCACAGAAATTTCGGTGGAAGGCATTTGGAAAATTATTGCCCAAAGATACTGGTTATTACGAAATAGTCGTAACTGTAATTTATAAAGAATTTGGGCGAACGAAGTATTACACAATCAATTCAATCATCCCTCGTTTCCAGATTGATAAGGTAATTAAGAAATGAAGAAAACTAAACGAGCATATAGTAGAGGTTTTTCATTAATTGAGATTATTACAGTTCTGGCAGTTTTATCCGTGCTGTCTACTCTTGGTGTAGTTATGTTCGGCAAGATTATGGATTATCGGCGTCAGTCCGAAATTCGGCAAGCTATTAATATTAATTATTTAAGATTGATAAATCGGTTACAATTGGATTTTGACCAGATAGTTTCTCCAATATTTACAAAAGGTCGTTTAAGCACAGTTCGACATATTGAAAATGAAAAACGATACCAATCCGTTCCTTTGGATGATGATAAAATATCGTTTCCTATCCTTTATGTAAATTCTGAAGATAAGAATACAATTATGCAGGTGTTTTACTATATAGACCGAAGTTTGGGGGGTGTTCCTGCTCTTGTTAGAGTAGTAAGTCCTTTAGGGCAAAAAGAGCCAAGTGGAGCAAGGGAAATTATTATGACAGGCGTTCTTGCAATGAAAATTCATTGTTATGATGGAAATAATTGGTTAGAGCAATGGGATAAGCCTTTCTATCCAAAAGCAGTGAAAGTGAGTTTCGTTTTAGCAGATGAAAACAGGATATGGGAACAAGTAGTGCGTGAAAGCACTTTTTGGTTAGGGAATATTCTATGAAAGCCATATTAAAAAAAATCCAAAAATCATTTTATACTTCAAGTAAAAACGGTGTGGCTCTAATGATAGCCATATCCTTATTAGGAGTATTTGCCTTATTAGGGATGTATTATGTGCGCGATGCGGAAACCGAATTAAGAAGAACAGTTCTGCTTTTAGATGAAATGAGGGTAAGAGAATATGCAAAAACAGGTATAAGTTCTGCATTAGTAGAATTGGAAAAGGCATGGCGAATGGATGCAGTTCAGAAATTAATAGATAGATGCCCTATTGAGTTTAGTTATCCTTACTATAAACAAGAATATAAAGGAAACGGAACTTTTGCCTTAGAACCATCAGATACAATAAGTGTTAATATGAAAGTCTGGATAACAGATGAAAGTGGAAAAATAAATTTAAATTGCAGTCCAGCAAGTGTGCTACAGAAAATATTAAATACAAATGGCGAAATAGCGAGGAGAATTGTTTCAAGTTTGCCTAATTCAGGAGTATCATCATCTACGGGAAGATGGTTTTATCTGGTAGAAGAATTATATGGCGAAAATGGAGTAATTTCGGGAAAGTTTAATGAGCAAATAACAAATTTTGTTTCTACATGGAATGCGGGCAATCCCAATAATCCGATTCCTTATTTAAATATTAATAAAGCACCTGTCGAAGTTTTAATGGCTTTGTTTAACATAAGTTCCGATGAAGCCCAGAAAATTACAAATGCCCGTCCGATAAAATCACTGAATGACCTGATTACAATATTAGAAAAACCCACGACAGGGTATAATATAAAAGTTGATGATATGGCTTTGAATTGGCAGTTCCCGTTTACAGAAAAGTCAAACAGTTTTAAGATTGTAGTTGTAGCAGAACTGAGTAGAGTGGCTTTAGGTAAGAAATACAACCATGTCTTCGCTTCAAAAGAAGCAGGGGTTGTGTTTACAGAAGGCAATCCGATGGTTGTTTGGAATAGAAGTATCCCGACAGAAAAAATAAAAAATTGATAATGACATAAGGAGAACAGCGATGGCTGAGAAAAACGCCGAAGGAATTAAAAAAATTCGGAAATCTACAAAAGGAAAAGTGCAGAGTCTCTCTCAAATTGTCAGTGAAGAAGAAGTAATTCGACGAGAACCCGTAATTAGCAATACTTTATCAATGAGTTTGTCCTTTATGAGAAAAGGCACCGTTCGTTATCAGGAAATTACGGATTTTCTCCGACAATTGATAATGCTTTTAGAGTCTGGCACACCTTTATTGAAATCGTTGAAGACACTGGCACAAAGGGGTCAATCGGAAGCCATACGAGGGCTAATTAATGATATGGCGTTGTATGTGGAGGAAGGAAATCCTTTATGGCAGGCATTTGATAGACACCCGCGCTATTTTGATACCGTTTTTGTAAATTTGATCAAAGCCAGTGAAGCCAGTGGTACTCTTACTACGGTTCTACAACGATTGGTAGATTATCGGCAGAGAAGAGATTTACTTCGCAGAAAGGTGCGTGGCGCCCTTTTTTATCCGATAGTCCTTGTAATTGCATGTTTAGGGGTGTTGTTGCTACTTACCAATTTTGTTGTCCCTCAATTTAAAGATATGTATGAAAAGCAAAATATAAAAATTCCCCCTGCAACAGAATTGTTTTTCAATATTTCTGATTGGTTCCGTGTCTGGTGGTGGTTACCGATCGTTCTGATACTTGTTTTGATATTGTTTTATCAGGTATGGTTCATCCGAAACCCACTTCGCCGATTATCTGCAGACCGTTTCAAGTTAAAAATCCCTATTATAGGGAAGATTATTCATAAATATGCTATCGTTGAAATGATGAGAACCTGGGCATTGTTATTGAGAAGTGGGCTTTCTATGATGTCATCGTTAGAACTTACAAAATATTCTATTCATAATCAGGCAGTGGCTCAAAGTTTGCAATCTTTGCGAGACTCGATTGAACGGGGAGGAGGTTTGGAAGCACCTTTACGGGCTTCTGCTGATGTAATACCTCCTGTGGTTGCAGACATGTTGATAACGGGCGAAGAGTCCGGAAGTATAGATAAGATAGCAGAACAAATAGCCGATATATATGATAGTGAAGTTCAGGTGGCTGTTGATTCGTTAGGGGAAGCATTGCAACCTATATTTACTATTGTCGTAGGTATTATTGTTGTTACTCTATTTGTTTCATTATTCTATCCGATGATTAGTATGATAGAACAGATAACAAACGCCAGCGTCTAACAAACTCATAAATAAAAAGGACAGGGCAAACATAATAAAAAGTGTTTGCCCTGTCTTTTGTTATGGATAGATTAGTTACTTGCAAAAACACTCTGGATAGTCTGCAAATCAACTCCTAATACTTCTTCTGCCAGATAGTTTAATTCTTTTTCACTTCCTATGAAGTGAAATGTGCGGTGCGTATGTTCGACATGTTCTCCCTTCTTCAATTCCTCTGCTGGCGAAGAAGTTTCCAGTTCATAAAAGGGTCCTAAGGGCTTTTTCCCGGGACCTAAAGGACCGTCATTATACGAATTGATTACATCGCCTCCATACGGTTCTTTTTGAAGTTCCCACATGGAATTTACATAGGGTTTTAGAGTATCTGGTTTGCTGTATTGAACAATAGTTAAAACTTTGTTTTTGGCATCAAAACTTCCACAAACAGATAATGCTCGTTTAGGTGAAATTCCAATTTTACTTCGATACTGACCATCGCCACGGAAGAATACCACATTGTCCCTTACAACCAGTCGGTCTGCAGGAACTTTACCAAAATAAGCATCGTTTACTTTCGGACCTAAATTCTCTTCGGAACCGGGTAAAAAGGGTATAACTATGGTTGTTTCGGGTGAGGGATTGAACATTCCTAATATCCAGATAGAGAGCAAACCTTTTTCTTTACTCCAATCTTCTGTGCCAGTATTGGTGATTTTATTTTTTGATTCAACACCTATATATTTAATACCCGGAGGAATTCTAACTCCTAATGCTCCTGCTATTTGTTCCTTAGATAAAATACTAACGGTTCGCTCGATTAATATCTGAAAATCAGTTCCTGTCCAATTTTTTAACTTTGCGTCTTTTCGGAAAGAAACTTGTTTATCATTTTGTGAAACTACTTCATACGGTTCTGTATCAATAACAGCAGGTGTTTGCCAATGTTCTAAATCAAAAGGTGCATTGGGAGGAAAGAAAATGCCATATTGCCCACCTTCCGGACCGATCCAGAAACGGTCTTCACCTCCAAAGACATTGATATGGGGCTCAAATTTTTTCGATGCAATTAATTCACGATTAATCCAGCCAAAACTTAACCCGTCAGGTCCTTCCGCTGTGCTTGTCATTATCCGCCCCTGATATTCAGGAACAATGGCTACTTCTCCATTTGATTCTGGATCTTTTAATAGGATAACGGTGACATATTGTTTCAAAAATTCTACATCATCTTTGAAACGAGAATCGGCGTGGGCGGTATTGTAAGAGAAACATAAAAAGAACATTAAGAAAGATAAACCTATAACGAGCATTGCCTTTGTCATATTTTTTCTCCTTTTGTTAATCGTTAATAAGTATTAAATTAATATGTTTTATTTTTTTAGAAAATTAGAACAGAAATATTATAATATAACTATGAAGAGGAAACTCACTAATTTTAATACATTACAGAGAGGATTTTCGCTATGAAATTGTTTTCTTATAAAAAAACACAAAAGAAAAATGTAAAAATTCTTTATATTCTCCCCTCGCATTATGATGACGATGGCTACCCTTATCATTTCTGGAAAGGATTGTTGCCCTCCAACACACTTGTGTGTATGAGAGCTTTGACACAAAAGTTGATAAATGAAAAGAAACTTGATGAAAAATTTGAAGTTCATGTTGAAATAAAAGACGAATTTGTTCAGAGTATAGATGTGGATAAAACTGTCAATGAAAGTAAGAAGCGGAATGAAATTTTAATAGTAGGACTGGTCGGTGTGCAGACCAATATGTTCGCACGGGCAAGTGATTTGGCTATAATGTTCCGCAAATATCAGGTGCCAGTGATAATAGGAGGCTTTCATGTTAGCGGGGTTATGAAACTGTTCGGACCTGATGTGCCTGATTTGAAATTTCTAATGGATAACGGGGTAAGTTTAGTATGTGGCGAAGTAGAAGGAGATGGGGTTCTTGCCACTATATTGAATGATGCTATAAATAACAGACTGCAACCGTATTATATGATTCCGAAATCTCCTGATATTCAGGATGCCCCTATCCCTGTAGCAGACCCCGAATATTTAAAACACTTTATGCAACCGATGTGTACGATAGATACAAGCCGTGGCTGTCCATTTAATTGTTCTTTCTGTACCATAATTAATGTTCAGGGAAGAAAAATTAGATGCCGTTCCGCAGAAAAGATTTTACAAGTAATTGAGCAAAATTATGATAATGGGTTTTTTAGTTATTTTTTTACAGATGACAACATGTCCCGTTCTCCCATCTGGAAAGAACTTTTTATGGGACTTATAGAATTAAAGCAGAAAGGTAAAAAAATTCGATTCATGATGCAAATTGATACGCAATCATGGAAAATACCTGATTTTGTTCGTATGGCATCAGAAGCAGGATGTTATCTTGTTTTTATCGGGATGGAAAGTATTAATCCGCAAAATTTGGTACTGATGGGAAAAACACAAAATAAAACATCCGAATATGCAGAGATGGTAGAATCATGGCATAGAGCAGGGATTCTTGTTCATGTAGGTTATATTGTAGGTATGCCTTGTGATACTCCACAAAGTATTATCCATGATGTCAGATTGTTAAAAACTGAAGTAAAGGTTGATGAAGCATCTTTTTTCATTATGACTCCAATTCCAGGTTCCAAAGACCATAAAGAAAGGTTGGAAAGAGGGGAAAAAATATCAGATGATTGTAACCACTATGATAGTTGTCATGAAACTTTCCCTCATCCTAATTTCAAAATAGGAGAATTAAAAAAATCATGGCTAAAAGCATGGTCCCTTTTCTATTCCAAAGATAATATTATTGATATATTGCTTCGTTGCCCACCGGAACAATACTGGAATGCTTTTTGGTTGACCTTATGGAATCGCTATTCTACTTTATTAAGCAATCATCCTATGAGTATGGGATTTTTAAGGAAAAAGAGGCGGAAGGAGCGTCGTCCAACAATGGAAATAGAAAGCATTAGTGCGTTTTTACACAGAAGAATGAAAGACTTTATTAATCAAGTTAAAGTAATTATGCAGGTATTTTACGAATATCAGGAAATATGGTTATTAACACGAAAACAGTTGAAAGAAAAACGGGAATCTTTAGCCTCTGCTTATTCTTATCTTCAGGAAATTCGTACTTGTTTAACACAAATATTACAATCCAATCAATACACCCAATTTGTTTCTCAGGAATATGAACAAATTATTCAAAAGACTAACGAGTTGTTATTACAATTATCCCAGACATCAGGACAGATGAATCGTAAAATACAGAGAAGGTTGGAACAACAATTAAGTGGATTAAAAGAACAAATAAATAGTTTCAAGTCCTGTGTCCCTAATATTGAAAACTTAATTCGATTTGATTCCCTTGTAAAGAAAAAGATAATTTGCAGTTACGAAGAAATAATGATAAAATCAGTTGCCCACCGAAGAAAAATTAATCGTTGGTGGATAGGATTAAAACATGATTTATCTATTGGAAGATTTCGATGGAAAAATATGTTTTATATACCAGAAGTATTGTTTTTTGAAATTTTTACAGGATTGAGATTTGCTATATCAGCAGTTCGGATGAAGTAAAACATGCAAGAAATAAATATTCAACATCGCAGGGTAGGAGTGATTATGCTTCATGGTGCCTGTTCCATGAGTTGCCTATTCTGTATTACAGAAAATACTCTATCAGAAATGACACCGAAACAGGTAGAGGAAGTCCTGGAAATAATAAAAGGGCGAGACATGGAGAGCGTCGTTTTTGGTGGTGGAGAGCCTTTGCAATGGAGATATTCTTTATCCCATTCAATAAATTTAGCAAAAACAATGGGTCTTCATACCCAAGTAGGAACAAATGGGGTAGGTTTAACTCCGAATGTGATAGAAAATTTGAATGCTGACCGATATGTCATACCTCTTGACTCAAACAATCCACAGGTTCATAATTATCTGCGAAAAGGTTTCCGAAAACACTATGACATAATAAAAGGAAGGCTAAAATATTTAACGGAGGGGAGAATTCCTTTTACTATTTCTACGGTTGTTTGCAAAATAAATTTGGATATGTTACACGAGATAACTGCTTTTCTGCTTCATTTATGGGAAAAAGGAGCGAGAATTCATGCATGGCACTTATATCGGTTTCTACCTCTGGGAAGAAATGGATTTAAAAATGCAGACATGCTGAATATCTCTAAAAATGAATACTTCGATAAAACAGAAGAAATAAAAAAACGCGACCTGCCATTTTTTGTTTATCGAAGACCGAATATGCAATTATCAAAAGAAGTAGACTTTTTTTGGGTTGAAGATGGTCATATAAAAATAGGCAGTCAGGTTTGGAGAGAAAAAAAATCTCCATATTGTTTGTGTAAATGAGTTATTTTACTTATTTTTAGGTGGAACGATAGTAATATGGAGTTCTTGAAGTTGTTTCGGTGTAACCTCGCTGGGCGCACCCATGAGAAGGTCGCGTGCTTTTTGATTTAGCGGGAAGGCAATCACTTCACGAATATTGGGAGAGTCTGTCAGGAGCATTAATATTCGGTCAAAACCTGGGGCTATACCTCCGTGAGGAGGAGCTCCGTAATGAAATGCTTTCCATAATGCTGGAAATTTATTTTTAACAACTTCAGGAGGATAGCCAACAATTTCAAATGCTTTTAACATAATTTCTGGCTTATGGTTACGAATGGCGCCGGAAGAAAGTTCTACTCCATTGCAAACGATGTCATACTGGTATGCCAATATATCCAGCGGGTTTTTGTTTAGTAATGCATCCATTCCACCCTGAGGCATGGAAAATGGATTATGAGAGAAATCGTAATGTTTTTCCTCCTCGTTCCATTCGAACATGGGAAAATCAACAATCCAGCAGAAGGCTACTTGATTAGAGTCTATCATATTTAATTGACGCGCAAGATATGTACGAACTTTACCCATAAGTGTATTGGTTTCATTTCTTGAACCTGCCCCAAAGAAAACAGCATCGCCCTCATTCATCTGAAGTTTTTGTATAAGTGCTTTTTTCTCTTCTTCTTTCATGAATTTCGATATAGGACCTTTGAAATCACCTTCTTTTAAGATAAGCCATGCTAAACCTTTTGCCCCTTCACTTTTTGCATATTCTTCTGCATCATCAAAGAATTTTCGAGGTTGTTGGTCGGCATGTGGCAGATGAATTACCTTGATAACTCCTCCTGTGGCTACCTGTGCACTGAAAACTTTAAGGTCTGAATTTCCAAAAATACCTGTGCAATCATGCATTTCTAATCCATAACGCAAATCAGGCTTGTCAGTGCCATATTTTTCCATCGTTTCACGGTAGGGAATTCGTGGAAATTTTTCCCAGATAATATTTTTATTTGAAAGTTCTTTGAATATACGAACCATTAATAATTCAAGTTCATCAAAAATATCTTCCTGAGTAACAAACGACATTTCAATATCTATCTGGTAGAATTCCCCGGGGCTACGGTCTGCGCGGGAGTCTTCATCACGGAAACAGGGCGCTATCTGAAAATATCTATCAAAACCTGAAATCATTAACAATTGTTTAAATTGTTGGGGAGCCTGGGGTAATGCATAAAACTGCCCCGGATATATTCGACTGGGCACCAGGAAATCACGAGCACCTTCTGGTGAGGAACTTGTAAGGATAGGTGTATGAAATTCGTTAAAACCACGAGATATCAGGTGTTCTCTGACGAGTTTTGCCAGTTGAGCACGTAACATGATGTTTTTATGGAGGGTACTTCTACGAAGGTCTAAAAATCGGTATTCTAATCGAAGTTCTTCCGGTGCCTCTATTTCTTTATTAACAGGGAAAGGCAATTGTTCACAGGCAGATTCCAGAAGAAAATTGGTTGCGACCACTTCAATTTCGCCTGTATCAATATTTGGATTAACTGTTTCAGGGGTTCGAGCAACAACTTCCCCTTCAATAGTAATTACACTTTCATTTCTTACAGTTTCTACCTCAGAGAAAAAAGGACGGTCTGGGTTTACAACAATTTGTGTAATTCCATAATGGTCGCGTAAATCAATAAAAATAACTCCTCCATGGTCTCGTTTTGTATGTACCCAACCTGATAGTTTTACTACCTTACCAACATCGGATTTTCTTAATTGATTACAGTTATGTGTACGAAATGGATGCATTTTATTTTTTCTCCTGCCTATTATATTTTGAAGTAATGATATATAACTTTAATTTTTGTATCTTCAAATGATGATAAACACATATAAAATCTATATTTTAAAAAAAACGGTAATTAAGAGTATAATATCCACTTAATCCCCCAATAAATATTTATCGGAATGATAGTTTAAATGAATAAGGGGAAGTTTTTCAATGTAAGAACCTATACCTTTTAGGAGTTAAACATGATAAAAGTAGGAATTGTCGGTGCAATAGGTTATGCGGGAAGAGAATTTATTCGTCTTCTCGTAGCACATCCTCAGGCGAAATTGGTTTGTGCTGTTGAAATGGAAACGGGCAAAAAATTACAGGATGTTCTTCCCAATCTTCGTAAATTGGTGGATATAGAATTAGAAATATTTGACCCGGATGTTATAGCGAAGAAATGTGATGTAGTATTTTTTGCTTTACCAGCAGGGAAATCTATGCCATTGGCTTCAGAATTGGTAAAAAGAGGCGTTATAGTAATGGACCTGGGTTCGGATTTTCGAATAAAAGATGCGGAACAATACTCAAAGTTTTATAAGTTGGAATATACTCATCCAGAATTGGTATCTCGTTCGGTTTATGGTTTGGTTCCATGGTATCGCGAACAAATTAAACAGGCGGATATTGTTGCTGTTCCGGGGTGTTTCCCGATTAGTAATATATTGCCATTACGACCCTTGGTTCAATATGCAGAACCCAATGTTCCAATAGTTATTGATTCTATTTCAGGTGTTTCAGGTGCGGGACGGAGTTTAAACGAACTGTTTCATTTCCCCAATATGAATGAGAATATGCGAGCATATCGAATTGGAAATCATCAACATATTCCCGAGATAGAACAAGAAATTGGTGGAAAATATACAGTGCAATTTACCCCACATGTGGCACCTCTCACGCGTGGAATTTTATCTACAATTACATTGAGACCCACAAAAGACATAAACCCATCTGAAATATATAAATGTTATGATGACGAGCCTTTCGTGCGTGTTTTGCCACAAGGACAGTTTCCAGAGATTAACTATGTTCGTAATTCCAACTTTTGTGATATTGGCTGGACTTATGATGATAGAACAGGGAATATTGTTATTGTTTGTGCGATAGATAATCTGGTAGGTGGAACTGCAGGTATGGGTATCCAATGTTTGAATGTTCGGTTTGGATTCCCAGAGGATACAGGACTTCGTTTCCCCGGAATGATGCCATAACATAAGTTTTACAGTAAAGGAGAAAAATAAATATGAGTATAGTTCCTATAGATGGCGGTGTATGTGCGAGTTTAGGATTTGAATCATCGGCAGCCTCTGCAGGTATAAAAAATCCTGAAAATAAGAGATTGGATTGTGCTTTAGTTTTTTCTAAGGATAAAGCAACTATTGCAGGCACTTTTACAACAAATCGTGTCAAAGCAGCCCCAGTATTGTGGTGTCAAAGGCTTTGTTCGCAGGGTGAGGCTCATGCTGTATTTATCAATAGTGGAAATGCAAATGCATGCACAGGAGAACGCGGTTTAAATGATGTAGAACAAACAGCAGAAGAAATAGCAACATTATTAAAGATAGATAAGACACATGTGTTAGTTATGAGCACGGGAGTTATTGGAGTTCCCTTACCTATGGATAGAATTAAAAAAGGGGTGCATGAATGTGTAAAATCTTTGTCTTCGGAAAATCATTTAAACTCTGCAAAAGCGATTATGACTACAGATACAGTTCCTAAAGAATATGCAGTGGCTGTGCAGTTATCACGGGGTATTGTTCGTGTTGGTGGAATGGCAAAAGGGGCAGGGATGATTTGTCCTAATATGGCTACCATGCTATCGGTTATAACTACAGATGCCGGAATCGCCAAAGAAAAACTCAGAGAATTACTTCTGCGTGCTGTCCAGAAATCGTTTAATTGCATTGCAGTTGATAATGATATGAGTACGAACGATTCGGTAATATTGCTGGCTAATGGAGCCTCTGGTATAGCAATTCAGTCCGGGACGCAGGATGAAGAGTTGTTTTATCAAGGTTTACTTCAAGTATGTGTATGGTTAGCAAGAAATATCGTTGCTGATGGTGAAGGAGCGACTAAATTCGTTGAGATTAAGATTACTGGAGCAGACACCGTAGATAATGCGAGGAAAATAGCAAAATCTATAGCCGTTTCCCAGTTATGCAAAACAGCCTTTTTTGGGGGTGACCCGAACTGGGGTAGAATACTATGTGCCATAGGATATAGCGGTGTCCCTGTAGAACCTGAAAAAGTAAAACTGTGGATAGGTAATATACTTGTTTTTGAAAAAGGACTCCCTGCCAACTATGATGAAAAAGAAGTTGCAGAGATAATGAAAAACAAAGAGTTTGTTATTCATGCAGATATAGGGATGGGGTCAGAAGAAATATGTTATTGGACTTCTGATTTAAGTTATGATTATGTAAAAATAAATGCAGATTATAGAACCTAAACTTTACAAGGAAAGTTTATGGATAGACTGATAGAAAAAGCGAATGTTCTGATTGAAGCATTACCCTATATCCGTGAGTTCTGGGGGAAGACGGTAGTTGTAAAATATGGTGGTGCTGCAATGATAGATGAACGATTACGGCAAAGTACCGCAGAAGACATTGTTTTAATGAAATATGTTGGCATGAATCCAATAGTTGTTCATGGGGGCGGTCCTTCAATAAATGAAATGCTTAAGAAGTTAGGAATTACTCCCCAGTTTAGCCCTCAGGGACTTAGAATTACAGACGATAAGACTATATCGGTTGTAGAAATGGTTCTTTCAGGAGTGGTAAATAAAGATATAGTCGCTTTGATAAATCGTGTCGGAGGTCATGCTGTAGGTATCAGTGGGAAAGATGGCGGACTGCTTTATGCTGTAAAAAAATATGCAGATGATGGAACGGATATAGGTCAGGTAGGTAGAATTACAAAAGTTGAAACCAAAGTTATCCAGGTTCTATGCGAATCAGGTTTTATTCCTGTGGTTGCTCCACTTGCAACAGATGAATTCGGAGGAGTATGGAATATCAATGCAGATACTGTAGCCGGTGATATTGCATCTGCCATGAGGGCAGAAAAATTAGTGTTTTTAACAGATACTCCCGGTTTGCTTCGGGATCCTTCCAATCCTGAAACATTAATTCATCAATTGCCCTCTAATGAAGTTCAGCGATTAAAGGAAGAAAAAATAATTAGCGGGGGAATGATACCCAAAATTGAATCATGCCTTAAAGCATTAGACCATGGGGTTCGTAAAACACATATTATAGATGGGCGAATTCCTCATAGTTTATTGCTTGAAATATTTACCCGAGAGGGATTGGGAACCCTTGTATATCTTTCTTGATATTTTATCGTAATAAATATTATTAAAAATAAAACTTTAAAGTTATTAATCTATCTGAAAAGGAGATTATCTAATGCCAATGGACCCTCTTGAAATTATGTTTAAAGGCGGGATTTTAATGTGGCCTATCATGCTTTGCTCTGTGATAGGTGTTTGTATAATTATCGAGCGTTTTTGGTTTCTACGGAAGGCAGGGATTGATACGAGTGAATTTATGGATACAATTCGTCAGGTACTTCGACAAAATCGAATTCAAGATGCGATAGATATTTGTAATCGTGTAGATGCTCCCGTAGCGAGAATACTGAAAGCAGGAATTTTGAAATATAAGAAATCGAAAGAGGAAATCCGTGAATCCATAGAGGATGCTGGGCAGATGGAAATTCCCCGTTTGGAAAGGTATCTATCCGCATTAGCAACATGTGCAAGTATAGCCCCTTTATTAGGACTTTTAGGAACAGTGCAAGGGATGATAAAGTGTTTTGCCGCAATTCAGAATAAAAGGGGACAGGTCAATCCTTCGGACCTTGCAGAGGGTATTTCCAATGCATTAATTACTACCGCAGCAGGATTAACGGTAGCCATTCCTCTATTAGTGTTTTATAATTATTTCGTATCAAGGGTGGATAATATGATTGTAGAAATGGAGATTAGTTCCTCGGAGTTGGTTGATTTGTTGACACGGCATCAGGGAGACAAGGAGATTTAATATGAAATTTAAACGGAAACAAAGTCAAAGTAAATTAATTAAAGCAACAATTGACTTGACCCCTTTGATTGATGTGGTATTTCAATTACTTCTATTTTTCATGTTGACATCTACTTTTGTAGTGCAGGCGTCTATCCCTGTAGAACTGTCTAAGAGTGATTCGTCAGAACAGTTAGAACAGAAAGATGCTACTGTAACATTGGCATACGGAGAAGGGGGACCGGACAATCAAGGGGAAATTTTTTACACAGAAGATAATGAAATTCCTATTAAAAGTTGGTATGAATTAACAAGAGCCATGGAAAGTTTCTATGAAAGGAGACCCGAAGGGCTTTTGCTTATTCGTCCTGACCGTCGGGTGCCTACAGAACGGTTAGTTAAAGTATTAGGAATTGCTAATTCCGTTGGAATAAAACATTACGGAATTGCAGCCATTCCATCAACCACTGAAGAGAAAACACAATAACATACGGATTATTACAATGAAGAGGCGCACGCGAAAATCCGTGCGCAAGCACGAGAAAAATTACGAGATTGAGGAAAGTATTCAGGAAAATACTGATTTTTCTAAAATCTCAGAGTCGCTTGTCTTACCAAAGACAGATACAGAGGTATTGCAATATGATATTTCAACAAGCCACCAGGGGGATTTACTGCTCCAGATAAAAAAGGACCGTAATCGGTTCTTAAAAATGATTCTTTTTGCTCTCCTTCTACATCTTTCTGCGGTAACTCTTTTTAAGATTGTAGTCTATATTCCTCGTTCTGACCTTCAATATCTGGATATTCGTGTTGTTCAGGCAGATACAGATAAAACGACCGGTTCTATTTTGACATCGAGACTAAAATTGTCAAAGAATTTGGAAGATGATAATAAGAACAATGAATTTGATATAAATGACCTAAAACAGTCAAGTGGTTTTGAACTCCCTAAAATAGAATTTGAAGAATTAGAAAAACTAAAACTTCGCAGAAGTTTAGTAGAGGAGGAAGTTTCCCCACAACCTTTATCGGTAGAATATAGAGACAGTTGGGCACAATTTGGTGCGGGAATAAATAGAATAAGGGAATCTATCACTGCTTTAAGTCCTTTTGCTCCGTCTGCAGAACTTCAGAATAAAGAATCGGAAGAAAATACCTCCGCCCCTTTGATGAAGCAAAGTATAGGGGATGGAACGGAGATTATCTTTCGATGGATTAATCCTCCTTATAATAGAACGATTCTATTTTTCCCGGGTTTGTTAGAGATGTCAAAAAAATCTATGGTAGAAGGTGAAAAAAATTACGATTTTATGTTAACCGTATTACCGGATGGAGCAGTTTTGCGGGTGATAGATTTGAATATAATTGAAGATGAAATGTCAAGATATATAGAAGGGGAAATTGGTAAAATCCGTTTTGAGCCTTTGATAAATACGGATTCTGGCGAACAGCAGGTAACTATTCGTTATCGTATATCCGGAGTTTCGTTATGATAGAAATATCAATAACGGGAGCATTTATTATCTATTCGTTTATTATTGCTCTTTCCGGTATTATTTTATGGGGATTATCCGAAGTTGGCACACGAAGAATTTATACTGCCTTTAAGAATCAAAATGTGTGGGAATGTAAATATTGTGCTTTCGTATATCTGGATACTGAAGCAGAAGAAATATCTCAATGCCCTCGTTGTTACAGTTATAATGTTAATCCTTCTATAAGTAATACGATTCGGGAAGAAAAGGAAGAAGAAAATATAGAACCTCGTCGGAATCCTTCACATAAGAAACATCCCCATGCTCGTCATCGAGGCCCTCGGAAGAGAAGATAAAACTTTATTTAAAAGAAAAAAGATGAAGCAATTTTTTGAGAAGTGAGAATTTCTTTTCAGGAGATACTATGGTCATTTTTTCATGACGAATGATATCTTTATGTTCTAATTCACCAATAATACGCACAGCAACAGCGGTTATATTATCAGGGGCTCCTTCTTGGATAGCAATATCTATAAGAGAATTCAAACCATCAACAAGTTTTTCGGATGATAAACCTTGCTGGATTTGTTCTTCCGTTACCATATTACTTAATCCATCTGAACAGAGAAGTAATGTATCTCCCTTTTTTATCGTAAATGAATACAAATCCGTTTCAACAGTTTCTTTAATCCCTAAGGCTCTTGTTATAAGATTTTTTAATATATGAT
Source organism: Candidatus Hydrogenedens terephthalaticus JGI OTU-1 (assembly GCA_000493945.1). Taxonomy (GTDB): domain Bacteria; phylum Hydrogenedentota; class Hydrogenedentia; order Hydrogenedentales; family Hydrogenedentaceae; genus Hydrogenedens; species Hydrogenedens terephthalaticus. Next base: position 39,855 of record AWNW01000009.1, read on the forward strand.
TTCGAGCCTCTTCTTCATTGATTAACCCTTCTTTTAGTTGCTCGGCTACGATGGAATGGTCCTCGGTGATTTGTTTTACGGGATAATCATTTCTGTAGAGGTAAATACGACTGTCACCCACCTGGGCGACATATCCGACATCCCCATGTATAACTAATGCGGATATGGTTGTCCCCATTCCAAAATAAGATGGGTCATTTTCGCTCAAGTTAAAGATATTTTCATTAATTTTTTGGATGGAATTTAATAATATCTCCGGAATATTATTCCCTTCTGATGAGAAATAATAATCAGATAGAAGTGTAACCGCCATTTTACTAGCATGTTCTCCTGCAACGGCACCACCCATACCATCTGCGACAGCAGTTAATATACCCAATCGCTCGCGATAATCATTATCATTAACCTTTGAAAAAAGACAGTGGTCTTCATTATTGGTTCTGCGACTTCCAATATCAGAAATCATACAGACTTCAATGGTTTCACTGATTAAATCGTAGGTATATCTTTTTTCATCTTTAGGACCGATTTCTGTCAGGATATTTTTTTTGGAAATCGCCCACAGGTTCTTCCTTATTTCTCTGTAAATTCATATTCATATTTTATCATGATTTTCATCGTCAGGACTATTAATCTTTGACTGATTTTCCTTCTGTAAACCCGAAGTTCGAGCACAAATGTATAAGGGTCTCTGTTTCACTTCATCGTATATCCGTGCTATATATTCGCCCAGAAGAGCAATTCCTATTAAATTAATTCCTCCAAAAAAGGAAATAGATATAAGTTGGGAAGCCCATGCTGTTACGGCAAGCCCTGTTATTAATTTGTGGTAAAGAGCAAAGAGAATTAGAACAAAACATAGGAGCAAACTGCCAACACCTGCAAATCGGAAAAAAAATAGGGGGACATAAGAAAACGAAAAAAATGCATTCATGGCAAGTGTCCATAAACCACGAAAACCCACACGGGGCTTTGAATCATAGCGGGCTCTTCTTTCAACCACGATACCTGTCTGTTTAAAACCGACCCAACTCCGTAAACCCGGAATATACCGATTCCGCTCCGGACATAATTTAATGGCTTCAATTACTTTTCTATCAATCAGAGCATAGGTCCCCGCATCTATCGGAATAGGTATTTGAGCACTAATGGATAAAAGTCTGTAAAAAAGCCAGGTACAAAAACGGAAAAGGATACCTTCTTTTCGATTTGCTCTTTTTGCGAAGATAACATCATAACCATTTTTCCATAACTCAATAAATTTGGAAAAACATTTAGGGTCGTCCTGTCCGTCAGCATCCATAAGGATGACACAATCTCCGGAAGAATAATGTAACCCAGCAGTTATGGCAGATGCTTGACCGAAGTTTCTTGCAAGGTGAATAGCATAAACAAGTCCCGAATATGTCTCAGTAAGAGTATCCATGTGTTTTTCGGTTTCATCTGTGCTTCCATCATTTACAAGGATAATCTCACTATTTTTTGTTATCCCTAACTCATCCAACACCTCAATAATTTCAGACACAAAATTTTTTATATAAGAACCTTCATTGTATACAGGAGCTACTATGGACAGTTTGTAATTTATAGGTCTGTTTTCCATTTTGTTCTTGTTATGTGGCAAAAGATGATGTATACACAAATGATTTTATTATTATTTCAATTGGATTTATTCCAATTAATAATTGAATACCTATTATGATAGTTAACACCATGATAACAAAATTAAATGTTCGTTCTGAAATTTTATTATGTAGCCATAACCCGAGAAATGAGCCTATAGGGATAAATGGAATTAAAAATAGATCAAATTTTAGTACTGACCAGTCTACAAGCCCCACCGCAATGTAAAAAGGTAGTTTGGTAATATTAATGAGTGTAAAAGTCCATGCAACTGTTCCTACAAATAAAGTTTTCCCTAAATTTTTTGAGAATAAAAAAAGACTTACAATAGGTCCTGCAGCATGAGCTAATGTTGAAGTAATACCCGCAAGAATTCCTGCAATAATCCCGGCTCGAACTCCAAAACTTTTTTTCTCTGCCCATCTTAAAGAAAATTCTTTCCCCCATATATAAATGGCAAAAGTAATAGCAATGATTCCTACAAACTGCTTCAATATTTTTTCATATTCTTTAATCCCTTTTTCTCCCATATACCACCACATAAGAGAACCTATAAGAATTCCAGCAATGGCTGGAATGTAAATTTCCATTATAGGTTTCCAGATTTTATTTTTTCGGTGTATATATATGGCGTTTAAGTCGCACAGGATAAGTATGGGAAGTAAAGTGGCAGCAACTTTGTCCGGGGGCATTACCAGCATCATCAATGGAACAGAAATTATACCGGCACCACCTGCAAAACCCGATTTACTAATCCCTTGAATGAGAACACCAAGAGCAATAAAAATCCAAAACAAAACAACAGGAATATCTGGCAAGGCGTAAGAAGTCAAAAGAATTCTCCTATTACAATCAGAAACATACATTGTTAAATTTAAAAAATTGAGACCATACTAACAAATAATAAAGAAAGATTATATAACATTTATAGAAAGAGATTTCTAATATTTGGGGAATGTCCCATATATGTCAATTTGCTTATCACATTATTTTTCGGTATTATGTTTTTTACAGAATTATAGAATTTAATAAGGAGACAGGCTATGCTTAACCTCGGTTATGTATTGGAAGAAACAGCAAAAACCTATCCAGATACTACTGCAGTAATTTTAGACCAGATAAAGGTCAGTTATGAACAATTGAATAATTATTCCAATCGAGTCGCAAATATATTAAAGCAAAAAGGAATCAAAAAGGGAGATAAAGTTGCAGTAATGATACCTAATCTTCCGTATTTCCCTATGGTATATTATGGGATTTTAAAAGCAGGAGGAGTTGTGGTTCCTGTAAATGTTTTATACCAAAAAATGGAAATTGAACATTACATTCGTGATTCCGAAGCCGTTGCTTTTTTTGTATATCATGGTTGTTCTGAAGAGGCAATAAAAGCATTTCAATCTGTAGATTCCTGTAAACATCTTATTATTATTCCTCCGATGGAGAATATGGGAGATTTAGAAGTAGGAGAGAATTTTAACAAGTTGTTAATGGAATCGGACAACAAATTCGATATCGTGCAAACTATGCCCGATGATACCGCTGTTATTCTTTATACATCAGGAACAACAGGAGCACCCAAAGGAGCGGAATTAACCCATTTTAATATGTTTTTTAATGCTTATTATGCTTCCCATGAAATTGTTCGGGTAAAACCGGGTATGGTTGCATTGGTCGTTTTACCGCTGTTTCATTCCTTTGGTCAAACTTGTGTTATGAATGCCTGTATTATGCGTGGAGGAACCATGTCTATGCTTCCTCGATTTGAGACACAAAAAGCAATGGAAGTTATAGCAAGAGACCGTATCAATGTGCTTGCTATGGTTCCAACCATGTATGCTTTTATATTGAATGCGCCCAATTGGCAGGAGTTTGATTTCTCCTGTGTTACTCTGGCGGTATCAGGAGGTGCAGCATTGCCTGCGGATATACATCAAAGATTTCAAGAAAGATATGGCATTACAATTCTTGAAGGTTATGGTCTATCGGAAACAAGTCCTGTCGCGTCATTTACAGTTTTAGGAGAAGAAGTTCGCGTGGGTTCTATAGGTAAACCTATCTGGGGTGTGGACATGCGGATTATGAGAGATGACGGAACATTTGCAGAGCCAGATGAAATAGGTGAAATAGTAATTCGGGGACATAATGTAATGAAAGGATACTACAAACGCCCGGAAGCAACGGCAGAAGTAATGGTAAATGATTGGTTTCATACGGGAGATATGGGACGAACCGATAAGGACGGATATTTCTATATTGTTGATCGCAAGAAAGAATTGATTATTCGTGGGGGGATGAATATATATCCACGGGAGATTGAAGAAGTTTTATATACACATCCGAAGGTTTTAGAAGCGGCTGTAGTTGGCATCCCTGATAAGTTGCGGGGAGAAGAAGTCCGTGTTTATGTTTCTCCTAAGGAAGGAGAAGAAATTCATCCCGAAGAAATTATGCAGTTTTTGCAGGAAAAAATAGCAAAGTTTAAATGGCCTAAAGATGTTGTTGTTCTGCCTCAATTACCAAAAGGTCCTACCGGAAAAATCTTAAAACGCCAATTACGAAGTATGCCTATTGTTTAACTCTTCGGAGTATAATCAATTGTCATCAGTTTTTTACTTTTTTTGATTTATTTTGTATTTTGTTCCTCAAAAAAATTATATAAATATTTCTTATAATCTTTATAAGTTTTTCTTATAACTTGTTTTATCTCTTTCGTAAAAAAGAAAAATTATATGTGATAGAAAATTGGGCTTTGTAAGTTATTGATATACAAGCAAATATGCATAGGATTGTTTTTGAATTGAATTAATGAAAAAAATGAACATAAATAAAATAATAATTTTATATAAAAATAAAAGCATTTAATGAATAGTATAAATTATGTTGACAAAGGGTATCTATATGTAGTATAAATATTATTGGTATACACAATATAAAAGTTGTGTATACCCTGGGCAACTAACAATTTATGTAAACTAATAAAAAGGAGAATGGAAATGGCTACAGCAAAGAAGGCCGCTGCAAAGAAGGCTCCTGCGAAGAAAGCCGCCGCAAAGAAGGCTCCTGCAAAGAAAGCAGGCTGCAAAAAGTAAAGTAGGACAATAGTTACTACTCATTCAAGCACAGGTCACATTTTTGTGTGACCTGTGCTTTTTTATCACCCCTATAAATGATTCGTATTTTATCTAAATTTGATAAGTTAAAAAGTGATTTCGTAATATTTATGTTTATTGAAAAAAACATTATAAAAAGGAAAATGATATGAAACAGACTGTATTTTTAAACCTTACAATTTTTTGTTTCCTCATGATTTCTAATATCGTTTTTTTTGCCGAACAAGGTTTTGCAGAAGAAACAATTAAAGTTATGACATTTAATCTTCGCTATGGTACTGCAATGGATGGTCCTAACCATTGGAACAAAAGGAAAGATATTCTTGTTGAAGTGATTAAAAACTATGACCCGGATTTGTTAGGAACTCAAGAGTGTCTTGATTTTCAGGCAAAATATATTGCAGAACAAATTCCATCTTATTTATATGTGGGAAAAGGTAGAGAAAAAGACGGTTCCAGTGAACAAACAGCGGTATTTTATAAGAAGGATTTATGGGAAGTGTTAGATACAAAATATTTCTGGATTTCTGAAACTCCTGAAGAACCAGGTTCGAAATCATGGGATACTGTTTGCACACGGATTGTTACATGGTTGAAATTAAAACATAAACCTACCGGCAAAGAAATTATTTATATCAATACGCACCTTGACCATAAAGGTGAAGTTGCTCGTCAAAAAGGGGCAGAGATTATTTGTGATAGGATAAAAAAGGAAGGTGGAAATTTGCCTGTTATAATTACAGGTGATTTTAACGCCGTAGGTGAAAAATCAGAGCCATGGAAAATTTTTATGAATAATGGTTTTAACGATTCTTGGTTAAAAGCAGATGAAAAAGTAGGTCCTTTGACTACATGGTGTGGATTTAAAGACCCGGATTTGAATTCCGATTATCGTATTGATTGGATTTTATATCGTGGACCCTACCACCCATTAAAATGCGAGACAATCGTTTATAACAAGGACGGCAAGTATCCATCAGACCATTTCCCTGTTATAACTATTTTCAAATGGGGTCCATAATTGCTATAATTACACATCTTTTCCCCTCTATAACTATAAGCATTAATGTTGTATTTAAAAAATAAAAAAATACTACAAACTGGAGAATGAATTGTGGCAAAGGTTAAGGTAGTTACTTTCGATTTATGGGATTGTCTTTTTATTGATGATAGTGATGAGCCAAAAAGAGCAAGGGCAGGTTTACAAAGTAAAAAAGTTGCCCGACGAGAAATACTTTATAATGCGTTATCAAAAATGGCACCCATTGACCGTGTCCTTGTTGATACTGCGTTCGATGTTGTGGATGCCGCCTTTCGTAAAGTATGGCATGACCAACTTGTAACCTGGACAGTGGCAGAACGGGTTTCTGTTTTGCTGGAAGGATTAGGTCGCTCTCTCCCGAAGAATATTTTTGATGAGATAGTTGTCTCTTATGAAGATATGGAAGTTCAATATATGCCTGACCCTGTTCCGGGTGCAGTAGATGCATTAAGGGAATTAAGTAAGCAGTATAAGTTGGCTATTATATCGGATGCTATTTTTACACCCGGGAGAAATTTGCGGATCCTATTACAAGAAGCGGGTATGTATCCCTATTTTGACTACTTTGTTTTTTCTGATGAAATAGGTGTATCAAAGCCCCATCCGGCTGTTTTTGAAGCAGTAGCCCGACATTTTAATATTGAACTGCAAAATATTGTCCACATCGGAGACCGTCCGCATAATGATATTTTGGGACCGCAATCCGTAGGGGCAAGAGGTGTGCTTTTAACAGCAGTAAAAGAAAGACCTTTAGATGGAACATGTCCAGATGCTATTTGCAAAAAATATGAGGATTTGCCCAATATTATTAAAGAATTGGATACAGAAAATTAAAGGAAATTTTTTTGGATACAAAAATAAAAATGTAGTATAAGGAGTAGTTCGTATGAGTAAAGCCCCACGATTTCTTATAGTAGATGGTTATCCCATAAAAAGCCGTGAACAATTTGAACAAGTAGGTATGAAACTTGCCGGAGTGCTTTATGCCGATTTGCTTGTAAAATATTTGCCAGAGGCGGAATATGATATTTGGTATAGCAGTGATGAAGGTGCTGTCCCGCCAACCGATGAACAATTAAGTCAATATACCGGGGTTATCTGGCCCGGCTGCAATCTAACAATTTATCATGAAGATGACCCAAGAGTTCAAGCCCATATACGCTTGTGCCAGCGTTGTTATGAAGCGGGTATTCCACAAATTGGGAGTTGCTGGGGAATTCAATTAGCCAACTATGCCGCAGGTGGGAAGGTTGAGGCTCACCCGAAAGGACGAGAAATGGGAATTGCCACGAAAATCCGATTAACAGAAGAAGGGAAAAAACATCCCATGTTTAAGGGGAAGCCCGAAGTATATTCTCATTTTGTTAGTCACGATGACCANGTAACAAAATTAGNCGATGGAGCAGTTCTATTAGCGGGGAATGATTGGAGCACTGTTCAGGCATGTGAAGTACATTATAAAAAAGGAGTTTTCTGGGCAACGCAGTACCACCCTGAATATAACCTGCATGAAGTCGCACGGTTAATTATTGCTCGTGAACCGAAACTTATCCAACAGGGGATGTTTCGTGATCATGAAGATATGATGATATATGTAACGCGCCTCGAAATGGTACATGAAAACCCCTCCCTGAAATATATCCGCTGGCAGTATAAGATTGATGACGATTTAATTGATGATAAAATTCGCGAATGCGAATTTATTAATTGGATAGAACACATTATCAAACCTCGAATCCCTCAGAAATAAATTTTAAGGATATGATTTTCCCATAGCGTAGTTTTGATGGTAGATACAGATAATATTTTAATCAGATTATGCGATAGGAGAGATTATAAAAACACGGGTATATTTAAACTGCTATAAGTATTTTAATAAAAGATTTAAAAAGTTCGTGGGGTGTTTCTGATGTATTCGCTATATCGGCAAAGGTGGGCGATGGATTTTGCCATGTTGGTTGGATTTTGGAATACATAGATATTCATTTCTTCAAGTTTTTTTAGAACCGGGTTTATGTTCTGACCGTGAGATAGAATAGTCGTGTCAGAAGCCACTATGATAGGTTTTTGATAGGTGTCCATGAGCCTTGCAATTTCTTCTGCATCCTTTATCTCAAATTGAGTCCCAATTTCAGATAATTTGTTAAGTCCCAGGTTTTTTGCCCGTTCTGAATTTTGTAAACGCATATACGCACTACCGATGTAGCCAATACCTAATATAACCAGAATATCAATTTCATCATCCTGTATTAATATTTCCATAGAATTTTTGAATAAGTCCATATCTGTTCCTGCAACCATATCCACAGGATTTGTTCGGTTCCACCATTTAGGCATAATAGCATCTAATCTTTCTAGTGTTTTTTCAGAAAGAGGTATAACATTTAATCCTGCTTTTGTGCATACATCCGCAGAAATCACACCCCAGCCACCTCCCTGCGATAAAATACCTACATTCCTGCCCCGAGGTAGTGGAACATTGGAAAGAAGATGGGCTGTTTCTACGGCTTCATACACATCTTCAGTTAGTATGGCACCTTGTTGAACACAAATTCCACGGAATAATCGGTAATCTGTGGCTAATGCCCCGGTGTGTGAAGATGCAGCACGAGAACCTGCTTGGGTTTTACCGCCTTTCAATATTATTACAGGTTTTTTCTTTGTTACATGTTTTAATTCATTGAAGAAAAGACGAATATCTTTTGCACTTTCAATATATGAAAAGATTACCTTTGTTTTTGGATCAGAACCGAAAAAGTTTAGGTAGTGATAGTTCTTAACGACGGCTTCATTGCCTGTACTAATAAATCGTGACAGTCCTAAATGATGCTCCATAGCCCAACTCATTGCCGTGTTACCTATGTTCCCACTTTGAGATAAGATGCCCAATCCACCGGGTTGTGGATATCTTCCTATCATAGAACAATACAGTTTCTTAGGGTCTGGACTAACTACGCCCGCACAATTGGGTCCAATAAGATACAGATCGTTATCACGGGCAATTTGTTTTAATTTGTCCTGAGCAGATTGAGCCGATTCATCATTTAATTCTCCGAAGCCCGCTGTTATGACCAATACAACTTGAATACCTTTTTGAATACATTCTTGAACTGAAGGTTGGACTGCTGGTGGGGGAACAATAATAACTGCTAAATCAACTGATTCAGGCAAGGCAGAAATTGAAGGATAGCAAGGAATATTTAAGACCTCACTTCGTTTTGGATTGACGCCGTATATCTTTCCTGTATATCCGCCTTCCAGAGTATTAAATAGAACACGAAAACCCCATTTGATGGGAGTATCTGTTATACCAACAATGGCAATACTTTCAGGTTCGAATAGCTTTAATAATTTATTAAAATCAAGAGAGGTGATTTCTGATAGATTATCTTTTATCGGGACATCACCTTTAATCGCAAGGGCATCTACGGCAATAGGCGTATCGTGATGTATTAAAATAGGATTTAATTCAAATTGACTGATTTCTGTTTCATTGCATAATAGATTTTCGATAGATTTTGTTATGGCAAAAAGTTTTTGTGTATCAACGGGAGGATCTCCTCGGAACGATTGAAAGATTTTTTTGAATTGCAATTCATAAATCATTTCTTGCAAATCAATTTCACTGATAGGAACAGCACGGAAAGCCACATCCTCTACCGCTTCTACAAAAATACCTCCTATCCCAATGTAAACACATAAACCGTATTCATTATGTTTCATTCCACCAACAATAAGTTCTCGCTTACCATAAATATGTTTTTGTAATAAAAACCCAGATAAGCAATGGCTTTGTGCGTTATTCTGTATTTCTTTTGTTGCTTTTAATAAATCTCCTTCCGATTTTATATCTGTTTTTACCAATCCCAAATCGCTTTTATGGGCAATCCCTTCTACGATCCCTTTCACTGTTATTGGGAATTCTAATTCTTTTGAGACTGAGATGACTTCATTTAAATCATTACAGATACGAAAATCGGCTGTAGGTATTTTATATTTTTCTAATAAGTCTAATGTTTGTATGTCAGAAAGGATATTTGTTTGTTTTTGATTCATTAAGACAGCTCCTATGTCTGTATTTTCAAATTGGATTTATGTTAACAAATTTTTGAAAAGGATTTATATTCAGATACCAATCTCAATTATCTCCTTGCCTGCCTCGTCTCCAACGCTTGCGGATTTGTTGATGTTCTTTAGGGGTTACTTCTTTATTATTTTCTTCCTCTAACAACTTTTTGTAAAACAGGGCTTCCTTATCAGAAAGTTTGTTATTTTGTATCATAGTTTTAATTTTTTCAATATCGGTTGGGGCTCCTGTCGGTTTAATAGAAGTCCCCTCTGTCTGTATTGAAGATAATTCTGCCGATGATTTTTCGGGTAATACATGGTAAAGAAAAATAACAATAAAAGCAATAGCATAGAGTAATGAAACTGTTAAAAAAATAAAATCATTTCTTTTCATGTTTATAACACCGATTACATTGAATACAATCTATTTCTTCAGTTCTTGATATTCCAAGGTCACAATGTGCAGGGAATGTTCTCTGCCAGAAGAAAGAAAATATCCGAAGGGATTGGATTAAACTTAAAAAAGCACCTGTTGGGCATAGTACCCTGCACCAGAAACGGTTGTAAAAAAGACTTGTCAGTAAAACGCAAAATCCAAAAATTGTTATATAATTTGACATATCCAGGGTAAAGAAGAACAGCAAAGGGTCAATGCTAATGAGTCTATTTTTTCGTATAAAAAAGTATATTAAGAAAAATAAAAAGGCAAGAATATATTTAATCTGTCGGGTGGTATACCATGTTTGTTTTGTAGGGGTTACTCTTTTATTTATCCCATTAAGTTTGCTTATTAGTTCCGACAATGCCCCGAATGGACATAAATATCCACAGTAAATATTTCCATTAATTAAGATAAGCACAGGAATGCCGATGGTTAGAAGGGTTGAGATAGTGAAATGAAATTGTAACCTGTCCACAGATAATAGTTGAACAATAGAGTAAAGTCCGTATTGAATATTTAGCCAGAAACCTAAAACCAGTGCTACAGAGATTAACCATGATGTCCGAAGTAAGTCATTATAGAAAAATCGAAAGATTATAGCCAGAAGAATAAATAAAAGAAAGATATATATGGAATATGTTGTTTGGGCAGAAGGTTCGTGAGTAAATAATGTTTCCATACGACTTGTATTATTCTTCTGGATAATCTGAGTAAATTCCTTTCCCGCAAACTGAACGGCTCTTTTCACAGCATCGGCAGTTGTTGTCGCTCCGCTAACAGTATCTATCCCTGATATGGTTTCAGGCTGAAATATATTTTTCCCTTTATATAAAAAGAAGTAATTTTCAACGAGGGACAGATAATCAGGGGTTTCATTAGATTGAATAACTTTAATATTTTCAATGTTCCCATCCCGTGATACTTTAACCGCAATATCCATTTCCCCACCGTATCCAATTACTTTGAATAGTGAAGCAGTGGAAAAGATATAAGAAATATTTTCATTCTGGTTTTCATCCTTTTTTATAACGGAATAGTAACGAATTTCCCTGTTATCAGGAAGAGTTGTTGTTTCCGGTTGGAGTTTTCCCCCATCAGATAATTCCTGTGCGATTTTTGTAAATGTATCTTCGGGTAAAGGAACTGTAGAACGGTAATATATCTCTGTAGAGATAAAGCATAATACAAGAATAGGGAATAGCGTATATCCATAAATTCTTCCCCATGACGGAGACTGGGATGAGGGGATTTTTTGAAGAAGGGGAATACATAGAAGAATTAGGAGTAGAGAAAAAAGAATATATCCGATGGCATATTGTAATCCTAAAATCGGAAGTAGAATAATAGGGAATATAAAAGCCCCTATTCCTGCTCCGAGGTGGTCCCATACCTCTAAATTTACAGCAATTTGAGCGGTTTCTGCTTCTTTATCTAAGTTATTCAGGAACAGGGAGAGAAGAAAAGATAAAGTAAGCCCCCATAAAAAGAATATAGCGAGGTAAGTATAAAAATAGGGAGGTAAAACAAACAGTATTACAAGGGTATAGCAAATACAAATAGAAACAAGAAAGAGGAGAACAAAGAAAGGTCGTTTATTATTTTTGTCTGCATACAGAAAATTAAAAATAATAGGACTTATTGAAAGTCCCAGCATAAACATAGAGGATAATAGCCCAATATAAGTTGATAGAGTCCCATAACGGTATTGAAATTGTATAAGTAGTAGGATAGTAATCCCCATGCCAATGGTGCCAATAACAAAAATAGCAAAGTATGTCTCTAATGTAGTAGAAAGATATTTTTCTTTTCCTTTCTGAATAGATTTTCGTTTATATATTCCGCGGGCTAATATGAAACATAAGGGAGATGAGATTATAAGAAAAAGGGTAATTTGTTTAATGGTAATAATTTTATCTAATAATCCCGAATAACCCTGTTTCCAGAGATATAAAAGATTACTATATAAAAAGCCGAGATATTTGTTCTCTGTGGCAATTAAGTAGTCTTCATGGATAAATTTCTTTACTTCTTCATAACGATTTTTTTGAAAAATAATTCTATCTGCGGGATATAAGTCTCTTACAATATTGGGTTTGATTTCTGAAATTTGTTGAGATATGACGGACAATCGTTGTTCAAGGGTTGGTATATGCTCGCTTATAGGGTGAGTTAAAGAGCCGAATAACCATGTTTCATTACCGGGTTTCAATGCATTAACTTTAAATACCTGCTGAAAAGTAAAGTATATGGATGCGCCAAGTGTGGCTATTTCACCACCTAAAAAATTTTCTCCCCCCGAAATTCGAGTACCTGCTATACCCTTATCTGCAAGATGAGTTTTGAGCAAAGTAAAAAAACTATCCGTTAAATATTGATTAGAAGAAATAGTTTGTGGGTCACTTGTATAGACAAGGATAATGTCAAATCTATCGTCCGTATTTTTCAAAAAAGAATGGGGTTCGGCTTGTGGAAATACGAGTTTTTTATTATTAAAAAGAGAATTTTCAGATAATAATGGAATAATTTTTGTGGATAGTTCAAAGTCAAAAGGTATCCATAAAATTTTTTCTATACTGTTGATATTTATTAAATAGGGTAATGTATAAAGAAAAGGTTCTCCTATAAGTAGAATGTTTTTTGCATCATTTTTCTGGGCAAGGAAAGTAGATAGTAAATGCAAACCGTATTCCTGATTTGGAAAACTTAATACGGGCTTGAGGTTTCGTAGAAGGATAAATTGGCTATTATCATACCCGTATAAATATTCCCCTTTTTGAGTAATTATTTTCCCTTTAAAATTTTCATTTTTTGTAATATGATTCCACAGGGATTTGTTTTCCCACGATTCCAGAAGGAATGTTGATAGTAGGAGTAATGGAAGAAGAGCAATAGGTAATACTTTTTCCAAGAATGGATAATCTAATGATAATAGAGAGGAAGTAATTAGAAACCATACGGAAATACAAAAGGGTATCCAATGAGAAAGTCCGATGTAGATACTAAAAGAAGTAATAACTCCCCCTAATACCGCACCTAAAGCCTCATAAGCGTATACATAACGAACTACTGTTGAAGATCGGGAATTACTGGTTTCATGGCTAAAATTGTCCTCCCACCATAAGACACAATGAGTAAATAAAAATCCTGTAAGAAAACTTATTCCTGCGGGTGCTATTGCAGAATATAAAAAAAGGTCGTGAATGTTAAAGAGTTCGTATGTCGGAATACCCGAGATATATCGTGAATTACGAACTAAAAAATGTCCCCATAACCATGATGGAATATAAAGAAGAGAGGTGATTGGAAAGAGATAGGAATATTTGCAGGAAAGTTTTCCAACAAGAGAGCCGGGAATAATCCATATAAACCAAAAGAAGTAAAGGATACCTAATGTAAGTTCGTTCTCTTCAACACAATGTAGAAAATCACGCACAAGCAATGCTTGTGCTGTGATTGAAAAGCAACCTAATGAAATGGGTAATAGATATTTTTTCACAATTACTCTTCGTGAAATACTTCTGCTTCAAAAACTTCGAATTCAGTGCCTTCTTTATATCCATCAGGTGGTAGTCCCGCTTTCATGGACAAATGTTCCAATGTCTGCTGTAAATTCCAATTTTGTTCAGGGGCGACCTGTGGTAAAAATAAGGATTGATAATAACCTTTTTTTAGAATAATTCCGTGTTTGCCTAATTCAATCTCGTTGTAATGATTTATTTTTCGGGGATGTGTAAGAAGGGATATATCAATTTTAATTTTAGGCAACTCATCTTTTGTAATGGGATAAAATCGGGGGTCTTTAAAGCCTGCGTTATATGCGTTTTGAAGAACTGATTTATACATAGGTTTCGTTGCAAAAATTTCGCCGATACAACCTCGTAGGTTATCGTTTATTTTCAAAGTAACAAATGCGGCTCGTGGTGTTTTCATCGTCTCTGTTATTTTAATGGGTATTTCGTTATCAGATGGCAATTTGTTGTGTTCTAACACATACTCGAGTGTCCAGCGTGCTAATTTTAATAAGTCTTTTTTTTCTTCAGGTGTTAATGTTGTTGAAGTATTCATAGATGTCCTTTCCTTCTTTTCCCATGTCCCGGTGAAAGCAATCCCGAAATAACTTACGGAATTCTGATAATCATTCACAATTTCACCGGATTGTTTATATTCTACAAGATTTACTTGAGTATTTTCGGGTAATAGATACATTAAAACTCCAATTCCATACGGACCACAAATTGTAATTCCTGTTTTTTCGATATATTCATAAAACTTTTTTACATCCCGTTTTTCTATATATTGATATGCCCCCATATCCAATTTTTTTAGGTTTTCTGGAATATTCTCATTAAAAGGTTTGTAATTATAATTCGGTCCGTAATGGGTAAAATCGCTACTAACAATGACTAATGTTCTTTCGTCAATATAATTTTGTAATATCTGGGCTATTTTCTGTGTAGTTTCTAAATCTAATCTTCCGCAAATTAAAGGGATTAATTTAAAGTCTTTTTTAAAATATTGAAGTAATGGCAACTCAATTTCAATACTATGTTCTCCCTGTTGAGCCAAAGGGACTTCTTTAAAATACGGAAATTTTTTTAAATCCTGAATAATTTCTACATCAATAGGTATTTGTCCTAAGGGTGTTTCATAAAAATCTACGGAGGGAATACTTATAATATTCTCCAAGGGTGCTCTATGACTGGTTCCCAAGATAATTATTCTGGAATATAAAGATTTATCTGTTGCCTTAATCCCTTTGCATGCAGTTAGTCCAGAATACATATAACCTGCATGAGGTAATATAAGTCCTATTACATTTTCTATAGGTTCTATATCTGCCTTATTAAACATTTCTGAAATCTGCTGCGTAAGTTTTTGAGGAGATGCGTCATACCATTGGCCGGCTATTAGTGATTTATAAACTTTTGGAGAACCAACTTCTTTCTCCTTATTCGAAGTGGAATTTTCTCCGCATGCAAATGGAATAACAACAATGAATAGAAGGAATAAAATTATATAGGAATAATTTCTCATCGAATATCCCCTTATTGACCTTTTATTATTATATTAAATTTCAACCTATCCATGATGAAGGTTTGGGTGAAAAAATATTATTTTTATTTTTGGTAGTAAAATGAATAAGAACTTTCTTATTAGGTAGTGGTATAGCATAAGTCTGTCGAATTAAAGAAGGCTTTTTTACACCATATTTCGTGATTACAGCGGTTAAAAAATATGATAAAAATTTTCGTCTATTTATTGCCATATTCCGTATATCTCCGTGTTACATTTGGGACATTTCCCCTGTGAAATATTATTTTGAAGAACATTGAAGCCATATCGTTCAACAAGTAAACTTTTACATGATGGGCAATAGGTATTAGAACTTTCTCTATGAATAATATTCCCAATATACACAAATTGCAAACCTACATTTAAGGCAATTTGACGCGCTTTCAGAAGGGTTTCTAAAGGTGTTGGGGGTAAATGTGTCATTTTATAACGAGGATAGAATTGGGAGAAATGTAATGGGGTGTCTTTTCCTAAATTACTTACTACCCATTCGCATAGTTTTTGAAAATCTTCATCTTTATCGTTCATTGTAGGAATAACTAAATTTGTAACTTCTAATTCAACGCCCGCATTTTTAGTTAGTTCCAAAGTTTTTAATACAGGCTTTAAAGTTCCATCGCATACCGTCCTGTAAAATTCCTCTGAAAAGCCTTTTAAATCTATATTTGCAGAATGGACAAGAGGTAATAATCTTTTATAAGGTTCTTCGTTAATATATCCTGCGGTTACAAGAACATTCTTTAAGCCTTTTTCAGCGGATATTTTACAGCACTCGTAGGTATATTCATAGTAAGCCAATGGCTCTGTATAAGTATAAGCGATGGAAGGGCATTGATACTGGATAGCCAACGCGGAAATTTTTTCAGGTTCTATAAATTCTGTTTCCAATTGATAAGGTTCTGTCTGAGATATTTCCCAATTCTGGCAATTTTTACAATGAAGGTTACAACCTACAGTGGCAAGCGATAAAATAGGTGTTCCCGGTAAAAAATGATAAAGAGGTTTTTTTTCTACAGGGTCAATATGGATAGAACAGGGATGACCATATGTAAGAGTATAAAGTTTCCCCTCTATATTGACG
The DNA here is from genome assembly GCA_000493945.1 of Candidatus Hydrogenedens terephthalaticus JGI OTU-1. GTDB lineage: Bacteria > Hydrogenedentota > Hydrogenedentia > Hydrogenedentales > Hydrogenedentaceae > Hydrogenedens > Hydrogenedens terephthalaticus. The sequence continues at coordinate 56,294 of AWNW01000009.1, forward strand.
CGGATTCGGCATTCGCCTTTTTGACCATTGTCAAGAATACAATAACGCGGACAAAGTTCACATTTTACTAATGCAGTCATTTTAATCAAAGATAGTTATTTACTTTAGTTTATATTATAACGATAAAAACCACATGAAGGGAACTTTCCTTTTATTTTTGGTGTTTTATTAATAAGAATATAAAATATTTTAATAATTAAATAATAAATAAAAAAAATAATTTGATTATTAAATTATTTTATAGTAAAATAATTAAAAAACTATTACTATAAGGATTGAGTTTATGCAATGTAATTGTTCTAATGAAGAAGGTGTTACTCTTATTTACTCTTGTTCTGGTGTCGCAAATACGGGGCTGATAGCAGACCGAGTTATGAGAAATTTAGTAAGAGAAAAAGTTTGTCGTGGTTCGTGTCTTTCAGGCGTTGCATCTGATGCATCTGGTTTTATACAGTCTGCATTAGCAGCAAACAAGAATGTGGTAATAGATGGTTGCTCTGTTGCCTGTGGGAAGAAAATATTTGAGAAGAGAGAAATACCCTTTGAACATATTGTAATAACAGATTTAGGCGTAGAAAAAGGGAAAACAATTGTTACCGATGAGTTGGTTCAACAGATGACGGAAGTAATTAAAGAAAAAATACAAAAATAGGATTTTCGCAGATTTTGGAGATAAATAATGGAACGCTATGATGAGTTAGCCTACGAAATATTCAAAACAATTCAGATGATACAACGGTGGATGCATAACAGGTTCCATTGTTGTTCTGCCGATAAAGAAAAAATAAAGTTAGGGCATGACCTGACAATGCCGCAGTTCCAGATGTTGATTACAATAAAGGACTGTGAGCCATTAAAATTAAAAGAGTTAGCAGAATATTTATATGTATCACCTTCTGCAGCAAGTTTGATGTTAAACCGATTGGTAGAATTAGGTTTAGTAGTTCGCGAACAGTCGTCGGAGGACCGTCGTGAGATACAGATACGCTTAACACCGGAAGCCAGTGAAACTCTAAAATGGCATGAAAATCAGATTTTAACGGGGATAAGTGAATTGTTAAAGGGTTTAGGCGATGAAACGGCATCTCAATGGGTTGATGTTTATAAAAAGATAAGAGAATATTTAATAACCGTTCAGAATACCAATAAATAAAGAGAGGAAATTTTATGAGTAATGATGAAGTAAAAAGATATTTAACAATAGCAAAGTTATTCTCATTTTTTATCGCTATTTTAATTTTGTTATTAGGGATTATTTCATTCGTTTTCTTTTCCTCCCTTCGCAAGCCGCCTGCACAAGCGGAACAGGAAGAAATTCCCATTCCTGTTAATGTAATTCAGGCTCAGCCCGAAGATGTCCCGATTATATTGAACGGTTTTGGAGAAGTTCGGACCTTAGCGACTGTTCCTATATCCCCGGAAGTATCAGGACGCGTTATTCGCATACATCCAAGACTTGAAGCCGGTGAAGTTATTCCGGCGGGAGAAGTTTTATTTGAAATAGACCCCAGTGACTATCAGGTGCGATTAAAGTCTGCACAAGCAGGTTTAGAGCAATCGAGACAAACATTGAAAAGAATACAGGAACAGTTTGCCTCTGATAAGGAACGACTAAAAACATTAGAACGCACAAAAGACCTGGCTTATTCAGAGTTTCAGCGTGTAAAGCAGTTATTTGAAAGAGAAAAAGTAGGGACACAATCCAATGTTGAACAAACAGAGAGGGCTTATAATCAGGCATTGGATGCTTATAACCTATTGGTTCAATCCGTTGAGTTATATCCTTTAAAAGTTAGAGAATCCGAGGAAGCAGTAAAAAGCGCAGAAGCCCAATTATCTCAGGCTGAGATTAATTTATCACGGACCCAGGTGAAAGTTCCCTTTAATGCACGGATTAAAACAGTTAATCTTGAGGCAGGGCAGTATGTGAACCCTGGTGCTGTTGTAATGACTCTTTCAGATGATTCCATTCTGGAAATATCCGTTCCCTTAGATGCAAAACAAGCGACCCAATGGCTTCCGTTTCAGAAAGATAATATAAATATTGATTCTGCATGGTTTCCACCATTAGAGCCTAAAGAATGCGAGATTTTGTGGACAGAAGACAAGGAAAATCATAAATGGAAAGGATTATTAAACCGTATCGAAAGGTATGATGAGAAAACGAGGACAGTTTATACAGTTATTCGTATTGAGAAGGAAAATATTTTTTCAATAACGGATGATAAAATCCCATTGGTTCAGGGTATGTTTTGTCAGGTAAAAATTCCGGGAAAAGTATTGTCGGGAGTATATCGGTTGCCGGATACGGCTGTAAGTTTTGAAGGGATAGTTTATACGGCAGAAAATAACCGATTGAAATCAGTTCAAGTAGAGAGGTTATATATTCAAGGCGATGAAGTGATAGTGAGTGGTCTTAAAGCAGGGACTGTAGTTATTACAACCCGTTTAATTAATCCGATAGAAAATTCATTACTGGAAGTTCAAAAATTGGGAGATAAGGAAGCCGTTTCATGAATCAGTTTTTAGGGTATTTTGTCGGAAACCGTGTTTTTGCAAATATACTAACTGCTGTTATTCTTATTGCGGGACTAATTTCTTTGTTATTAATCCGAAGAGAGTTATTCCCGGAGTTCTCGTTGGATATGATAACCGTGCAGGTGCTTTATCCTGGTGCAGACCCCGAAGAAGTCGAAGAAGGAATTTGTCGAAAGATTGAAGAATCTTTAGACACTGTGGAAGGAATCAAACGATATACAACGGTTGCTTCAGAAAATATGGGAATGGCAAATATTGAGGTGATGGATAGTTATGATTTAAGCAAGGTTTATGATAAGGTTCGCAATGCTATTGATTCTATTTCTACATTTCCAAAAGATGCCGAGAAACCTATAACTAATGAAGTAACTATCCGCCGTGAGGTTATTCAAGTTGCCTTATCAGGGAATTTGCCGGATAAAATCTTAAAAGAGTGGGCGGAACAAATAAAAGATGAATTACAAGCCCTACCGGAACTTTCACAAGTTTTTATTTTTGGAGCGAAACAGTACGAAATAGGAATTGAGATTTCGGAAGAAAAACTTCAAAAATTAGGACTAACATTTTCACAGGTAGCATCAGCAATTCGTTCTGGAAACTTAAATATTTCCGGTGGACTTATTCGTTCGAAAGGAGCGGAAATACGAGTTCGAACAATAGGAAGAAAATATTATGCGGATGAACTGGCTAAGATAGTTGTGCTTGCCAAACCTACGGGTGAAGTTATTACACTGGACCAGGTAGCGGAAATACGAGATGATTTTAACGAAGACCCCTTAGAGGCAGATTTTAATGGGGAGAAGTCCGTTTTAATTTCGTGTTTCAAAACACAAGAAGAAGATGATATAGCCATATCCGATGCAGTTCATAAATATGTAGAGGCGAAACAAAAACAGTTGCCTCCCGGCGTAAAAATTTCTTTATGGAACGATAGAGCCCGGTTAATTCGAGCCCGATTGAAGTTACTTGAAGAAAATGGAATTCAAGGGTTAATTATTGTAATTTTAATGTTGCTGTTATTAATGAATGCTCGTTTATCCTTTTTTGTTACTTTAGGCATTCCTATTTCCTTTGCAGGGGCTATTAGCATTATGTATTATCTTGGAAGTACCATAAACATGATGTCATTATTTGGGTTAATCATGGTGTTAGGTATGTTGGTTGATGATGCGATAGTAATTGGTGAAGCGATATATTACCATCGTCAGCGAGGACTACCACCTATGAAGGCAGCGTTAACAGGTGTAGAAGAAGTGGGATTGCCTGTCATAGGGGCTGTAACCACAACAATAGCGGCATTTTTACCATTGATGTTTGTGAGTGGAATTATGGGCAAGTTTATCCGCATTTTACCAATAGTTGTTATTTCGGCATTAAGTGTATCATTATTTGAAGCTCTTTTCTTACTTCCTGCTCATCTCAATGACCTCCCTGATTTATCTCATACTATTTCCAATTCCGATAATCGGAAACATCCTTTGAGAAAACTAAGATGGTTCTTTAGCGATTCTCTTGATGCTTTTATTGATAAAATATATCTCCCGATTTTAAATACTATGTTAAAACATCGTTATATTTCATTAACTGCTTTTATAGCCATATTATTAACGGTACTGGGACTTGTCCGAGGACAGATTATTAAATTTGAAGTCTTTTCTGACGCTGATGGAGATTCTTTAATGGCACAAGTTGAGTTCCCAGCGGGGACACCTTTTCATGTTACCAAAGATGCGGTAAAGAGGATGGAGGAGGCTCTTAAAAGGTTAGCAGAAAAGACAACTACAATAAGCGGTGAACCATTAATTCAGAATATCTATAGTGTCGTAGGGCAGAGTAGCAGTGGCTTTTCTGCTCAGGGTGGAAGTAATGTGGGTGAAATTCGAGTAGAGTTATTACCTACAGAACGAAGGGGTATTCATGCGAAGAAAATAAGTTCTATGTGGGTGAAAGAGACGGGGACAATTCCGGGGACATTAAAACAGAAATATGATGTAAGTGGTGGAGGTCCACGGGGAACGGGGATAGAATTATGGTTAAGAAGTGAAAATCTTCAAGATATAATTCATGCCAGTCAAGAGATAAAAGAAAAACTTAAGACTTATGAAGGGGTATATCAGATTGAAGATGATTACCGTCCTGCAAAAATTGAAGCGAGATTTTATTTGAAACCTGAAGCACAAACATTGGGAATAACCCTAGATTCCTTAGGCAGACAATTAGCCGGTGGTTTCTTTGGGGAAGAGGCTGTCCGAATACAAAGGGGTAGGGATGATATCCGCATACGGGTTCGGTATCCTCGTGAAGACCGTAGTTATCTTTCTATATTAAATCAAGTCCGTATACGAACTAATCAAGGATATGAAGTTCCCTTATTTGCTGTTGCGGATGTAGATTTTACTCCCGGTTTTTCTTCGATAACGCGCGTTGATGGGATGCGAAGAGTGGTTGTAACAGCAGATATAGACTCAACGAAGACTAATTCGACAGAAATTATTAACGATTTAACAAATACTTTCCTCCCGTCTCTTCAAAAGAAATATCCGGGATTAATATGGTCGTTTGAAGGACCTCAACAAAGCAGTAGAGATGCACTGGGTTCATTAAAAGTAGGTTTCCCCATTGCTTTATTGGTGATTTTCCTGATTATTTCATCCATATTCCATTCCTATACTCAGCCGATACTGATTATGCTTACAATTCCATTTGGAGTTGTGGGAGCACTGATTGGACACTTATTATTTGGACAAATTGTAACACTCATGAGTTTGTTTGGTATTGTTGCCCTTTCCGGTGTGGTTGTTAACGATGCTATTGTTTTTGTAGACTGCTTTAATGCCAACCTTGGCGAAGGGAATAGTTTTATTTCGTCAATTCTTCAGGCAGGAAAGAGAAGGTTTCGGGCTATTTTCTTAACTACAGTTACTACATTCGGAGGACTTGTAGGATTGCTCTTTACGCGTGATATGCAAGCACAGTTCTTAAAGCCGATGGCGGTTTCTTTAGCGATTGGTTTAGTATTTGCAACTGTAGTAACACTTTTATTTATACCTACCATTATTAGTGTATTGAATGATATTCGGAGATTATTTTATATAATTAAAAATCGTAGAATTCCAAAACCTGAAGAGGTGGAACCCGTGTTTTCAATGTTAGAACAGAAACGGCAATTAGAAAATAGTTCATTGTAATAGATGGAGGAAGAATAAAGCATGTTTGAACCTTTATTAGTTCGCTGGCGAAGTTTTTATTATGGATTGAAGTTTGCCAGGAAAGGGAAGGGATGTCGTATTCAAGGGAAACACTTTACTATAGAGGGTCATGTAGAGTGTGGAGATTACTGTCGTTTTCGAGATTATATAATACTTCGCACCCATAAAAATGGAAAAATAATAATGGGTACACACTCTGTATTAAGTTACTATACAATTTTAGAATCTACTGCATTAATACAAATTGGAAGTAATACGGCTGTTGCAGAGTTTACAGTTATACGAGATACCAACCATGTATTTTGGGGAACAAAAGAGCATTTTGCCTTAACACCGCATATAGCCAAACCAATAATCATTGGAGATAATGTCCTTATAGGTAGTCGTTGTTATATACATCCAGGTGTAGAAATTGGAGATGGTGCTATTATCGGTGTAGGAAGTGTTCTTGTTGAGGATACAAAGGTAGGACCTTTAGAGATATGGGCAGGTGTCCCAGCACGAAAAGTGGGTCATCGTATTGAAAATGTTCCTCCTAAAAAATTACAACAAACAGAGGAGTTAATAAAGAAATATGGTATTCGCAAGTTTCGGTATTAAAAAATATTTATATATATGGATTACCAGTTTATGTGTTTTTATGTGTTTTTCGGGTTATTCTCGAGATACAAAAGCAGATACTTTTCCATTAAGGTCTGAAGATACTACTCAGGTTACTCAGCAACTTCCAGAATATTTAGACTTGCAAACAGCACAAAAAATAGCATTAGAGCAAAATCCTTCATTAAAGGCGGTATCCGAACGAATAGAACAAGCAAGGCAGAAAGTTAAACAAGCATTAGCCCAATACTATCCGCAAATCATTGCCAATTATACGGCTTCGCACACAGACTTGTCAGATACTGCTATACGGCGTTCACAGAATGCTGTTTGGCAACAGAGTTCAAGTGCAATCTCTCAATCTGTATTGAGAGGAACTGGAGGAACTACCACAGATATTATGTCCTCAATCCCATGGGAGACTGTTTTAAATTCATGGATTTCCGCATATCAAGCAAGTAATAGCATTCCTGAATCGCAAAATAACTATGCAATAAATTTTATTATTCGATATACCTTATTCGATGGTTTTGCTCGCAAATATTCTGTTGCTCTTGCAAAATTAGGTGAAAAGGCAACACAAGAATCCCAACAAGAAGCCATCCGCATGTTGTTATCAGCGGTAGCAAATAGTTTTTATGCTGTGCAATTAGCAGAAGAAAATATTCGTATAGCCGAAGCCGACAAAGCATTTAATGAAAGGCTCCTTTATGAAGCGAAGGTAAAACAGGAGTTAGGAGCCGGTTCTTTGAGTGATGTTCTCAATTTTGAAGTTCTATTACGGTCAGCAGAAGCACAAATTATAAATGCTCGTCAAAATCGAGAAATCGCACGCATATCATTAGCCGGTGTAATGGGCTTAAATACAGGCATACTCCCGGATTATGTAAAATTAACACCCCTAAAAGATGAAACTGATGAAGATTTAAAAAATCCAGATGTTGATGAATTATTATCGGTTGCCTTACAAAGCAGACCGGATTTGAAGATGTTAACTTTGGTTATCCAACAATCCGAAGCACAGGTTGGACAAAGTCGTTCTACCTTGTATCCTCAAATGGGGGTATCCTTATCCCGTTCAGCGACGAGAACAGTAGATAGCGAATTTAGTTCGGATGATTTTGCTACCACGATAAGTGTAGATGTTTCATATAACCTCTTTTCGGGTGGTAAAAATCGTGCATTACGAGCAGAAGCAAGAGCAAGACTACGGGAAGCAGAACAGAATTATTATGCAGGGAGAATTGATGTCATAACAGATGTTCAAAGCACCCTACAAGAACTAAAATCTGCACAGGAACAACTAAAATTACAAAGAGAAAATGCACAATATGTTAGAAAAAATAGGGATTTAGTGGAACAGGAATATAAAGCAGGACAAACTTCATTAGTGCGATTAAATCAGGCTCAAAAAGATTTGATTGAAGCAGAAGGAAGACTTGCTTCTGCACGGGTTGCTCTGTTCCGAGCATGGTATCAAATAAAGACCGCTACAGCACAGTCTCTCTTAGAATTAAAATAGTCCCATATTGAAAAATTCTTTGTAGAGTAATATCCTTCCGTTGGGTAGTGTATTTTGAGTAGTTTCTTACTTTATTTAACACCTCAATTTGCATTAGAATTGCTATATATTTTTGATTGAATAATAAAAGTAGGATATTGGTTATTTAACATCTAATTGGAGTTTATCTTATGAATAAATCAACTCATTACTCAAGAAGGACATTTATAAAAAATGTTCTTATGGGAACAGCAGGAATTTCTATTGCACCTGCAATTATTCCTTCCTATGTTTGGGGAGCCGAACCTTCTGCTTTGCCTAATGAACGGATTACCGTTGCCTGTATTGGCGTTGGAGGTCAGGGCAAATATGACATGAAGGCTTTTTTAAGTCTGCCCGAGGTGCAAGTGGTTGCTGTTTGTGATGTGGATGATAATCATGCACAGGAAGCCCAAAAGATAGTAAATGAATTTTATGCTCAAAAGAAAAATATACCTGAGTATAAAGGTTGTGATGTGTATCATGACTTTCGAGATGTAATTGCTCGAAAAGATGTTGATGCGGTGATGATTGCAACACCTGACCATTGGCATCCTATCATTTCCATCGCCGCAGAAAAAGCGGGGAAAGATATCTATTGTGAAAAACCGTTGGCAAATTCTATACCGGAAGGGAAAGCGGTAGTGGAAGCAGTCCGTAAATATCGCAGAGTATTTCAAACGGGTAGTCATGAGCGTTCCCGCGATAATGCACGGTATGCATGTGAATTAGTAAGGAATGGAAGGATAGGAAAATTGCACACGATACGGGTAAACATGCCTGTGGATAATCATACTCCAATTCCTCCCCAACCTGAAATGCCTATTCCTCCCGGTTTTGATTACGATTTCTGGTTAGGTCCTGCTCCGAAAGAACCTTATACAGAAAAGAGGTGCCATTTCTGGTTCCGCTATATTTTGGACTATAGTGGCGGGGAAATGACAGACCGTGGTGCACATATTATTGATTTAGGTCAATTAGGTAATGGAACGGATGATACCTTCCCCATTTCTGTGGAAGGAAAAGGCTTTTTCCCAAAAGAAGGACTGTTTAATACCGCAATGAGTTATGAATTCCGATTTGAATATGCTAACGGAGTTGAATTGTTAGGAAAGAGTGTAGGTCCTCGCGGAATTAAGTTTGAGGGTGATAAAGGATGGATTTTTATATACATTCATGGAGGCGACCTGCGTGCCAATCCTCCTTCATTACTACAAGAAACCATAGGTCCTAATGAAATCCATTTGGGCAGAAGTAAGGGACATCATAAGAATTTTATCGAATGTGTTAAGTCTCGTAAAGACCCTACAGCTCCTGTTGAAGTGGGTTATCACACAGCGACCATGTGCCACATGGCAAATATTGCGATGAGACTTGGACGCAAATTAAATTGGGACCCTGAAAAAGAAATGTTTATCAATGATGATGAAGCCAACCGTATGATGCAACCTTCCATGAGAGCACCCTGGACTTTAGGTTAAACAAAAAAGGAGACAAAAAATGAAAAATAATTGGATTTTAATTAATATATTCCTGACATTAATATTTTTGGTATCTGTCACATTTGCCCAGGAAATTCCAGACATTAAAGATGCCCTGAATTATTTACAAACCTATAAATTTGGGATGAATCGTGAACCTTTAGAGCCTATTCTGGAGGCAATAAAAACAACACAAAATAATCCTGCAAAACAGGAACAGTTATCAAAACAACTCGTTGCGATTTTGCCGAAGTGCTCTATTGATGGCAAAAGATTTATTGCTCGCCAATTAGTTGTGATTGCAACTCCATCTGTTGTTACGGGAATTGAACCTTTATTGAAAGATAAGGAAACGATTGATATAGCCTGTCGAATTTTAGAACAAATCCCCGGCAAGGAAGCAACACAATCTCTGATACAGGTGTTGAAACAAGAATCTACATCAGAAGATGACAAAGTTGCTATTATCAACTCTCTGGGAAGAAGGAAGGATGCCTTATCTATTGAAACATTGTCCCAATATCTGGATAATCCCTCACAGAAAATACAAAATTCGGTAATAATCGCATTAGGTTCTATTGGAGGTAAAGAAGCAGGGAATATCCTCTGGAATTGGGCAAAAAATAAGTCTATGCTGGAAAATATTGATGTACAGTCCTCTCTCTTAAAAATTGCAAGTCAATTAGCAGAAGAATCGTCTGAAAAAGATATGGCTTTGGAAATATATTCGTCCATATTTAATAACGACAAAGTAATACCTGTCAGCAGAGGGTATGCATTGAGAGGGTTAGTTCAGTTAAAGGGCAAGGAAGCCTTTAATGAAGTCTGGCAAAGTGTTGGTAGTGAAGATGTAATACTTTCTTCAACGGCTATTGATTTATTAAAAGAAAAATCGTTCTCCGACGAATTACTTTTAGAAAAGTGTGTAGATGCATTAAAAACAGCAAATCCGAGACTTCAGTTGGGAATATTGGAAGTTGTTGCTTCCCGTAAAATTTCAGGTGCTATTTCTCAGGTTATAGACCTTGCGGTAAATGCAGATGGAGAAGTAAAAATCGCTGCAATTCAATGTTTAGGTCGCATGGGAGATAACCGTGCCATAGAGCCATTAATGAATACTGTATTAAGTAGCCCTCGTGAAATTAAAGAAATAGCCAAAGATGCGTTAATTAAATTGGATAATCCGCATGCCAACAAATACCTGATAGAAAAGGTACAGAAAGGAAATGCTGAGGTTAAGAAATTCGCCGTTGATTTATTAACGGAACGCAGGTCAATAGAAGCCAAAGAAATTATTAAGAATGCCATATCAAAGAATGACAAAGATATTTTTGATGGGGCGCTTAATTATTATGCCGTTTTAGGAAATGAAGGAGATTTATCTTTTCTGTTTGACAAACTTATGGCAGATGTAGAAAATAGTTCTGCTTATATTCCGGCTATTTCTTTGATTATTGATAGGGTAGGAGATGAAGGGCGTAAAGTAATGCTTATAACGGAACAATGGAAAAAATGTAAGAATGATTTGCAAAAGAAATCCCTAATAACTTTATTGGGAAATATAAAAAGCCCGGAAGCATGTGCAATGCTTGAAAGTTTATGGTCGAGCGAACCTAACTTAAAGGTAAGTATCTTGCAATCCATGGGGCAATGTGATGATGCGAATACTTTGCAAAAGATAGTATCTGAAATTTCAAAGGAAACCAATGAAGAAGTAAAGAATGTTGGAATTTTATGTTCTTTAAATATATTGAGAACCCTAAATCTGACAGATAGACAAAAATATGATTACTATGTAGGTCTATGGAATATGGCAGGGGACAATCCTTCACTCCAAAAAAATATTTTGGGTGGTCTCGCAAAATTAAGTTTATTAGAAGTGTTGAATTTCATAGAAGGAATGAAAATTAACGATGCGGTAAAAGCGGATTGGGCAAATGCAAGATTTAGTGTGGCGAAAAATATCAGTTTTTCTTACCCTTCAAAAACAATATCCATTTTAGAAGAAATGCTTCCAAACCTAAAAGATAATCAAGCAAAAGAATTAGAGTATTTGTTAAATGGATTAAAAAATAAAGGTGAATATATTGCCTCGTGGAGCGTAAGTGGTCCTTACCGCATGGAAGATTACGGAGCCAGAAGATTATTTGACGAAGTTTCCTTTCCACCAGAAACGGATATGAATTCTGTTAAGGATTGGCGTATTTTACCATTAAAAGTCCGTGGAGATGGCTTAATTTATGCAGACTTGGCTGAATTTTCCGGTGGTGAGGTAGAATGTGTAGCGTATGTTGCATGTAAGATTACCGTGCCAGAACCTATTGATGCAAAGATATTATTGGGAAGCAACGATGGCGTTAAAGTGTGGCTCAATGGAACTCTGGTTCACTCATTTGCAGAGGGAAGGACCATGACACCCGACCAGGACCAATTCCCTGTAAAATTACAAAAAGATAATGTGTTGTTAATGGCTATATATAATCAAGGAGCAGCCTGGGAGTTTACAATGAAACTACAAGGAATTGCTTCAGATAAAATATCTATAGAACCCTATATCCCTTAATTGGTAAAAAAATTAAAAACTTTTTTATTAAAATTAAATATCAATTTCTATAACTGTATGTTATTAAAAGGAGTTGGTATATTGTGCCGTTATTGATTATTGAACAACAGGGAATTTCTACACAGACGGTTCCTATTGAAGACAAAGAAATAGTTCTGGGCAGGTCTAATGACTGTGATGTGATTTTGTCTACAGAAGAAATATCGCGACATCACGCAAAAATATTTATTAAAGAAGGAGCGTATATCATTGCTGATTTGAAAAGTTTAAATGGGACCTATGTCAATCNCCAACGAATAGTAGAACATAAACTCAAACATTTAGATGAAATATGGCTTGGTAGTAAATGCAGAATCGTTTTTAGAGATGATATTCCTAAAAAGGAAATCAAAACTTTTCAGGCGAAGGACAGTCATGAAAGTAAATATATAGACCAGATGGCACATGTTCGGGAGGAAATAGAAGAGGTCAAAAATACTTTATTTAAAATATCCATGGAACAAGCAGAACCGACTCTTCAAAAGACGAAAGAGGTAGTTACTCCGTCTATTGATATAAAGAAACTAAGTCGTGCTTATCGTCGGTTAGATGCATTATATAAAGCCACCCAGATTATGGGTTCTGCACATCATTTAGATTCAAAACTTGCTCAAGTATTAGACCTTGTAATAGAAGTTTTAGGTGCGGAACGAGGTTTTATCCTTTTGAAGGATGAAAATAAAAATACCTTAGTTACAAAAGTTGCACGGGCAATGGGTTCCGGGTTAGAAGCGAATTCACCCAGTATGGGTATAGCGGGAAAATCTGCTATAGATGGTGAACCTGTGCTTATGATGGACCGTTCTGCGGATGTGGAGTTTGGAAATAGGGAGAGTGTTATTGCCCGCAAAATAACAAGTGCTATGTGTGTTCCCTTACGAATTGAAGATAGAATATTAGGTTCTATTTATATTGATACGATTAGAAAAAAGGCTTTTTTTGACGAGGGAGATTTAGAATTATTCTGTTCAATGGCTAATCAAATTGCCCTTGCAATTGAAAATGCTCAATTAAATATGAAGATGCTTGAAGAGGAAAGAAAGAGGGATAACTTCCGACGATTTCTCCCTGACATTGTTGTGGAGCAAATCATAAGTAAAGGTTCTGCTATTCAATTGGGTGGTGAAAAGAAAAAAGTTACTACAATGTTTTGTGATATTCGGGGGTCATCGCAGATGGCAGAGCAACTTTCTCCACAGGAATTACTTTTTTTGTTAAATGAACATTTTACAGCAATGACAGAAATTATTTTTGCCTGGAATGGGACATTAGACAAATACATAGGCGATGAAATTATGGCTATATTCGGTGCTCCTATTCCTACAGGTGATGATGCCTATTCTGCAGTATGTGCTGCATTAGATATATTAAAAAGGAATGAGGAATTGAATGTTTTAAGAATTTCTGAAGGAAAACCTGCTTTTCAGTTGGGTATTGGTATCGAAACGNGAGAGATAGTTGCTGGATTTATTGGCTCTCCGAAGCGAATGGAATATACTGTTGTAGGGGATAGGGTAAATTCTGCAAAGCGTTTATGTGATATGGCAAATCCGGGAACAATTGTTGTGGGAAGTGGAGCATGGGCAGAGTTAAAGGGAAGGGTTAGAGGCTCTCCTATCGGTACTTTTAAAGTAAAAAATAAAGAACAATTCATTGTGGCTTATGAAGTTAAAGGGCTGATTTAGATTTGAGTTAGTGTATGGAATATTTTAATATCTCATGATGAGTGTTGAGTTAACAGAAATTTCCAGATAATAAAAGATAAACATAAAACACCTGAAACTACTATTAAAATATGAAAAATCCACTGTTTTATAAAAGTATTTCTGTTGGTGTTTGAATCCAGTTCTATTCCACTCGGACTATATAATAACTCAGGGGGTTGACTTTGCTGATAAACAGATTGAGCCATTTCTATTGCCTGTAATGCTTGCTTGTAAATAGATTCTTTAAGGACTTTTTTCCCTTGGGGATTATCTAAAAGCACATAACCTGCTTTTTTCCAACCTTCTTCCAGTCTTTTTTTGCGTAGTACAGGCGCTTCGTATGAAAGTTCAATTCGATGACCTAATTCTCGGCGGTGAATTTGTGGTGTTTCCCATGGCGTATCTATAACAATTTCAACCGATTTACTTTTTAATTCAGGAAGGGAAGCATTATCTACCCATTGTCCCTGAATAATAATGCCCCCGTAAAACTCAGATTGTTCTCGTTGAATTTTTATTAAAAATGTCGGGATATTTTCAGGGATTTCTCCGTAAAAAGTTTGTGCTCCATTAGATAAGCACCAAAGTATAATATAAACAGATAACTGAAGCATAGCCTTTATAAGAAAAGAATTTTTACTTTTTTTCGTTATATGATATAAGATTGTATGATATTTGACCTTTAATTACATAATTAAAAAGTGCTGTATTACTTTATGAGAAAACCTATGCGAAAAAAGTCGTTATGTTTTATTATGTTATGTCTTCTTCCCATTTTTGTAAACCTATCTTGCAAATCTACCCCGAAAGAGGAACAAAATAATTTTAGCAATGAAATTATACAAAAGGAGAATGTTTTTGACCTCATTAAAGAATCGGCTTTATTAAATGTTATTGTCAGAAGATTAGGGGGAGAATATCCTATATCCATTTCAGTTGTTAATGGTGCAGAAACACGATGGGTTCAAATGGATAAGCCTGAAAAGGAAATAGCAAATTTAATTCAGCAAATATCAGAAACGACCAGCATGTCTTTGCAGGAAGTAAATGGCTATTATTTTTTGTATCCGACGGAACAATCTATATATGAAAACCTGACACGATTGTCTTTATCGGATAAATTGCCCTCAAAATATGAACATATAACAGTAACCGCAGGATTTGGAGCAGGAACGAAATTATTTAATGTTTTAAATAGCCTGAATTTTACTTATGGTTGTAATATTGTTGCCGATAATAGCATAGCAGAGTTACCCGTAGGGGAGGTTGTTATTTCTCAAAAGCCTTTAAATATAGCATTGGAAATGATATTAAAAAGTGCCCGTATCGTTCCCCAGAATATTCGATGGTGTGCAACCGATGATTTCATATTTTTCTATACTACATTAAATATGCGAATTGACCAACTTATTGATTGTAAAATCTTTAATCGGGAAACAAAACAACCCTTATTGGATAAAGAAGTAATCATCTCTTTACCAAAATCCGTTCCGTTAGATAGAAAAGTATCTCTTCCTTTTTATGAAGGGGCATTGCCATTATCAAAAGTGGCTCCAGTTCTTGCAAATCAAACAGGACTAACTATTGAAATGATGCCCGGAACAGAAAATTTGCCTGTGAATCCATGTTACTTAAATAAAATGCAACTTAAATTAGCCCTTGATTTGTTGACTTTTCAGTGGTTAGATATATCATATTCATATTTTGTTGAAAATGAAAAAATTGTTTTTACTAAATTGGGCAAATAAACCAAAAAGTAACAAACTTCTAATGAATGACCATTTTTTTTTCAAGCCCAAACGGAAAGCAAATAAATTATACGAAAACAATGACTATTTATCTATTGTTTTCATTGATATTTCATTGTTTTATTCTTGGGCTTTTAATAAAAACCTCGCCATATTCAAAATTAACCCCCTATCTTCCAAAAGAAAGAGTTATAAGGGTAGAATTTATTAAGCAAGAACAAAAAGAATCAATTAAAAAATTAGTGGAAGTCGTAGAACCAACGGATGAAATTCCCTCAAAAACCGAAAATATTGCAGAAACGAATTCGATATCTTCCGGTCCTGATAAAAAGGAAGGAGATATTCCAGGACCTCCATTAATTGAAAATTCCAAAATCGAAACATTGGGTTCTAAAACAGAAAAAATGCAAGTTGCTAATGTTATTCCCCAGACTAAGAAACCACCTAAAATACAGCCCAAGGAAACGGAGAAAAGGAAAAATGACCTCCCTGTTGAGGAAATACTTCATAAAGAGAAGGAAACAATACTTTCAAAAAAAGAGGATAGAATGAAAGAGGAACAATTAATAGAAAAACAAAATTCGGACGAGGTTTTAGAACCCGAATATTCAGGAAAGGAACTACAGAAACCACAGGGAAAAATTTATAACCAGGTGAAAAAAGAAGGAATACTTGCTTACGAAGCACTTCAAGACCAATTAGCACCGTATTTAAAGGAAATTCAAAAAAGGGTAGAAAGATATTGGCGGCACTATTTATATACTCGATATTCAGGAACAAAGCCTACGGAAGTTGTAATTGACTGTGAGATAAATTCAGAGGGTAAAATTGTTAGAATAGATGTAATAGGAGAACCTGAAGACCCATTGTTTTTAGGTATTTGTAAACAATCATTACAAAAATCGGCACCCTTTTCGCCTTTTCCTTTTCAGGTTTCGGATATATATAGAAATAAAAATTTGCAAATTCGATGGACATTTAGTTTTTTGTAGTAATAAGAGGAGTTTTATATGAATTGGATAAATATGTTATATCAAGGTGGGTGGGTTATGCTTCCGCTTGGGATATGCTCTGTAATAGCCTTAGCGATAATATTTGAGCGTTTTTTTGCATTGAGGATAAAGAAGAATATTCCTGAGAATCTTGCTCAATTACTTTCTTATCCTAATATGTTAAAGGAACTGGAAACTATCCGTTCTGTCTCTCAGCGGAATGTTTCACCTCTCGGGATACTTGTTAATGAAATAATCAATCTGCGTAGTGAACCCAAAGATGCCCTCGTTGAACATATTAATACATTAGGTAGAACTCAAATGGCATATTTAGAACGCGGTCTTACTGTATTACAAATAATATCTGTGATTAGCCCTTTATTGGGTTTACTTGGAACTGTTTTAGGGATGGTAGATATATTTAATGTAATCACTATAGGTGGAATTGGAAATGCGCAAATGTTGGCACAAGGGATATCCAAAGCACTTATAACAACGGTGGTTGGATTAATTATCGCAATTCCGTCGTTAGTAGCCTATCATCTATACTTGAGAAGGGTTGAAGAAATAGGAATAAAAATACAAGAACTCATTATGCCCTTTTTGATGAAAGTGAAAAGTATTGACAAATAATTTTTCCTGTTTTTTATTCCTTTCCCATGGAAGTAGTCAAATTTTGTATAATAAGTTATTAAATAAGACTATGGAGGCATTATTCATGAAAGAATTATTTAAGGAGTTCTGGGATTTTCTAAAGGTTAGAAAGAGATATTGGCTGGCTCCTATTATTATTACTCTACTATTACTGGCTGCCTTATTTATCTTTGCAGGAAATGCCGGAGTAATCTCGCCATTTATATACGCTTTGTAATTTTATCTGGATTTTTTTGTTATATTTGTCTTGCTCGGATAGATACATAAGGAAAAGTGTGTGAAGGAAAATAAAGTCAGGTTTGTTTTATTTTTAATCCTTCTCATCGCAATTATTTTAAGAGTTTGGTATATTTATGAAGTATATAAATACGCACCCGATTATTCAGCCCTTCAACAGGATCCTGAGGTGCAGGATTATTTTGCTCGTGCTATTGTAACAGGGGATTGGAGTGTCCCTGAAGGTGTAACCGATCCTGAAATGCAAACAACTCCTTTTTTTCGTCCACCGGGACATGGGTATTTTTTAAGTTTTCTTTATCGTTTTATTTCCGATAGTTACCTAACTCCTCGTATTATTAATGCTATTGCAGGGATATTAACAGTCCTTTTGTCATTTTATTTAGGGAGAGCAATATTTAATGAAGTTGTGGGACTAATTTTTAGTTTTTTAGTTGCTACATATAGTGTTTTTATATACTGGGAAGGAGAAGTAAACGACCCCGCCTTATTCGTTTTTTTGGTTGTTTTTATCTTTTATATTTTGTATCGTTGGAGCATCCATAAAAAATGGTACTGGTGTATTCCCTTAGGGCTATCTATTGGTGCTTATGCAAGTATGAGACCTAATATTTTATCCTTTGGACCTTTTATAGCCTTGTGGATGGCATGGATTACATTTAAAGAAAGAAAATATTTTTCGTTTATTCCATCGTGGATTGTTCTTTTCATTTTTACTTTTGTTCCCATTATACCTATAACACTTCGCAACTATATTGCTTCAGGAGAGTGGGTACTTATTTCTACATATTTTGGCGAAAATCTTTTTATAGGTAATAACCCGGAAGCCGATGGGACAACACCATGGAACCAATATTTGCAGAAATTGGAGGGAACAGGGAACTGGACTGCCCGTGATTATGTAAATGTAGTGAAAGGATTAGGGAAAGAATTGGGGATAAAAGATTTG
The DNA here is from genome assembly GCA_000493945.1 of Candidatus Hydrogenedens terephthalaticus JGI OTU-1. GTDB lineage: Bacteria > Hydrogenedentota > Hydrogenedentia > Hydrogenedentales > Hydrogenedentaceae > Hydrogenedens > Hydrogenedens terephthalaticus. The sequence continues at coordinate 74,550 of AWNW01000009.1, forward strand.
AAACATGCAGATGCTTCAAAGATATTTACACAAAAAGCAATAGAATATATTAAAACGCATCCTAAGGAAACGATTATACAGGTATTAAAAAAAGCAATTCTTCTCTGGTGTCCTATCGAAATTACTTGTAATAAAGTTGTGTATTATGAAATAAAGCATTACCCTCCGTTGAAATATCTCCCTACTTTTCCATGGGCAGGAGGACTTTTTATTGCAGGAACCCTTCTCCTATTTTTTAATATGAAATCTGGGTTGAACAAGGAAAGTATTTCTAAATTTCTTTTTTTCTCGAGTGGCTCATATTCTACCGAATTGTTATTATTAATTTATTTGTTCATTATTACTTATTTGGGCAGTTTTTTGATGTTTTTTGTGAATGGGAGAGCGCGGGTTCCCGTTCTTCCTCTGTTCTTTTTAATAGGTGCTAACTTCATTTATTTCTTATGGGTGTGTATTAAAAATAAAAATACTTTATCTTTAATCCGTTGGCTGTCAATTCTTCTTACATCTTTTATCCTAATTTCTGTCCGATGGGTCCCCTTTGAACCAGATTTGGCGAGATGGCATTATCAGCGAGCCGATTCTTATTTAAGGAGAGGAGAGGTTCAAAAGGCTCTGGAAGAAGCACAGATACTTCTTTACATGCCCAAAAGTTTACCGTATATGCATCATCGTTTAGGCAAAGATTTATTTAAATCAGGTTATTTTCGAGAGGCAAAAGAACAGTTTGAAAAAGGTATCCGATTAGACCCAAATTATCAAGATATGTTTTATTACCTTGGAAAAACCTATCTTGCCTTAAAAGATGAAGTAAATGCAGAGAAGTATTTTAAAAAATCTCTTGAATTAAATCCGAACGATGCCCGTTCTCACAACGAAATAGGAGAAATTTTAGAACATCAAGGCAATTGGAAAGAAGCACTTGCTCATTATGAGAAGGCTTTACAAATTGTCCCCGATTTTACTTATGTTTTAGATAAATATGGCAGAATACTCTCGTCGCAAGGACGGTCTGAAGATGCATTGGCTTTTTACCGAAAAGCATTGGAAACAGACCCTTCATATCAAGATGTATACTTTCTTATAGGTCGAGAGTTGAGAAATTTGGGTCGAGTAGAAGAAGCACGAGATACTTTGTTGAAAGCGGTAGAGTTGAATCCTAAGGATGCAAGGGCACTCTGTGAGTTGGGAAATATTCATGCGGATGAGGGGGAATGGGATGCAGCGGAAGATTATCATCGGCGAGCAGTTTCTGTCAGACCTGATTTTGCTTATGCTTACGAACAATTGGGAAGGATTCTTTTTGCCAAAGAAAATTTAATAGAGGCAGAGAGTAACTTTAAAAAAGCAATTGAACTAAATCCAGAGTATCAAGACAGCGTTTATCTTTTAGGGTGTGTTTTAAAGAAGCAAGAAAGAATGAATGAAGCAGAGGTATATTTCCGAAGGGCGATAGAATTAAATATTCGAGATGCTCGGGCATGGAATGAATTGGGGGAAATTATGGAATTGAAGAAGGACTACGAACAGGCGATTACCTGCTATGAAAAAGCATTAGAAGCCTATCCCCAATTTTGTTATGTTATTGCTAAAATGGGTGCTATTTATGCTAATAGGGGAGAGTATGAAAAATCGTTAGAGAAGTTAAAGTTGGCATTAAATATTGACCCTAATTCTCAGAATGTTTATTATATGGTTGGTCAGGTATTGTCAAGAATGGGGGAAAAAGAGGAAGCAATCGCCTACTTTGAAAAAGCAATAGAAATGAACCCCAAAGATGCGCGGGCACATCGAGAATTGGCTCTATTGATTCAGGAAGATAAACCCGAGGAAGCCATAGAACACTTTAAAAAGGCATTAGAGGTTGTTCCTGATTTTACATTAGTATTGAATAATTGGGGAAGTTTATTAGTTAAGTTAAATAAATGGGACGAAGCGGAAAATAAATTTTATGAAGCATTAAAAATAAGACCAAATGATGAATTGGCATACTATAATCTGGCTCAGTTGGCAGAAAAAAAGGGGAATACCGAACAAGCAATAGAGTTATATCAAAAGGCGATGGTAAATAGCCCAAATAATTCTTATATACCTTATGACCTGGGGGTTTTATACGACCGAATGGGTAAAACAAAAGAAGCGGAAGAAATGTATAACAAGGCACTGGAAGTAGATGAAAAAAACCCACTGGCATATAACAATTTGGGGTATCATGCTTTTTTATTGGGGGATGTTGATAAAGCAATAGAACTTTATCAAAAATCATTATCTATAAAACCCGACCTGATAAATGCTCTTTATAATATTGCTGATGCATTTTATGCAAAAGGAGAATTAGAAAAAGTTATCCCTTATTTTGAAAAGGCAATAGAAAAACAGCCTCAAGACCACAACCTTCATAATGCATTAGGCTTTTATGCGTTTCAGGTTAATAAATATGATTTAGCAGAAAAACATTTAAAAGAGGCGGTAAATTTAGAATATAGATTTCCTCTTGCGTGGAGAAATTTGGGGAATTTATATAGAAAGCAGAAAAGATATGAAGAAGCAGAAAATGCTTACAAAACGGCGTTAGAGATTTATCCCGGTGATGGCGAAGGATGGGCAATCTATGCCGGATTTAAAAAAGAGATAGGCGATTATCAACAAGCAGTACAGCTTTTCCAAGAGGCTATTAAAAAACTAAAAGAAAAAGAGGCTCCAATAGATATAATTACAGAGGTATTAATAGAATTAGGGGAGACATATATTAAATTAAATGATAAGGATAATGCGAATAAGATATTTTCAGAAGTTATAGGCCTCAATCCTCAAAATGATGATATAAAACAAAGACTTAAACAAATGGGATTTTCGGATTAGTAATTTTTACTTATTCTACAAGTTTATTTAGGCAATTACATACATATTCAATGGTATCTTTTGAAATACCATCATAGAAAGGTAAAGCAAGTAAATTTGGGTAAACCCTATGGGCATTTGGGCAATGTGATTTTTGAATTATCCGTGACACATCATCTATAACTTCTTCTTTAAATGCAGTATCAATCCCATGAAAAAGAAGGGAACGGCAGATTTTATGAGATTTTTTTGGAAGAATAACAACAAACATATAATAAGAAGGTATACATTCAGGTCTTACATAAGGAATATGAATTTTGTCGGATAATAATTTGCGGTATAATTGTGCCACTTCATTTCTTTGTTCTATTCTTGAATTTAGTAAAGATAACTTTTCCATACCTATTTTTGCTTGTAGAGGTGTGAATTGTATATTTTCAGGAGGGACGCTTTGAATTTTACGATATACAACTTCTAAGGACTTGAAGAAGAATCGGAACAGTCTTAAAAAGAGAATGGGATACATGAGTTTCAGATTATAAAGTGTCTGTTCTAACTTAATAGACTTTGCTTTTTTGGTTATTTCAACTGTATCTATGATTAATTTTTTGTTGTATTCTCTAACGAAATCAATAAGTGATGAGTCTTCACTAATAAGCATTCCGCCACCGTATGTATTTATAGGTTTGGATACATCAAAACTGAAAAATCCAGCATATCCAAATGTCCCCACGAATTGTTTTTGTATCTTAGCCCCACAGGCATGAGCAGCATCTTCTATAACAGGGATATTGTTTTCCAGCCCTATTTTGCATATTTCTTCAATTAGGCAGGGGTTTCCAAAAGTATGTAATGCGATGATGNCTTTAGTTCGGGGTGTAATTAAATTGCGTACCGATTCTGGGTCCATGTTTAATGTTTTAGGGTCTATATCTGCACAAACAGGTTTTAGACCTAATGATTTGATAATACTTACCAATGCCTTCAATGTTAGGGCAGGAATAATTACCTCATCATTTTCTTGAAGGTTCATATATTGTAAAATAAGTTTAAGTCCAATTCTTCCGGAGGGGAGTGCAACGGTATTCGGAGAACCTATAAAATCACCGAACTCTTTTTCCCAATGAGAAACAATATTGTAGTTCGATAATAATTCGGGGGAAGGATTTAGAACTTCGTTATATTCAGAGGGTAAAATATGTATCCATCTTCGTGGTATCATATACAATCCTAATTTAAAGATAATTTAATCAATGTTTAATTTTATAAAAAATAAAGACAAAATATTAAATTTACTACATATATTCGGTTTTATTCTTCTAATAATAGTAACTTGTTTTGGAGTCTACCAGATAAGAGAAGAGAATCTTGCCGATATAAAGAATTTAATTATAAATAGATGGGGATTGTTTTTGTTTGCATGTGCTTTGCGATTATTAGACTGGATGTTGGATTACTATTTATGGAGATGTATGCTTAAAAAATATTCTACGAATGTTCCTGTAATAAAATCTGTTTGGATTTACCTTACTGCAGGAGCAGGAATCGTATTGCCAGTACAGTTAGGAAGGGCGTTGAGAGGTTATGTAATTACGAAAACAACAGATGTGTCACTTTCAAAAGCAATGTCATTAGAATTTTTATTTTTATTGTGTGTCTTTGAAGGGGCATTTTTAGTAACAATTATATCTTTGGGATTTTATGCGGACACCTTGCTATTACCAATAATTTTTTCGTTATTGTCTTTGATTATGTTTCCGTTTGTACTTAGAGTGTTAAAACCTTTGTTATTGAAATTTAAAATATTATTGAATGATGATTTAATTCATCCTCTATTTCTTATGACATTTTGCGTAGGTTGTTCAATAGGATGGGCTATAAATGGTTTTATCTTTTACCTATTATTAGGTGGCAGAAAATCAGGTATATATTTAAGTCAAGCAGAAATTATTGTATTAGGGAATCTTCTACTTGCAATATGTAGTGGTATTCCGGGAGGGATTGGGATTGTTGAAACAACGATGAGTATTTCCCTACACTGGCTCCAGGTTCAATTGCCAGAAATAATCCTTGTAATAGGACTGTTTCGTATAATTACATTCTGGATATGGATTCCTGTAGGTTGGTTAGCATTATTTCGATTAAAGTTGTATAAAAAGATTGATTTGGGAAATAGTATTCAATGAAGAAAATAAAAACTATCCCTACAATATTAAAATCATGGGTTAAAACGAAAGTTTTAGGAATAAATTCACCCTTGTTTGTGGAATGGAACATAACTTTTCGATGTCCTTATCAATGTCTTTATTGTGGTTCGAGAGAGGTATCTGTGAATGAATTGGATACAAATGAAATATTAGAACGATTGGCGATTTTATATAAAACAGGGGTGAGATGGATTACATTTGGTGGAGGAGAGCCTTTAATTAAAAAGGATATAATGAAAATTCTGGAACATGCAAAATCGTTAGGATTCAATGTGTTTTTAAGTTCTACAGGTGTTAATATAGAAAAATATGACGGGATAGAAAAATATATAGACCATATTAATTTGAGTTTTGATGGTCCTGAAGAAATACATGATGAGATAAGGGGAAAAGGTACTTATAAGCGTTTATTTGAAGTTTTAAGATATTGCAAAATGAAAAATATATCCACATCTTTTTTATGTGTAATTTCAAAACGAAACATAAACACAATAGATTTTGTTTTACAAAAGGCTCAGGAAGAACATACAAAGGTAATGTTTCAACCAGCCACTCTGCATCTGGATTCGTCGTTGAAACCCAATCCAATTGCTCCTGATAAAGATGAGTATTATAAAGCGATACAAAAAATAATAAAGGAGAAAAAACAAGGGGCACCTGTTCGCAATTCGTTTGCAGGCTTAGAGTATTTAAGTAACTGGCCTAAACCGACAAAAATATGGTGTTGTGCCGGTAGGTTAACATATACAATTGAGCCGGATGGGACAATACTTTCTTGTCATTTGTTTGGAACCCGAGAATTGTATAAACAGAAAAAAGATACGGAAACAGGAAAAAATTTTGAGAACATAATAACCCATTTAACTGTTCCCACAGGTTGTGCTACCTGTTGGTGTGCACCGATAGTAGAACTTGCTTTAATATGGAATTTAAATCCTTCTGCAATCTGGAATGCTCTCTGGATATAAATTGTTTTTATTTCAAAGGAATGATTGTTCATGATAATATTGGGAATTAGCGAAGATTTTTTCGATGCAGGTGTTACTATTTGTAATGACGACCAAATTTTGTTTATGTCTAATGAGGAGCGATACACACGGCGAAAAAATGAGGGAGGATTTCCATATCTATCTCTGGAAAATGCCTTAAAGCAAACAGGATTAACATGGAAAGATATAGAAGGAGTATGTGTTTCGGGATTTGTAACCCCATTCCCATTTTTCCGATTATTTCCTAATTTGCAAAAGAAAGCGTTTGTTTCAAGAAGAGAAAAAAATCAAAAAAGTGAGACCTACTGGAATAACATTACAGAATGGGCGGTTTCCTATAATCCTATCAGCTATATCAATCCTTCAGAAGGGATGAAAAAAAATCTATCTATCATTTTAAGGAAAATAATTCGCAAACGATTGCCGTTTCTTCCCCCACATATCCCTATTTATTTTATTGAGCATCACGAAGCACATGCATGGGGAAGTTATTTTTGTTCCGGTTATGACGAAGCCCTTATTGTTACTGCAGATGGGATGGGAGACGGATTATCCTTGACTGTTTCTAAAGGACAAGGGAACACAGTAACGAGATTATGGAAATCCTCTGCTAAGAGTTCTTTCGGTTTGTTCTTTGAAAATCTGACAGAAGTATTAGGTTTTGTCCCTTGTAGAGATGAAGGGAAACTTACAGGACTTTCCGCACATGGGGATGCAAATAAAATTAAAGATGAAAATCCATTTTCATGGGACGGAGATATTCTTTTATACAAAGGACCTTATGGAAAAAAGTTAAGAGGATGGCTTTTACAATTATTAAGTAAGTATTCACGAGAGGATTTATGTGCGTGGTCCCAAAGTATCTTAGAACAGACAATTTGCTCTTTAATCCAATATTGGCTAAATAAAACGGGATTTAAGAAAGTAACAGTAGCAGGGGGTGTCTTTGCTAATGTGTTGCTCAATCAAAGAATACATGAGTTGCAAGAAGTCGAAGAATTATTTGTATATCCCAATATGGGAGATGGCGGATTGAGTTTAGGGGCGATATGCTCGCAATATCAATTCTATCCCAAATCACTTCCTCACGCATTCTGGGGAGATTGCTTTAGTAATGACGATATTAAAACAGCAATAGTTAAATGTGGTCTCCCGTTTAAGGAACTTGATAGTCAGCAAATATTTTCATTTATAGCAGAATGTATTTATCGTAAGAAAATTATTGCACGATTTTATGATAAAATGGAATGGGGACCGCGTGCTTTGGGAAATCGTTCTATTTTATGCGATTCGACAATGCGGGATATAACTGAAAAGTTAAACGATATGTTGAAACGAAGTGATTTTATGCCCTTTGCTCCTGCTCTTTTAGATGAGGATGCGGAACAATTTTTGGTAGGATATGAAAAGGCACGGCATGCAGCTGAATTTATGACATGCTGTTTTCAAAGTACGCAAAAAATGAAAGAACAACATGAAGCGGTCGTGCATATAGATGGCACAACACGAGCCCAAATTGTTAAAAAA
>AWNW01000010.1 GCA_000493945.1 Candidatus Hydrogenedens terephthalaticus JGI OTU-1
AAAAGCACATCCGGACATATTTAATGCACTACTTCAGATTCTTGAAGAAGGACAAATGACGGATGGGAGTGGAAGAAAAGTAGATTTTAAAAACACAGTTATAGTATTGACTTCCAATATCGGAGCCCGTAAAATAGGGAAATCAACCTCATTGGGATTTCAGAAAGATTCTGTGGAAGAAGAATATGAAAAAATGCGTGACCGTGTTATGGAAGAAGTTCGAAAAACTTTTAATCCCGAATTCTTGAACAGATTAGATGAAATTTTAGTCTTTCATAGGCTTACTCAAGAAGAATTAGAAAAAATTGTAGATATACAAATTGCTGAGGTTGCTAAAAAATTAAGCGAGAAACAAGTAAAATTAGAAATTACACCCGAAGCGAAAAAGTTCCTTGTGAAAATTGGTAGTAGTGAAGAATATGGTGCTCGACCTTTAAGACGGGCTATTCAACAGAATATAGAAGACCCCCTTGCTGAGAAGATACTTACGGGTGATATTAAAGAAGGAAACACGGTACTAATTAAAGTTTCTGAGGATAATAAAAAATTAGAATTTACCCAGAAAGAAAACGAATTTGAAAATCAGTTACAAAAAAACGATAATAATACAGTAAAATTAATTACTAATTAGGGCTTACTGTAGGCAAAGCATTGAAAATAACTTAACAAACTAATAAAGGGATTTGTTAAATGTTTAAAACAAGATACATGTATGTGGGCTGTTTTTTCGCTATTCTTCTATTTTGCGGTAATGTTATGGCTCAAATAGAGGAATATGCCGGAAAGGAAGTAGTTTCTGTTCAGGTAAAAGGATTGGAAAAAATTAATGAACAAGTAGTATTAGGACAGGTAGAAACGAAGACAGGGCAAAATTTAAATCCTCGTTCCATTGCAAGAGATTTAAAAAGAATTTATGGGCTGGGTTATTTTGTAAAAGTTGATGCCGAGGTTACTCCCGAGGGAAATGGAGTAAAAGTTCTATTCGTTGTTGAAGAAGAACGAAGAATTGCAGATGTTAAAATAATCGGTTGTAAAAAGATAAAACCACGCGCCATAGAACCTACCTTGAAACAGAAAAGAGGGGCTTCTTTTATTCCAGAATTATGTGAAGAAGACAGAAAATCTATCATTAATATGTACCAGGGAAAAGGTTACGCAAATACAAAAGTGGATGTCATAACTGAAAAAATAGACCCCGGACTTGTCCGAATTATTTATTCTATTGATGAAGGGAAAAAAGCCCGTATTAAGGAAATAGAAATCGAAGGTAATAATGCTTTATCAGACCGACAGATTAAAAAGGCAATGAAAACAAGACCTGCTTGGTGGTTTTTAGGTGGAAAGTATGATGAAACAAAGTTTGAGAACGATTTGGACAATGTTGTGAACAAATATGGAGATAATGGATATTTAGATGCAAAAGTAATTCATACAGATGTTCTTTATACAGATGGGGGCAAAAGACTAAAAATAAAGTTGTTTGTAGAAGAGGGCGAACAATACAAAGTTAAGTCAATTCAGTATGCAAATAATAATGTATTTGACAATGATGAATTTGAAAAAGAAATAAAAGTAAAGCCCGAAGATATTCACAACAAAGGACAGGTTGCCAAAGATGCCCAGAAGTTAGAAATCAAATATCGCGATAGTGGTTATGTAGATGCGACAGTTACACCACAAGTATCAAAAGATGAACAAAATAAAACAACAAATATCGCTTATAATGTATCTGAAGGAGAATTGAAATACATTAAACAAATAGATATTACCGGTAACGATGTTACTCAAGATGATGTAATTCGCAGTCAAATGTTAATAAAACCCGGTGAAAGATATGATGGTTCCTCTATAGAATCCAGTCGGTTAAGGCTTGAAAATACAGATTATTTTGATAAAGTTCGTATTACACTTACAGATGATGATGTTGACCCGAGATATTCCAATTTACTTGTAGATGTAGAAGAAGGTAAGACCAACACATTTTTATTCGGAGCAGGGTATAGCACAGATGAAGGTATCGGTGGATTTGCTCAACTTCGTTTGAGGAACTTTGACATTACAAACTGGCCTCGCTTTTCTGGTGGAGGACAGCAATTTTCTGCTCGTGTTCACCTCGGAGATCGAAGGGACCGTTATAATATAAGTTTTACAGACCCAGAAGTTTTAGGTTATCCCATATCTTTGGGTGTAGACCTCTATAATGAATCCTATTGGGTCAGGGGTGGTGCTGATTATCGCGAAAATCAGGCAGGTGGACAAATACGATTTGGGAAGGCTCTCTCATTGTATAATACCGCTCGTTTATCATTCCGTGTAGAAGATGTAGATGTTAGTGATTTGCCGTGGTTTATTAATAGAGAAATTCGCCGACAAACTGAAAATTCAACTACGGTTAGTACCGTGTTGAGTCTTGAAAGAAATACTTTAGACCGCCCCAGAGACCCATCTCGGGGAATCAATGCCATTTTGAGTTCAGAACTTGCTGGGCTCGGAGGAGACAATAATTTTGTTAAATTACAATTCGATTTATCATGGTTTAAGGCGTTAGACAAAAATCAAAAATGGGTCTTAATGTTAAGAACCCGTGAAGGCTGGATGACGGAATATGGAGATTCAGATTATATCCCATTGATTTATAGATTCTACGCAGGTGGAACTACGACAGTCCGTGGTTATGACTATCGCGATATAGGTCCCAAGATTCGTGAATATGGCTGGTTTGGAGATTGGATTGCAGAAGGCGGGAATCTCCGTCTGGTGAATAATTTGGAATTGAAGTATAAATTAACAAATATGATTCGTATTTATTCCTTTGTTGATATGGGTGGTGTTTGGAAGGATGAAGACGATCTTGATTTATCAGACCTGAAATATAGTGCAGGTCTTGGTTTAGGTGCTGAAATTCCCAGATTTGGACCTATTCGTATAGATTACGGTATACCGCTTAATCCGGATGAAGACCAGGGAAGCGGTAAATTGCACTTGACCACAGGTTTACAATTTTAATTTATAATATAGTTAAAAGTTCGGTTTTTCTGTCAGGAGATAATGAAATTTAAAATAAAAATGTGATATACTTTCGTTAATTATATTGATTTGTTAATTAACCCTATAAAAAGAAAGGAAAAGTTGTGAAAGGGAGATATTTTTTCATTTCATTATTTGTTTTAAGTTGTATTTTAATTCCATTAAAGTATGTAACAGCACAAGAACCTGCTAAAAGTGCCGATACAGGAACATCTTATAGAATTGCTGTTGTTGATGTTGAACTTGTTATGAGGGAATATAACAAAAGGAAACAAAAATACGAAGAACTTCAAAAAGAAGTAGATGCCCAACAAAAAGACCTCGATAATTTAATGAATCGAATTGAAGAAGACCGTAAAAAACTCGAATCCGGTAAAGCCACTATGAGTGATGAAGAAAAACTCGATTTGAAAATGAAGATAGAGCAAGAAGCCGCAGCATATCGGGCTGAACTCGAAAAACGGCAAAAAACCATTGATAGTAAGGAAGAAAGGATTATTCGTGAATGTCTGGATGATATTCAGAATGCAATAAATGTAATAGCAACTTCCGATAATTACCACCTTGTTTTTAATGCAGGTAAGTCCCTGAAAAGCAGTTTATTATTTCATAGTCCAACTATGGATATTACTTCTAAAGTTCTAACACATTTAAATTCTAATTCTTCCGTAACCGTTACACCGAAACCTAAAAAATAACTTCTGTAGAATTGTCCAATACTATAATCATATTTGAATATTTGAAAACAGATGCAAATAAAAGCAATACAAATAGCACAATGGGTAGATGGCAAAATTATTAGGGGGGAGGAAGATACTTTAATAACCGGGCTTAATAGCATTGAGAATGCTCGAGAAGGTGATTTAATCTTTATTCGTGATAAAAAATATGAAGCCTACCTTTCACAAACACATGCCTCAGCAGTTCTTATAGCAGAAGAACCAACGGTACCCCTGCCTGAAAAAATTGTGTGCATTATTGTAAAAAATCCAGAAATTGCTTTTATTCAAATATTACAAAAATTCGGATTTTCTCAACCCTCTATTCCTAAGGGGATCCATTCCACAGCTATTCTTGAAGATAATGTCCAATTAGAAGAAGGCATTGCAATAGGTCCGTATGTGTTTATTGGAAAGAACACACAAATAGGAAAAAACACTATAATCTTCCCCAATGTATATATTGGGGATAATTGCCAGATAGGCGAGAGCACCTGTATTTTCCCCAATGTAACTATTCGGGAAAATACCATAATAGGTTCTCAATGTATTATACATTCCGGAGTTTGTATCGGAACTGACGGATTTGGTTTTGTATTCGATGGTAAGGAATGGATTAAAGTTCCACAGATAGGACGAGTAATTATTGGTGATAATGTAGAAATTGGGAGTAATACCTGTATTGATAGAGCAACCTTTGGAGAAACGAGAATAGGTTCAGGAACCAAAATTGATAATTTAGTCCAGATAGGACATAATGTTAAAATTGGAGATAATTGTGCTATTGCGGCGACTACGGGTATTGCTGGAAGCGCAGTTATAGGCAATTGCGTCCGTATCGGTGCTGGAGCCGGTATTAACGGACATATCACAATTGGCGATAATGTTACCATTGGTGCATGGTCAGGTGTAGCAAAATCCGTAGAAAAAGATGCCATTGTTTCGGGATTTCCCGCGGTAGAGCATTCTCGAGCTAAGAGAATATTGGTTGCTCAGCAATATGTCCCGGAACTACTTAAAAGAGTTAAAGACCTTGAAATGAAAATTCAAAAAATAGAGAATGATTGCGTATGAAAAACCAAAGAACAATTAGCAAAGAAGTATCCTTTTCAGGAGTTGGATTACATAGTGGAAGTTTAACTACAGTAACATTCAAACCCGCACCTCCCGATACAGGTATAATCTTTATACGAACAGATATGGCGGGTAAACCGGCTATTCCTGCCGATATTGATCATGTCATTGATGTTTCACGAGGCACAACTATAGGTATAGGTAGTGCTAAAGTTCGCACTGTTGAACATGGCTTAGCGGCTATGGCAGGTTTAGGAATTGACAATCTGTATATAGAACTTGATAATGAAGAAATACCTAATGGAGATGGGAGTGCCCTCCCTGTAATGAATTGCCTTTTAAAAGCAGGAATTACCGAACAAGAAGAACCGAAGAGATCTTTGGTCGTGGATAGACCTGTTTACTATCGACAGGATGAAGTCACATTAAATATTCTTCCGTCAGATGAATTGCGAGTAACAATGACCATTGCGTATGACCATGTAGCCATCGGAACTCAATATGCAAGTTTCCCTGTCAACGAAGAGACTTTTATGAAACAAATAGCCCCTGCCCGAACTTTTTGCTTCTTAAAAGAAGTAAAAATGTTAAAAGAACAGGGATTGATTATGGGTGGTAGTTTAGAAAGTGCCGTAGTTATTGGTGATGAAGAAATTCTCAATGATGGACTTCGTTTCCCGGATGAGTTTGTTCGTCATAAAATCCTTGATTTGCTTGGAGATACTTACCTTTTAGGCAGACCTCTAATTGGACATATTATTGGGGTCAAATCCGGACACGAAAAAAATGTCATGTTTACCAAACAAATTAAAAAGGTATATTTGAACGGGTATGGCATTTATGCAGTTCATGACCCAAGACCAACAGCACACCGACAAATCCCTGTTTTGGATGTAAACAAAATATTAAGGATATTGCCCCATCGCTATCCGTTTCTCCTTGTTGATAGAATTATTGAATTCACCTCTATGAAAAAAGTAGTAGGCATAAAAAATGTAACTGTAAATGAACCTTTCTTCCAGGGACACTGGCCTGATGTTCCAGTAATGCCCAGTGTTTTAATCCTTGAAGCCATGGCACAGGTCTCTTCTGTCCTCATATTCCGTGAAAATGGAGAACCCCCACTTTATCAAGCGTATTTCATCGGGATAGAAAATGCTTCTTTAAGACGATTGGTTGTTCCTGGAGACCAACTTGTGGTAGAAGCAGAGATGTTGTATTACAAAAATGATTTATTTAAAGCGAAAGTAGTTGCTTCTGTAGAAAATCAAGTTGTTGCAGAAGCATCAATGACTTTCGGTCTTGTCGAAATTAAAAAATAACTTATCTCTACAACTCCTCTTTATTTTGTATTTATTATTTTAAGTAAGTTATTATTTTCTCCTTGAATATTTAATGACAAAAATAAAAAACTAATATTTACAAAATATATTTTGACAAGAAAATGAAATATAAGATTTTTTGCAATAGTGTTGGTGTAATACTTTTAATTATTTTTATTGCATTCTGTTCATGCAATAAAGAAGAAAAAACTTCCTTTTTAGTTTCAGGACAAATTGAATGTAAAGTCCATACTCCAGGCTCAACAATTGGAGGTCGTGTTATTGATGTTTTTGTTAAGGAAGGGGATGTCGTAAAAAAAGACACTACTTTGATTCAGTTTGATTGTGCTCAACAGGAGTCAATGTATCAATCTGCTCTTGCTGGAGTTAAGCGTGCCGAATCTTTGGTAGAGAAATTAAAAAAAGGTGCTACAGAGGAAGAACTCCGTCAGGCAGAAAATGCCGTAAAAACAGCAGAAGCACAATATCGGCTCCTTCTTGCAGGTGCAAGAGAAGAAGATAAACAATCTGCAAAGGCTACCTTCGAATCCGCAAAATCTACATTCGAAATTGCCAAACATGATTATGAAAGAGCCGAACGCCTATTTAACGAAGGAGCCGTTTCTAAGAAAGAATGGGAACAGGCAAAAATCCTTTTTGAAAAGGCTAAAGCAGAATATCGTGTAGCCGAGGAGAGACATAAGCAACTACAAAAAGGTGCCCGTGATGAAGAAATAGAGGCTGCAAAAGCCAATTGGGAACGGTCTGTCGCTATGTTTGACGAAATAAAAAGAGGACCACGAATTGAAGATATTCGTTCTGCGGAATCGGCTTTAGAATCAGCTCGAGCCGAATTATCGCGAGCAGAAACTATTCTGAAAGAATGCACTGTAAAATCACCTATTGATGGGATTGTAGAATCTATATCCGTTCGCAAAGGAGATATAGTTCCACCGGGTCCCTGTATCCGTATTGTAAACCCGGACGATTTGGAAATGATTATTTATGTCCCTGCTTATATATTGGGTCATATTTCCATAGGACAAACATTAAGTTTCCATACAGATGCTCACAAAAACGAAACATTTTCAGGGAGAATTATCTATATTGCTTCCGAAGGTGAATTTACTCCACGAAATTTGCAAACACAGGAAGAGAGAATACAACAGGTGTTTGCTGTAAAATTATCTTTAAACTCACACGGTGGTAAACTTCGTGCAGGAATGACTGCTATTGTGAAAGTCCGTTGATACGATGAGCATAAATTTGTCACAGGTAGAAGGTAACCATATTTCTCAACAGGTTAATCCTGCGGTAATTGAGGTTAATGAATTATCCCGAAAATTTGGTTCTTACACTGCTGTAGACCGTGTTTCATTAACCGTTCGCAAAAGAGATATATTTGGTTTTTTAGGTCCAAATGGTTCCGGAAAAACAACCCTAATTCGTATGTTATGCGGAATTCTTCGTCCTACCTCTGGCGAAGCAAAGGTTTTGGGATATGATGTTGTAAGGGAAAGCGAAGAGGTAAAAAAGTCTATAGGTTATATGTCACAACAATTTAGTTTATACTCTGACCTTACCGTCCTTGAAAATATTACTTTCTATGCAAGAATTTATGGAATCCCCCGAAAACAAAGAAAAGAACGAATTGATGAAGTAATTAATATTGTAGAGATAAAGCCTTATCTAAACCAATTATCGGGTTCTTTATCTGGAGGATGGAAACAAAGACTTGCCCTTGCCTGTTCATTGGTTCATAATCCCAAATTATTGTTTTTAGATGAGCCTACGGCAGGAATTGACCCCGTTGCCCGTCGTGACCTATGGAACCTTTTGTTTGATCTTTCAGCACGCGGAACAACCTTTTTTGTTACCACGCATTATATGGATGAAGCGGAACGATGTTCCCATCTGGGATATATCTATTTTTCAAAACTCATTGCTTATGGTTCTCCTGAAGAATTAAAAAAGATGCCTCAAGTAACACCTGAGGGATTTATTCGTTATGAACTTAGAATAGACCGACTTACAGAAGCCATGCGTGAATTGTTAAAAATGCCTTTTGTAAGGGATGCCACTATGTTTTCTGATGTTATTCATATTCTCATCCAACAGGGAAGTGAAGAAGAACTTCAGCAATCTATCCAGAAAAAAGGATTTCATATTCATAGTTTGCGATTAGTTCCACCGACACTCGAAGATGTTTTTGTGACTTTAACTCGTTCTTTTGGAAAGTAAATATATGTTTCAAGGACTTTTTGCAATTGTTTATAAGGAAACACGGCACATTGTTAGAGACCCACGAAGTCTTTTCTTAATGTTAGTTATTCCGAGTCTTGAACTTATTTTTTTTGGATTTGCGGTCAATTTGGATATAAAGAATATTCGAACAGGGTTATTAAATCAAGATAAAAAAATAGAAAGTAGAAATTTAGTTGACCAGTTTATTAATTCAGGCTATTTTGATGTAGTTAAGATTTTTAATAATGAGGAAGAAATTTCTTCGGCTATGCGTAGTGGAGATGTGCGTGTCGGGATTCACATTCCTCCCTACTACACAGACCGTGTGTTGAAAAATGAACATGTAAGTGTGCAAATCCTCATTGATGGTAGTGATTCTACAGTAGCAATGCAGGCATTGAATGTGAGCAATGCCATCGGATTGAGGGCTTCAATAAAAGTGTTAAACAAAACAAAATCCTTGCCCTCTCAGTTTCCTATTGATGTACGTCCTCGTGTATTGTTTAATCCCGATATGCGAACAGCAAATTTTATGATTCCCGGCTTATGTGGCGTTATCCTTCAAGTAGTAATAATGCTACTAACATCTTTTGCTATTGTCAGAGAAAAGGAACAGAGGACATTAGAACAATTAGTAGTTACGCCCGTATCACGCTTTGGACTGATGTTGGGCAAATTAATTCCCTTCTTAGGAGTGGGAATATGTGAAACAGCCTCTGTTTTATTTCTAATGCGGTTTTTGTTCCAGGTTCCTATTGCAGGGAGTGTTCTTCTTCTTGCTTTTTTCGCAGGAATATTTCTTTTTACTACATTAGGTATGGGACTATTGGTTTCTACTTTTGCCCAGAATCAAATTCAAGCATTACAAATTTCCTTTCTAATATTATTACCTACCTTCCTTCTGTCCGGCTTTATGTTCCCACAAGAAACTATGCCCAAAATTATTTATTGGTTTGGACAGATTGTTCCCGCTACCTATTTTATTCGGATACTGCGTGGAATTATTCTTCGTGGTGCAGGTTTCTGGGATTTGTGGCATAATGGAGCCGTTCTTGGTGCTATGGGTATAATTATCCTCTTTATTGCCTCATTTCGGTTCCATAAAACAATTGGATAAAATCATAATTTTTAAAATTTGCGGTTTTCCTTTCATATAAACGATAATTCATTCATTTATCTAATCCTATAATGCCCCACAAAACATAAAGAAATAGAGTTGTATGTTTCATAAAAGAATTATATCCTTCTTTTTACTATGCCAGGTTGGCTTTTGGGTAGATTTTGCCATTATGGCAGGTGTCGTAGCATTGCCTTTCCTCATCCTTGACCATGTTCCCAATGGCAATACGGCTATTTCTGGAAATGTCTTTGCTATACAAATGGCAACTTATACAATCACCTGTCTTATAATGTCGAGAGTTGTGGGAAAATCAAAAAACATATTATCATGGGCAAGATGGGGAGTTATTATTTTTACTTTTTCCTATCCTTTATATCCTTTCTTCCCCTTTAAATACGCCTTTTATCTACTATCCGCAATAGCCTTTATAGGTATGGCTATTTCCTGGCCTGCCTTCTATGCGTGGGTAGGGACGGAAACAAATGAAGCCAAGAGACAGCGGAATCTTGCCTTTTTTAATATTGCCTGGAGTTTAGGTTTTACAATTAGTCCATTGGTTGCAGGACCTCTTTATGATATTGATTTTAGATTACCCTACATCCTGATATTTTTTATAAGTGTCCTTTCTTTTATTTTTCTCTTGTTTATACAAAACGAAAACAATCATTATAATCTGGAAAACAATCCCCCACAGAATTCGGAGAATAATTGCAATGGAGATGAAACAAATAATTTATTTTTATATCCTTTTTGGATAGGGGTTTTTCTTGCAAACTTAATGTCAATTATTCCTCGTTCTACTTATGCTGAACATCTAAAAAAATTAGTCTCAAATAATGAACTTCGATTTTTATTTGAAGATACAGTTAGTTCAATCCTAACAGGAGACCCAGCAACGAAATTTTCCTGGCCTTCCGCAATGATGGCTTTTACCACTGCCGGTGTTTTTTTACTATTTGCGTGGACATATTTCTGGAAACATCGTATTTCTTTACTTATTATTTCTCAAGGGATATGTGCCATTACATTTTTCCTTTTATCCGAAACAAAAAGTATCCTTTTAATATGTTTATCTTTTGCTGTAATCGGTGCGAACCACGGGTTAACCTTTTTTGCCAGCACCTATTATAGTGTCAACAACCCTGTTCTTCGCCATGGCAGGGCTTCCATTAATGAAGGTCTCGTAGGATTAGGGGGTGTCGTGGGAAGTCTTGTTTTCGGTTTTTTAGTGGATAAATATGGGGTAACAGTATCTTACAAATATATAACATTTCTTGTGATTTTTGTTATACTTGCCGAACTGTTGCTTTTTTATTACCTTCGCAAAAGGGTAAAATTATTACATGATAATGAAAAAGATTGAGGGCATAAGAATAAATAGATTGATTTAATATGACAAACAATAAAGAGTATTCCTACATTCAATATGCTTTGGCATGGTCTATACATTTATTTACTGCGATGGGTGCCGTTTTTGGCTTTTTGGCAATTATTGCTATCGGCAGACACCAATGGCTATTAGCATTTACATGGATGGCTGTGTCTGTTTTTATAGACTCTGTAGATGGTATCCTGGCGCGTGCATTTAAAGTGAAAGATGTCCTGCCTAATTTTGATGGTGCTTTATTAGATAATATTGTTGACTATTTTACTTATGTGATAGTACCTGCCAGTTTCCTATATGAGACCCACAGTGTTCCTTATAAATTAAATTTATTGTCATCAATTTTAATAACCCTTTCCTCTGCCTATCAATTTTGCCAATCCGATGCAAAAACAGAAGACCACTGGTTCAAAGGTTTTCCTTCTTATTGGAATATTGTAGTGCTTTATATATTTCTTTTAGATTTCCCGGAAAAAATCAATTTTATAATAATTTTGTTGTTTACTATATTGGTATTTATTCCCATTCGCTATCTGTATCCCAGCAGAGCCGTTCAATACCGTTTATTAAATCTCATTTTAGTTTCAATTTGGGCATTTCTTATCGTATTATCTCTCTATAATTATCCCAATCATCATATTTATATTTATTTATCCTTAATATATGTTATTTACTACTTCTTGTATAGTATATGGTGGACAATAAAATTAAGTAGAGGTTGATTTATGAATTCATACGAAGGTTTGCCTTTTATTAAGATAATAGAGAAGATGAAAAATTTTGAGATTTCCCGATATGCTGAACTAATTGTCCTCTTATCTCTGGGTATTTCATTAATAATAGTGGCTTTGTATAACTATTATTTGCAGCCATGGACATTAGATGATGCATATATTGCATTTCGATATGCAGAAAATTTTTCAGAAGGGAAAGGTATTGTTTACAATGAAGGCGAATATGTAGAGGGTTATACCTGTTTTTTGTGGGTTGTATTGTTAGCGGGACTACATAAAATAGGTTTAGACCTACCTATAACCTCAAAAATTCTCGGCGTTCTATTTACATTTATTACCATATTTTTAATGTCCCGTGTCCATAAAATTATTAAGTGCACCCATTGGATGGTTTCTGTCGCAGGTGTTTTAGTTTTAGGTTCAATGGGTGCTTTTACTTCCTGGGCTATGAGTGGTATGGAAACAAGTATGACGGCGTTTTTAATTTTTCTGTCAGTATTATTATTTGGTGCTTTTATTTCACGAAATACAGTATCATTATCAGGCTATTTTATTGTTGGAATTGTAATAGCTCTTGCTGTGATGTCTCGACCCGATGCAGGAATAATTCTTCCCGTTCTCGTCTTTTGTTCGTTACTCCATGCTTTGAAAGAAAGGCAATATCTGAATCCTGTGTTTATTATATTAGGCTTTTCGCTTATATTTATTCCGTATTTTATCTGGCGGTATAACTATTATGGATGGCTACTACCCAATACCTTTTATGTGAAAGTAGGTTCATCGAAAGAGCAAATTAAAAGGGGATTGACTTATGCTTTCTATTTCCTGAAAGGCACTTCTCTTATCTGGGCTCCCTTTATCATGCTTCAAATATTTCCTCTAAAAACATTGGGGAATAGAGGTTATGTCGTTTTTTCGATGAGTTTAGCAGTCCTTTTGAATATGCTCTATGTTATATCTGTAGGGGGGGATTGTATGCCAGCACATCGTTTTTATACTCCCATAACCCCATTGTTAGTTGCCGCAAGTGTATATTCCCTATTCCTCCCCGGTGTATCTTACCTCCGTAGTTTATTGTTGGTGCTTATTATTGTGTGTTTTAATTTGTGGCAATTAAAGAATGACCCCTACCTTTATGAAAGAATTGTGGCTGATGTAGTCGCTGAGAGAGGAAAGGAATCCGGGCTGTGGCTTCGTGAGAATGTCCCTCCGAATTCCCTGCTTGCCACAAATACAGCAGGTAGCGTTGCTTATTATTCCCGTTTAAAAACAATTGACATGTTAGGTCTTAATGATGAACATATAGCACATAGAGAGGTAAAAACATTGGGGAAAGGTTTTGCTGGACATGAAAAAGGGGATGGGAAATATGTTCTTTCAAGAAAACCCGATTATATTATGTTCGGTTCTGCTACGGGGAATAAAGAGCCCCGATTTGTAAGCGACCGTGAAATGGCTGGAGAAGCAGAGTTCCGAGAAAACTATGTTTATAAACAATACATTTTACCTTCTGGTAGAGCACTGCATATATACGAGAGGAAGAAATAAAACTTTTCCTTATGCCGCATTTTTTATTGGATGAAAATATCTCCGTTTTGTTTATCCCTATGGACTTATTACCAGAACAGGATTTGTCTATTTTTTTTCAGAACAACCCAGTTTTTACATCTGAATTTTTTGAATATATTTCTAGGTGCCAATCGCAAAAACGAAGAAAAGAATTACTATTAAGCAGATTTCTGTTCCTATATATTATGCAGACAAATAATGTAAATATACAATACTATAATTCCATAAAAAGAAAAGAAGAAATATTAATAAATAATTATTTTCCTTCTCCGACACAAACAGTTTATCTTTCTATCAGTCACACAGATAAATGGATGATGTTGGCATTGTATTCAGCATCTCCGATAGGAATTGATATAGAGAACTCTAAAAGAAAGACAGAAAAAATAAAACGATTCTTAAATGAAAAGATGTTATTAAACTACCCGGATATAAACCCCTCTGTATTATTATTCCTCTGGGCAATATATGAATCCTTGTGCAAATTGCAATCTCCTTTAGAAAATCAAAAAAAAGTTTTGAACAGGGTATTATCTACAATAAAAAGAAGTCATCCTCAAAAACTTAATGGTTTCAACTTATGGAATATCCCTGTTTATGACTATATAACCCTTATATGGGAAGATGAAATTGCCGCTGTTACAGGATGTTTCATTGTAAAAGATAAAATGCCTAAAAAAATAAAATTTTATTCGATTGGGAAATTGGAGTATGAAACAAAAAAGCCTTGTAAGATGGGTCTTACAAGGCTTTTAACTTGCGATACGAAATTAGAAATTAATTTCTAAGGGATTTATAAAGGTAATTCCCAACCTTTACGATATTCTTTTGTTAAGTACTTATTGGCTTTCTTGACATTTGTAATCTTCATGGAAGCAACATCAAATTCAATTTTTTCACCCGCCCAGAGTGCCACATTACCCATGTTAGCAACTTCTGTCAGAGGTCCTGCATATTCAAAGTCGGAACAGGCTTTCTGGTTTGCTTTGATACTTTCTATCCAGTTCTTAAACGGATTTTCTTCAGGGATTCGCGGAATGGTAGGCTCGGGTCTCTTATAATCTTTCATCTTTTCTGCAGGAACTAACCTGGATTCACCTCCGTAGCAACCTGAAGTAAGATAACCATTGGTCCCAACAAACAAGGAACCATTATCGCCATCACCTAATTTTTCATCTGCAGGTATACCTTCTGGTCGTTTGGGTAAAAGACCACCATCATACCAATATACATCTACAGGCGGCATATTCCCACGAGCAGGGAATTGATATTTTATAATGGATTTCTTCGGGGCTGTTTGCTTGTTCATTCCTTCCTGTTGTAGGACTTCTACTGTATATTTAGGTGCTTCGTACAATTTCAATGCCCAGAATGCAGGGTCCATAATATGACAAGCCATATCTCCAATAGCACCACATCCAAAATCCCACCAGCCTCTCCATTTGAACGGAGCATAACCCGGATTATAATCTCTCATAGGAGCGGGTCCTATCCACAAATTCCAATCCATTGTAGGAGGAATATCTCGTTTGGGCAAAGGCTTTTCAATACCTTGAGGCCAGATGGGACGATTTGTCCATATATGTGCTTCTTTTACATCACCTATAGCACCTGCCCAAATCATTTCGCATAATTCACGAACTCCATCGCCTGCATGTCCCTGATTTCCCATTTGTGTGATTACGCCTGTTTCTTTCGCAATTTTAGTTAATAAACGGGCTTCGGCAATAGTATGTGTCAATGGCTTTTGCACACGGACATGTTTACCCATCATCATAGCCATGTATGCTGCCGGTGCATGTATATGGTCGGGAGTGGAAATTATGACAGCGTCTATTTCTTTATCCATTTCTTCCAACATTTTCCGATAATCTTTGTATCTTTTAGCATCTGGGAGCAGGTAAAAGGTTTCTTCTGCTCTTTTATCGTCTACATCACAAAGAGCAATAATATTTTCACTCTTGCAATTCATAATATCGCCTTTTCCCTGTCCTCCTACTCCAATTCCTGCGATATTAAGTTTTTCATTCGGAGAAACTTTTCTTGGAACGACAGTGGCAGTGTTCACTTTTTGTTTTTAAAATCTACTTTTCTTCCACTCCCATCCGTCATTTGTCCTTCTTCAAGAATCTGAAGTAGTGCATTAAATATGTCCGGATGTGCTTTTTCTATTTCATCGAATAGAACAACGGAATACGGTCTTCTTCGCACCTGTTCTGTAAGTTGACCACCTTCATCATAACCGATATATCCCGGCGGAGCACCCATTAAACGGGATACAGTAAATTTTTCCATGTATTCCGACATATCCAGCGTAATTAATGCTCGTTCATCTCCGAACAAAAACTCTGCCAATTTCTTTGCAAGTAGTGTTTTACCTACACCTGTGGGACCCAAGAAAAGGAAGGAACCTACCGGGCGATTATTATGTCGCATACCCGCTCTTGACCTTTGTATGGCTCGGGTAATTGCGTCAATAGCTATATCTTGCCCCACGATAGATTTATGTAATTCATCACGCATACGAAGTAATCGTTCGGATTCTGTTTCTCCAATTTTGGTTAGGGGAACGCCTGTCCATTTGGAAACAACATAAGCAATATCTTCTGATGTTACAATTGCCCGAGAGGAATCTCTTTGAGATTCCCATTCTTTCTTCTTTTCCTGATACTGGGCTTGGAGACGGCGTTCTTTATCTCTCAGCGAAGCTGCCTTTTCAAATTCCTGATGTTTAATTGCTATTTCTTTTTCTTGTGTTACCTTTTCTATTTCTGTTTCTAATTCTTTTAATTCCTTAGGCCGTGTGGTTATTTGCAGTCGGACACGACTTCCTGCTTCATCCAGCACATCTATCGCTTTATCAGGTAAATAACGGTCTGTAATATATTGGTCAGAAAGTTTTACTGCGGCGATTATGGCATCATCTGTATACTTAACTTTATGATGGGCTTCGTATTTATCTCGAAGTCCCTCAAGAATTCTTATGGTTTCTTCAGGAGAGGGGGCTTCAATAAAAATTGTTTGAAAGCGTCTGGCTAAGGCAGCATCTTTTTCTATATATTTCCGATACTCATCTGCAGTTGTAGCACCAATACATTGTAGTTCTCCCCGGGCAAGTGCAGGTTTTAACATATTTGCTGCGTCCACAGCCCCTTCTGCGGCACCGGCACCAACTATAGTATGTATCTCGTCAATAAAAAGAATAATATTATCTTCCCGTTGAATTTCTTTCATTACACTCTTTAGTCGTTCCTCAAATTGTCCCCGATATTTTGTCCCTGCAATAACAGACCCTAAATCTAATGTTAATACTCTTTTATTAAGAAGCAAATCGGGAACATTACCATTAACAATAGATTGAGCAAGTCCTTCTACAATTGCAGTCTTACCTACACCCGCTTCTCCGATTAAAACAGGATTGTTCTTGGTTCTTCTACTCAATATTTGAACAACACGCTCTATTTCAGTTTCTCGCCCAATTACGGGGTCTAATTTCCCTTCCCTTGCTAACAAGGTTAGGTCTCTGCCAAATGTATCGAGTGCTGGTGTGGAAGATTTCTTTCGTTCATACATTTCACCTTTGCCACCTGGTTTACCATGTTCCCCAAGTAGTTTCATAATTTCTGTTTGTGCTCGATTTAAATCAACACCGAACTCGGCTAACAATTTAGCGGCGACGCTTTCTCCTTCTTTGATTAGTCCTAAAAGTATATGTTCTGTTCCGATATAAGAATGATTGAAGCGATGCGCTTCTTCCGCTGCCATTTCTAATACTTTTTTTGCTCGGGGGGTATATGTTATTTCTTCGGATGTAAGTAAAGCAGGTCCTTGCGGATTTCGATGTTCGATTTCTTGTATTAACTGTTCCAGATCTACCCCCATATTCAATAATGCCTTCGCAGCAATCCCTTCAACCTCAAGACAAAGAGCAAAGAGAATATGTTCTGTGCGGACATATTCACTACCTCTTTTCGAGGCTTCTGTTCGAGCAACGGCTATTACATGTCGGGCTCTCTCTGTAAAGCGTTCCCACAACATCTATTTTCTCCCTGAAAATGTATTATTTTATGAATAATTAATTGCTAAATATTTCTTTAAATTTATTAGCACGCATCAAACTCATTTTTACTGTGTTATTACCATTCGAAGTTAAATTTACAGTAATATGCCCTCCTTGAAGTTCAAACAACAAAGACAGAGGCAATAAGGAGATTGAGTTTGATGTTAAATTTAAGGAAAAACCTAATTGCAAAGCAGACCACAATTCTATTGCCTCTGCAAATTCTAAAAATCGGGCTCCTTTCGCAACACCTTCGGCTCTGCCCACCATATCTTCTAATGTCAATTTACTGGATGAAAGTAGTTTTTGTCTCGCATCCATTTCCGCTTTTGTTATCTCGCTGACCATATGAGATAAAGAAAAAACGATTTCTGCCTCAGAAAAACCTAATGTATATCTATTACCAATTACAAACAAACTGCCCACTGTTTCTATTAGACCTACTGCAACAGGGGACGATAGGGAACTATGAAAACCCTGCTCAATTAAGTGTTTGGGTATTGCTAAGGGCCGTGCGTCGGTAGGAGGTCCCGTTCTTACACCTTTTAGGTAAAAACCTAATGATTTTAGTTTCTCTTCCCAGAGCATAATACTTCCTGTTCTTGCTAAACCGGGAAGATGAAGTATGGTAAATAACTTTAACCCTGTTCCAATGAGGTTTAAATCTGAAGTTAAAAAACCTAAGCGAGGGTCAGTCATATAATCTATGGAAGAACTCATACAGTCATCCATCTGGTTCAGAAGTTCCCAAACTTTTTCTACTTGAAGCCCGGCAAACACGACACGGAAAGCAATATGTTCTCCAGCATTTACCATTACAGAGAAACGCTGGTCTTTGCTAATAAACGCTCCCCGATGCCCAATCCCGGAAAGTAAGTCATAAGACACAAGAAAGCGTTCAGATAAAAATAGGTTTTCCCGTGGAGAAGATCCTGCAAAACTGATGTAATCATCTACTGAAATACCCTCCAATCGGAGAGAATTCTCTTTCACTAAATCCTCCAGTCGCTGTTTTTCTTCTTCACTCATTCTCATAGGGAAAAAGAAGCCAGCAACATTGCGACATAATGTTCCTACAGTTAAAATAGATACAGGTGCACCGTATACTTCCTCTTTCCACCAAACTGGTTTATTTTCGACCCATGTTTTCATCATCATAAGTTAATTTTTACCTATTTTCCATGAAGATAGCATTTTTTCTAAATCTAAAATTTCATCACGCAATTTTGCAGCAGATTCATAATCCTCCGATTTAATGGCTTGTCGTATTAGTGCCTTTTTTGTATCGAGTAAAATTTGAGCCTGGACCCGCTCCTCATCATTGGCATAATTAAGTTTTTTGCCAATATGGGAACTTCCACCCTGAATAACTTCAAGAATAGATTCAATTTCAGGTCCAAAAGTTTTATAGCAAGTAAAACATCCTATTTTATTTTTTTCTTGGACATAATTAATTTGTGTTCCACAAACCGAACACAAAGTTTTAGTCTTTGATTTTTTTATAATCCCTTCTGTCTCTTCATGTCGTTCTTTAACTTGTGGCTCAATGGAAGCAAAGTTGAACCCCTTCGGATTTTTCTGAATTTCCAGTAAGCAATCGGGACATAAATGAATCTCTGTGACATGACCATCAATTACTTCCGCATATCGGACTGAAGCAAGTTTTTTGTGACACTTCTGACAAAGCATTCTGTGTTCCTTTTATCTTTTAGTTTAATTATAACATTATAGAGATATTCCCTTCACATCTGTAAGTTTTGAATACAGGTTTAGAATTTGAGGAAAGAGAGTAAGATTATCTACAATAAATCTAATTCAAATTTTCATTCTATGTTAAAAGCATTTCCACAGTGAACAAGAAGATAAAAGCAAATAAATTTAAAAGATGTAAAGTGGCTATAAACAATCAAAATTTTATAAAGATTGTTTGTATAGCACTTGCTTTGTATTTATTAATAGCGGTTCTTCATGGGTTACTACCTGGTATTTGGGAGAAATCTTTTGGTGGGAAAGAGGGAAAGGGACCTTTCCGAATTTTAATGTTTACTCCCCTTCTTATTTCATTGCTATTTTTTTCCCTTATAAAACATTCCTTGAGGAAAAGTATTTTCTTAAAACCTAAATCCAATTATATAAAAATTATACTCCAGCCTAATTCTCATCGGGGACCTCCCTACAATCAATAATAATTACCTGCCTTTGTTACATTTGTTTTTCTTTTTCACTACTATCAATTAATTATTTCTACAAGTTTAAAATTGTTTAATTAGAAGGAGTAATATAATGAGAAAAAATGGTTTTACGCTAATTGAATTACTGGTAGTTATAGCCATAATTGGAATTTTGGCGGCGATTTTATTGCCGGCTTTAGCTCGGGCTCGTGAAGCGGCACGAAGGTCCAGTTGCCAAAATAATTTAAAACAATGGGGACTTATTTTCAAGATGTATTCCAGCGAAGCCAAAGGGGAACGGTTTCCTATGATAATTATTAATAGGGAACCCCTATATGACTGTGAAACTCTCACACCCACAGGAACATATAATTATGTTTACGGGTTAAATCCTCGAATCTCCACAATTTATCCTGAATACTTAACAGACCCATCTATTCTTGTCTGCCCATCCAATTCAACAGTCTCAGTGAATAACCTAAAAAATTCTAAAGGTGAATGGACTATAAATCACGCATGTGTAAATAGTTCAGGTGGTTTATTACATTCTGCAGGTATTCGATTGGGTTGTAACAGTTATATATATACAGGTTGGGTCTTCGACCGTTGTGAACTGGATGACCCATCTACAAATTTAGCACCGTTTGCCTCCACAAAAATAGGAAGTAGGCAGTTCTGGCGGGCGCTTGCCTACACTGCTATGCAAGGGGCTATGGCACATAACTACGCAGTTGCAGATATGGATATTACAGGACTTTCTCCTGATGGTAATGCAGGTGGAGATACCGTTTACAGGCTTCGTGAAGGTATCGAAAGATTTCTAATTACAGACATTAATAATCCCGCAACTAAAGCCCAGGCACAAAGCAGTATATGGATTATGTTTGACATCATTGCAATAGGCAGTAAAGCAAGCTATTTTAATCATATCCCCGGCGGTTGTAATGTATTGTATTTAGATGGGCATGTTGAATTTATTCGCTACGAAGGGAAAGCCCCCGTAAACCGATATGTAGCAGAATGTTTAAGTGCAATTCCGTATGCGCTAACATTCCATGAAAACTGAACTGAATTTTTAATAAACAGTAATAATGTCCTGCACAATAGGTTTACCGTATTCGACTTCGCCTACTTTAATATGTAGGTTTGGCAAAATGTGTACATCGGCAAAACCATGTGTATGTCCACATAACACAAGGAATTGGTGATACATACTACTTATAGCCATCTCTTGAATTACTTCACCAATGGCACCACAGGTATAATTGGGCAACCATTTTGCATCACCTCTTCTTCCTTGATGCCAACATGCTTCCGCAAAAGGAGGCACATGTGTAGCTATAATGATAAACTGTGCGCGATTCATCGCTTCAGGTAAAGCACGGGCAATATAATTTGC
Organism: Candidatus Hydrogenedens terephthalaticus JGI OTU-1; assembly: GCA_000493945.1. Classification (GTDB taxonomy): domain Bacteria; phylum Hydrogenedentota; class Hydrogenedentia; order Hydrogenedentales; family Hydrogenedentaceae; genus Hydrogenedens; species Hydrogenedens terephthalaticus. Next base: position 20,824 of record AWNW01000010.1, read on the forward strand.
GGAATCTTTACCTAATGACTGAATTACCTTTTTAATTTGGGTTCTATCTAATCCTGCAAGTTCTTTTATGAATATGTAATCGCTCATCTTTGTATCAGAACGGTCAAAATCTCCTAAACGGGCATCTCCCCATCCATCACAGCCAATCAGAACAGTATTGGGGGTAAGTGAAACCAATCCCACTTCGGGCAACCAACGAACCCTCTGGGAATATTTTGTAATCTGTCGCACTTTTTGTCGAACTTGTTCGATAGAACCATGATAATAATCATGATTTCCCAAAACAAAATATACAGGACAGGTAAAAACTCTATCCATATATAGCAACCATTTATCTACGGTCTCTGCGGTGGATATATCACCTGTAATTACTACTACAGACGGATTCTGTTCTGCCATCTCTTTAATAAAAGAAGCCCCTTGTTCCGGGGAAAGATGGTCTAAATGAATATCGGTTGCCCATAAGAGTTTTATGATTTGTTTCTTTTCATCATTCGTTTTACTATTTTTTATTATTGACATACTACAGTAGTTTTCATATTAGTTTATGTTGTTTCTGCCAAATTTTTGTCATGTCTTATCATAATAACACAAGCAATTGAAGTTAGTACTATTACAATACCTAAAATTAATTCTAAATTAAGTTTCAGTCTATTAAGAATAATTTCAAGTAATGAGGTAAAAACGACCTGACTTAATCCCGTAACTGAAATCCACTGAGGCTTTCCCGTTCCATAGGCGTATGTTAAAAATATCTGTCCCAATGTGCCACTTAAGCCTATTACCACAAGTAATACTCCATATTTTTCAAGAATTTCTGTAAATACAGGCATATCTGATTTTGAAAGATAGAATATACAAAAGGTTATCATTAAAGCAACTGCACTATAATGACTAACAACAGTTATAGGAGTAATAAATCCGCAAAAACTTAAACTTACCATAGCAGAACCTGCACAAATTGCCCCTAAAAATGCTACAAAAATAGGTATAAAATCTCCTCGGAATTGGGGTTTTTCAATCAAATAAATACCTAAAAAAGTAGAAATAACAAATAACCAGAATAAAGAAGGTACTTTATCAGAAAATACGATGTACATAATGAGTGTAACCCAGATAGGGGTTGTGGCAGAAATTGTAACCGCGTCAGTAGCATTCATTCGAGATAAGGAGTAAAAGGTACATAGCAATGCGACAGTGCCTAAAATACTTCGTAACCATAAAGAAAGTGAAGAAAATACAAGGATTTTTTCTTTGCGAATTAATGCAATTGTTACCACAAAAATAAATGTGGGAGCAATACGAAAAAAAGCAACTGTAGTCCATGAAAGATTGGTTCCAATTATACTTCCGCAAACAGCCATAATCGTAAAACAAAAAGCAGAACACAACATATAAAAGTATGGGGATAACAATTTCATCTCTTTTTTGATATATGTTAATATACAATTACATATTTCATAAGGGTATTTAAGTGGAAAATAATATGCGTTATGATTGGTGCTTTTCAAAAAATGTTTCTAATTTTTTGAAAATAGCGTTTAAATTATTCTTGATTTCTTGTTTTCTAATTCATTCAGGATGTGTCATATTTCATCAGAAAAAGGGACATTTCACAACCAATCAAGATATTTCACTTCATTACATAGAAAAAGGAGAAGGACAACCCGTTATTTTAATCCATGGTATTCTGGCAAATTCTGACCTTAATTGGCGGTTTCCAGGAATTATGAACAGGCTTTCTAAAAATTTTTATGTCATATCTTTTGATTTAAGGGGACATGGAAAATCAGACAAACCTCATGGAAAAGAAATGTATGGTATCCATCTGGTTAATGATGTTTGTAGAATTATGGAGCATCTTAATATAAATAAAGCACATATTGTTGGATATTCTCTCGGTGGATTTATTGCTTTAAAGTTTGCAACTTGTTATCCCGAAAAAGTTTATTCTGTAACAATTGCAGGAGCAGGATGGGAAAAATCTACACAGGAGAATTTAGATAGACTGGAAAATATCTATACAGCAATGCGAAATAATAATGATTGCACTCCTTTATTTGAACTTGTCGGGATGAGAAAACGGGGATTGGAACGAATTACTATTGCTATTGGGAATTGGTATTTTCGCAAAACAAATGATTTGGGTGTAATTGCAGATTTATTGGAAAGCACTCCGGAATTAGAGGTAAAGGAAGAAGAATTAAAGAATTGTAATATCCCCATATTGCTTATTGGAGGAACAGCAGACCCTATGTGTAAAACGATTCCTGAATTAAATGATGTGTTACCCAATAGTCAAGTAGTTTGGATAAATAAAGGCACTCATTTAACTACTTTATTTAAAAAAGAATTTGCCAAATCTATTGAAAATTTTTTAATAAATAATAAACAACCATAAGGATAGTACGGTATGAAAATTTTATTTTTAATTTTACTTATTTTGATTGCACTTATATTGACAGGTTTGGGTGTAATTATATTTTTGTTAAAATATCGCGTAAAAGGAAATTTCTTTGATTCTAATGGATGTAAGATACATTACCGTATTGAGGGAAGTGGACCTCCATTAATTCTTATACATGGATATGCTGTAAATGCGGATATTAACTGGAGATGGAATGGACTTATTCATAAACTTAAACGACACTTTACGACAATTTCTTTAGACCTTCGAGGGCATGGGTTAAGTGATAAGCCAACAGAACCGGGTAGTTATGGTATTGAAATGGCAAAAGATGTAATCCGACTTATGGATCATCTAAAAATTCCCAAAGCGTATATTATGGGTTATTCTATGGGAGGATTTACCACATTGAAATTGGTAACCATGTATCCAGAGAGAATAATTAAGGCGGTAGTAGGTGGAGCAGGTTTTGAAAAAGTAGATGGTGATAATGTGCGAATTTTAATGGAGTTGGTTGAATCCCTTGAAAGTGGCAAAGGTTATGCTCCGCTAACAAAGGCTTTGGAACCTGATAGAAAAGAGCCTCCCGCATGGAAAATTAAACTGCTTGATTTCGGATTAAATATGTTGTCTGATTCCCGTGCTATGGCAAATGTAATGAAACAATTTCCTGAAATGGCAGTTTCTGAAGAACAACTAAAAAATAATCAGGTCCCTGTTCTTGCTATAGTAGGGACAAACGATCCTTTGAAAGTAGGGGTTATAGAAATGGAAAAATACTTAAGCAATGCCCAATTTATTTATTTAAAAGGCAGGGATCACATGACTGCTATGACAGGAAAAAAATTTTATAACATTGTCCTTGAATTTTTGAAAGAGAAAAAATAAAGTTATCTATTACCAAAGCGGTTAGAAAATATAAAATAAAGAATGGTTTTAAGTATACGATAGGAATCATAAAATTTGCGGAAATGGGAAGAGCGGTTTTTTTCTTCATAAATAGAAGGTATTGGGACAGTTCCTATTTTCTTTTTTTTCTTCAAAGCCAATAGTAAAATCCATGTTTCTGTTTCATATCTTCCAGGGGGGACACATTCAACAATTTCCTGAGCAAAGGAACGGGAATACAAACGGAAACCGCATTGTGTATCCGATAAAGGACATTTTACCAATATATGAAGAATATATTGGGTTATGTAATTTCCCAGTTTACTGGGGAAAGGTGTTTTTTCGGGTTTAAGGTCGCGTTGTCCAATTATTATGTCTTCCTTATTTTTCTCCCATTCCTTAATAAACAAAGGGAGTAATTCCGGGTCGTGTTGTCCATCGGCATCCATAAAACAAATTAATTCGTATTGTGGAAGATTTAAGACATGTTTTAAGCCTTCAATAATTGCAAATCCTTTTCCTTTATTTACGGGGAAAGAAATAACAGACACAGGCATATTTAACACAGACGCAATACAATTATCTGTTGACCCATCGTCAACAATATAAATGTCAACAGGAAATTTTGTAACTGCTTGAATAACTTTTTCCAATCGGTTTCCCGCGTTATAACATGGGATAACAACCGCTATATTATTTTTTTGTTGCATTGTATGTTCTTGATTGTATTCTTTTTTAATTAGCCTATTTTTTTTCTTTCTATTTACACTAACTATTATAATTAAAACAAAAAAGGAAATGGCTTATGATAACATTATTTTCAATAATCACTTTAACAACCCTCACAACCAACCCAATTATTGTGGAGAAGGATAAGCCTATTGATTATGCTTATGCGATGTATGATAATTTTGATATGATAGACTCCAATGGAGATGACCTAATTACCTTACAAGAAGCACAAAGACTAATAGAGGGATTGGATTTAGAAACTTTTTTATCTTTTGATAGAGATGGAAACCAACAGTTGTCAGAAGAAGAATTGCAATTGGCTATAAAACAGTTGAGTACTTGTGGTTCTCAACTTCAACGGGGATGTTCCTGTGCCGTTAATAAGGTTGAAACATGGATATCTGATTTCATTGCTATCCTTTTTTCAATGACGATTCTATTTTGTATGGGCTCTGCAAAAAGATAAGATAATTCTCGTTAAATAAATTTTCGGGAGACTTTATCTATTTCATCCATTTCTGCCTCAGAGATATGGAATTTGAATGTTCCTAAGTTTTGAAGTGCTTGTTCTTTTCGGGTAGCACCAGGGATAGCAACAACACGCTCCCCGTGAAAATGAATGAGCCAATTCAGAGCAACTTGGGCAGGAGTAGCCCCATATCGTTCAGCAATCTTTTTTAATGTATCTATCACGGGCTTTGTTCGTTCAAGACCGGAGGGACGGTAAAGTGGAAAATATTTTCGCCAGCCTACACGAGTTTTTATCAAAGAAGGGTTTTCATGAAATTTTCCTGTTAATAACCCCTGTTCTAATGGAGAATATGCAATAATCGTCATTCCTAATTCTTGTGCTGTTTTTAATATCCCATTCCTCTCTATTTTGCGGTTTAGTAAACTATAATGGACCTGATTGGAAACAAGAGGAAAACCTAATTTCTCTAAATGTGCATGGGCATTTCTCATTTGTCTTGCAGAATAGTTGCTTACTCCCGCAGAGCGGATAATACCTGCTTTTAGTAAATCTGCCATAACCTCCATTTCTGTTTTTATTGATGAAAGTGATGTAGGTGAATGAATTTGATAAAGTGAAATTTTATATGGGGCAAGGCGTTGTATTTGTTCTTCAATAGAACGAAGCATTCTTGATGCTCTACGGGCAATAGGGTGCCACTTTGTCGCGATTATTGTGCTTTCAATGGGAGCATTTATTTTTTGAAGTCCATGGGAAACACATTTCTCAGAGGCGCCCCATCCATACATTTCTGCTGTATCAAACCAGTTAATACCTCCTTCCCAACTTACTTTTATAATCTCATCACTTGGGACTTCTTCAAGAGAGGGCCAGAATTTTCCGGCAAAGCCAATTCTGTTACTAAATTGCCAACATCCTAAACCCAAAGGTGTGATATGAATATCACTCTCTCCTAATTGACGGAGTTTTATATCCATTGGTTTTTCCTTTATTGTTGTGCAAGAATCTTTTGAAAATCTATTTTCTGGAATACAATTTTTTCGTAGGGCTCTTTCTCTCCACATTCAAATAAGATGCCCACTTCTTTTTCATTTATTGAATACAGAGAAGAATATGCAGAAGGTCCTTCATACAACAACTTTTGATATTTCCATGTTTTTCCATAATCGGAACTAATTTTTACTGTCATTTTAATTCTTTCTTTTTTATCTGCTGGATTAGAAAAAATCAGGTATTCTCCATTTTGGAATTGATGTTTAATTAAACTTGCCTGACATATAGGTTCAATTAATTCCAAATCATAACTTAAATTACCCCATGATAAGCCACCATCCTCACTAATAGAAGTAGCCCTACATGGATATTCTCGATTGTAATTTCTCATGTTAATAAGCAATTTATTATCCGTTATTTCTACAACCTGGCACTCATTGGTCTTAATACCTATCGGATTGCTATATGCCCATGTTTTACCGCCATCATCCGAATATATAATGTGAGAATACCATTGTTTGTCATTTTTGTTAGAATGGTCACAAGGGATAACAAGCCTATTTTTATATTTATCTCCGCTCATTTGTATTCCTATTCCCGGACCTGTAGCATACCAATTCCAGTCAGGATGTTTTGTTGAGTTTGTTATTTCTTCAACTTTTGACCATGTCTGTCCATTATCTACGGAACGAGAAATAAATACACGACGGGTATCTTTTGAAACACCGTTAATAATTTCCATCTCATTATCATCTCCCCGATTCCATGTCATTAGAATGATGATATTTCCTGTAGTTTTATCTATTACAGGACAAGGATTACCGCAGGTATTTTTCTCATCATCCCATAAGACATACATACTACTCCATGTATTTCCGTTATCTTTAGAAAATTTATAAATAAGATCTATATCTCCTGCATCAGACACGGAATCTTTTCTACCTTCACAGAAGGCAATTAATGTTCCGTCTTGTGCTTTAATTAAGGAAGGTATTCTATAAGTATTGTATCCCCCTTCACCGGAAAGAAAAACTGTAATGCTGTCATCCTCTCCCCAAACAAAAACAGGGATTGTAAGTAACATAGCCATTGTCAACTTAACCGTTAACTTCATAGTATTTTCCTTTCCTATTACCTATATAGACATAAAAAAATGGAGATGGTATTCCCATCTCCATTCTACCTAAATATTGTAATCGAATTAAATTTACTTTTTGGATGATAATTCCTTAGCAACTTCATCAAAATATTTCACACATTGAGATATATCGGGGAGTGAATTTTCCCAATTATGTTCGTATTCAATTGAGAAAACTCCTTTAAATCCTTTTTGATAGAGATGTGTTAAAATGGCTTTCATATCTGCCTGTCCTGTTCCCCAAATAGTATCGTGTGCATCCCTCTTGCCAAATTCATTTAAATCCTTGAGATGGAATGAAATTATTCTGTTATCTAAAGCCTGGATTGCTTCAATTGGCTTTATACCAGAACGCATCCAATGTCCTGTATCTGCACAGGAACCAATGTTAAGACTTGCATCTTTTGTAACTTCCAGAACTTTTTTATAATCCCAATATAGGGAAGGTTTGGGATGATTGTGTATTGCCACTTTTATACCATATTCCTGAGAAAGTTTATCTATTAATGGTATAGCATTGGCAGGAGGCTCAGAGACAATAGTCTCTATACCCATGGCTTTTGCAAAATCAAACACTTTTCTCGATTCTGCTTCGTCATTTGGTAATCCAACGACACCATAGTTCACAAGTTTCACATTCGCAGATGCTAATTTTTCTTTCACTTTCTGTTGAAGTTCTGGAGAAAGACTATGGTCAAATTTCACATCACCGGTTTCATTGGATAGTTTTTGTCCTGGGTATGCTTCAATGTAACGGAGGCCAATCGTTGAAACTTTATCAATGGCTTCAAAGAAAGTAAACCGATTGAAAGAGTAAGCCTGACATCCGATTTTCCAGCCGATGGCTTCTGCGTTCGGGGCACCTCCTGTATACAATTCAGTATCTGCGTGGGAGATTTTTGTCCCCAACAAGATAACGGACACTAACAATACTAACGACACAAAAAAAGAGAAAACAAAAATATTTTGCATATACGAACCCTTTCTTATTAATTGTTTATAATTGTTTGTATCTAATTTGAATAACCGATGAACTATTATGTTTCAAAAATCGGTAAAAAATCAATTTTGCGGTTTAAATTTTATATCGGTCTGTGCTTTTGAAAAGCCATTCTAACAGCGGCAGAAATAACACGAAACAACCTATCTTCCTTTGTATTCCTATTTTTCTTGTTTCCAAGATGTTGGTAAATCTTTAATATCATTGTTTTTTCCTGAGGTGTAAGCATTTCTATTTTATTATTCCACACTTTATTTAAGCCAGAAACAAGTAAATTTCTTAGCTGTAAATACACAGGTTCGGATCTGATTGTATTTTCTATGTCTTCTTCTGACTTTGTAGATATAGATTCTCCATATATTCCTTCTTTTACCGCACCCTCCTCAGAAGAAGATTTCATACTGATAATTATCTGTGACAAATCACCTAAACTCACTTCTCCCCATTTTTCTGCAGTAGTTTCAAGAACCATTTCTGCTAATTTGTTATCTTTTATTTCCTTTTCACTAATAAGTTTTTGCTCTTCTTCTGTAAGAAAAATATCTGGGAGTATCGGTTCCTCTAATTTAGAGGTGAGAAGAAGTTCCTGATATTCTTTTTGTAACTTTTGAAGATTTATGGTTCTTCCTTGGAGTATTCTTCGAGTTTCTATCAGTGAATTTTCTAAATTTTCGATAACACTCATCCAACGGTCATGATTTTCCGTTTCTTCTCTAAGTCGTTGGTCTGCTTTACGAAGCAATTCGTTAATTTTCTTTATTGCTTCCTGGTCTCTCTCAATCAAAACTTTTAGTTTCTCTATTTCACTACTTATTTTTGCTAACATACTTTCCTTATCTTCAAGCATTTAACAGACCTCAACCCTCTTGGTTTTAATGGCGTATCTCAAAATTATTATATCTTTCATCGCCTTCTTCCCATTGAACATCAATTTCAGAAACATAGGCTCCTGATGGACCTTTACGGCACCATGAAAGCATTTCTTCTAATTTCTCGTGAGAACCTTCGAAAACGGCTTCTACACTACCATCACTTTTGTTACGGACCCAACCCGTAATACCTAACTGTAAAGCCTTTCTATAAGTTGAGTATCTATACCCAACTCCTTGAACAATACCATAAATGACAACATGAACTCGGGATTTCACAGTTCTCCTTTTAATTTAATATATCTTTCACGGTATGCCGGTAAAGTAACACCAACAGCAGCACGACAGGCTTCAAAAGCGACTTCAATATCTCTACTTTCTATAGATGAGGGTAATATTTTTAATAGATTTTTATCACCTAATTTAAAGATGAGATAACAGATTTCTTTCCTGACAACAGGACTTCCTTCCCTCATTAATTCCTGATATTGAGGTAAAACTGTGGGGTCTCCTCCCTGATATAATGCAGTAATTGCTTTTGCTCGATAAATAAGATTTACATCAGTAGGATTTTCTCTTCGAGTAAGGCGGGCTCTTAAAAATTGTTGTGCTTTCCATTCTTGTTCTCTTGCCAGAATAAGGGCAATTTCCGGGCGGAGCGTTATTTGTTCTTCATATAGTTGAGAGAGAAGAGATTTTCCTTGAGGCTCTTTAAGATAGAATAGGGCTTTTATAGTTCTATACTCTGCCATACCTTCCAACCGTGGAAGAAGTTGAAGTAATTGTTCACGAATATCATCACCTCCAAGTGTAACAAGAGCATAAACTGCCGATTCAGATTTTTCTTCGTTTTGTGATATTAACATTTCAAAAAGTTTCGGTATAATTTCACGAACACCTAAATAGGCTAACGCACGTGCTGAAGGTCCACTGATTTCACCCGAACGGTCTTGGAGCATATTCATTAATGATGGTATTCCATCACGATAACCTACCAACCCACTTAAAATAGCCGATTGAATTCGAACCGACCTGTTTCCATGTTCTAATCCGCTTCGAAGTAACGCCGTAGGAACCTGATTTTCTGCTAAATACATACCCCTTGCAGAGACCAATTGTGTTGTTATCTCGTTTGAAGAGAGTAATTTTTGTAAATATTCCATCGCTTCTTGAGAGCCATGCAACACTAATAATACAGCACATTCTACTTTAAGGTCCTGGTTTCCTTCAGAAGATTTGAATATTTCATCCAATCTACTCCATGCCCTTTCTACCGTTACCTTGTCTTCCGTTCTGAGTGTCACGCCTGGAGAAAGTTGTATAGATGGTCTTTCTTTCTTTTCTGTTTGTACTATAATCTCTGCAATTTGGTCTAAACGATATGTAACTCTATCTTCTTTTTCCGTCTCAAAAGCAAGATATTGATCATGTATTTCTACGAGTTGAAGATTTACATCCTTTGCTCCTGAGTTTTTTATGATTACAGTAACCAAATTATTTGAATTTAATAATTCTTTTAAGGATTTTCCTCCAGTTATTTTAATATCATCAGAAAAGATTGATAGCGACACGGCAAATAAAATTGTAAATAGCGTTGCCGACATCATTTTTTTTAGGTTCTTTATCTTATCCATAGCATTCCTTTCTTTGGTTACATCTTAAAATTATTATAACCATAATAGACATTAATTATCTCATAAACAGAAAATATACTTTATTTTCGAATTGTTTTATAAACGAGTAATTTATCTTTTTATTTAAACCATTCTATCCTTTTTGTTTGAATGAATTCATCTAAGAACAACTTCGCCTTACTAAATGAATCTATAAATGGATTAATAGCAAGGGCTTTCAATGCATAGTTATATGATTTATTGACGATGGCTTCTATCATAAGTCGGTCACTTTCTTTAGCGGTTAAAAGTAAACCACGGAAAACTTCTGGTAATTTGGTATGAATAGAAGGTTTTAACCCTTTATTATTTATTTCACAGGGTATTTCAACGGATGTATCAAAAGGAAATTCGGATAAATAATCTTTATTCGGGATACAAACAATATGTTCCTCCGGACGGTGTTGTTGCAAAGCACAAATGAGGGGAATAATAATTTCGTCATACCATGATGGATTTCGTTCATACACAACATCAGGAATGGTAGATACTTGACGGTCTTTATAAATACTCAATATTTTTGATTCATGTTCATAAAGGAGTTCTGATCGAAATTGGGATTTCTTTTTTTGTTCTTTTAAATAATCACTTTTTCTTAAAAATATGTTCAGTGCTCGGGAAGGTATAACATTAAAATTAGAAATAATTTCATTATCAAATGAAGGGATATTTTCCTTCTCCAATTTATCAATAAGTTCCATCATAATGCTTTTACCATTTAGATATACATCGCAAATAGCACCCAAATGATACAGCCCTATGTATTGAATATGAATATGTTTCTCAGAGACATTGAATAATTGTGAAATAATTCTTTTATAAGAAGTAGATGTTTCACAAATGCCAATAACATGATTTAATCCTGCAAATCGTGTAAGCGTTTCTACGACAAGCCCCATTGGGTTAGTCATATTTATTATATGGGCTGTAGGATTTATGGAAGATATTTTTTTGCCTATTTCAAGCATCACAGGTATCGTGTAAAAAGCATTTAGGAAACTTCCTGCTCCAAAACTTTCGTCTCCAATTAAATCATAATTTACAGGTCTCTTTTCATAATCAATTCTTGCAAGAAAACCACCGACACGAATATGACTAAGAATTATTTGTGCCTTTTCTATTCCCGTTTCTATCGAAGTAGTTTCTTTAATTTGTAACGGATACCCTATATTATCAACCATCCTTTTACAAAATGATGATACGATATTTAATTTTTCCGTATTTTTGCCGACCAAAACGATTTCTTTAATCCGAACATTATTCTGCATTAGGGCTGATAGGAAAACAGGGATATAAACGCTACTCCCTCCCAGCACGGCTAATCGAGTTATCATTTTCGTATTGTAGTATTGTTGTTGAACTTCTTTTTTCTTCATAGACACCCCCAATGAAGTTATATAGAAATTATTGTAGAAGTATATTGTCCGGCTCTGTAATAGGTTCCCCTCTTTTACATAGTTCACATTCTTCCGGTAACCAACTCGCTAATTGGATTTCTGCTAAAGAATAAAACGGCACATCAAATGATACATTTCCCGGATTTCTATTCACAATACAACCCACACCAACGACATTAGCACCTCTTTCCTGTATATGTTTTATACATTTCATCACAGAACCCCCTGTTGTTGTAATATCTTCTACGACAATTACTTTCCAACCTTTAACCAATGTAAACCCTCTCTTCATCGCCATACTACCTTCTGGTTCTTTTTCAAGAAATGCGGAGCGACAATCAAGATGTTTGGCTACTTCATGTGCTAAAATGATACCACCCGTAGCAGGACCTGTAACCAAATCAACCTGTAAATCCTTGAAGTATTGAGATAATTCATAACACAGTTTTTCTACAACTTTGGGGTATTGTAAGATACGGGCAAATTGAAGGAATTGATTTCCATGTCTACCACTGGCATAAACAAAATGTCCATCAAGCAAGGCTTTATGCTGCACAAACAAGTCTAAAACTTCTTCATTTTTCATTTTCAATTTCCTTCACAACACGCTCAAATGCTAAATGGGGATTTTCGGCTTTTAATATAGGACGAGAAAGGACTAACATATTCGCACCCCGAGAGATTGCTTCAGACGGAGTCATAACTCTCACCTGGTCATGAGTATCCGAAGCCCATACAGGGCGGACACCGGGTGTAATTAACAAAAAGTTAGAACCTAATTTCTCCCTTAAAAGAGATATCTCCATTGGGGAGCACACAATTCCATGAGCCCCTGATGAGAGAGCCATGTTAGCATAATTAAATACAGCATCTTCTAATTCCCATTTAATTCCTAATTCTTTCTGTATTTCTTCTTTTGTGTGGCTTGTTAAAATAGTTACTGCAATAATCTTCGTTGAACTTCCTTCCACTGCTTCTCTTGCGTATCTTATCATTTTACTTCCGCCTAACGCATGCACTGTTAACATATCTACTTCAAGGTCTCTTGCTGAACTTACTGCATTTTTCACTGTATTTGGAATATCATGATATTTTAAATCAAGAAAAATTTTTTTATTTTTCCTTTTAAGCAAGGAAATCACCTGAGGACCACATCGGGTAAACAACTGGCTCCCTACTTTAAACCACACACAGTCTGGGCATAATTCAAGGATTTTTTCCACCTCATCTATTGTATTAATATCTAATCCTATAATAATTTTTTCTGACATATACCTACTTTCTACTTATTCAATAATCACCGAACCTATAAGTTTGTTAATATCATCTATACCGTTATTAAGGCAATACTCTCGCAAACCCTGTATAATACGAATGGGAGCCAATGGGTCACGGAATAAATAGGAACCTATTGCAACCATTCTTGCTCCTGCAATGAGAAACTCCAATGCATCTGAAGCAGTACAAATTCCACCCATCCCTATCACAGGAATTTTCACCGTTCTACTTACATCCCATACCATTTTTAAGGCAACAGGACGAATAGCAGGACCGCTAAGACCACCTACGACATTTTTTAACTTTGGTTTTCTTGTTTCTGGATTTATAGCCATTCCAAGTAGGGTGTTGATAATAGAAATAGCATCTGCCCCGCCTCTCTCTGCTGATAAAGCAGGTTCCGTAATATCTGTAATATTTGGGGAGAGTTTAACAATCAGAGGCAATTTCACACTTGAACGGACTGCAAGGGTATATTTTTCTACCCATTCTGGGGATTGAGCAATAAGTGGACACTTGAATTTATTTTTAGCATCATGGACATTGGGACATGATAAATTCATTTCTATAGCATCAGCACCACCCTCTTTTTCAAGGAGTTCTGCCAATTTAACATATTCATCAACAGAAGTCCCATAAATATTGGCAATAATTGTGCATTTTTTCTCACGCAAAAATGGGAGTTTACTCTTCAAATAAGTTTCTATTCCGACATTCTGAAGCCCTATCGCGTTTAACATTCCAGCGGGGGTTTCAACAATACGAGGAGGGACATTGCCCAACCGAGGTTGTAGAGTAAGGCTTTTTACAGTCACCGCTCCCAATTCAGATATATCGAAATATTCAGAATATTCTTCTCCGTACCCGAAGGTCCCTGATGCCACCGTTACAGGATTTTTTAATGTAAGATTTCCTATAGATACTTGAAGATTAATATCCATTTTATTTTTCTCCGATTTTATCCCAGAGAATTACCTGTGTATCAAACACGGGTCCTTCTCTACATACACGAGCCATCATTTCATTTTCAATTTCCATCTTTGCCGGGATAACACATCCTAAACAGACCCCCTCTCCACAAGCCATTTCTGCTTCTAAAGAGGCGTAACAGAGCCATTTTTTTTGTTCACAAATTTTATGGACATTCTTAATCATTGGTAGGGGACCACATGTGTATACAATGGTTGAGTCTGGCAAATCAAGTGTTTCAAGAATATCTGTTGCAAGCCCTTTATGTCCGGCACTTCCATCTTCAGTTACAAGGTGTATCTTGCATCCCATCTGTCGAAAATCTTTTTCACACAAAAGATGATGGAAATCTTTCCCTGCCAAAATAATCTCTGGAGCAATACCCCGAACTTTAAGTATTCCCTCCACTAATGCAGGGAAAGGGGCTACCCCTATACCCCCTGCTACAATGAGATAGTGTGAATACTCTTTCGGAATAGGAAACGAATTCCCTAAAGGACCCTGTACATTAATTTTTTCGCCTGTGGATAATGTGGATAAAATTTTTGTCCCTTCACCACATACTTTGTAAAGAATAGAGACACCATCCGAAAAAATCCGTTCTATAGACATGGGTCTGCGTAAAAAGGGGTAGTATCCCGGAGAAACCTCTAACATTACGAATTGACCGGGTAATGATTGCGTAGCAATTTCTTTGCTTTGTAGAACCATTCTGTAATGATTGGGAGCTACAAGATTATGTAGAGTTATAAGGCATTCATGAAGTTTATCCATATTACCTCCGGAATTCTAATCCCATTTGACTGCGTAATAAATTCAAACTACTCCGAATCCGTTCTGCCAGGACATCTCCAATCCCTTCTACATCCATTAAATCCTCTTTGGAAGCGTGAAGTATTTGTTTAATTCCACCAAATTTTGCCACTAAATTTTCAATTAATGTTGATGGTAAACGGTGTGTCATTGTTAAAATCCGATACCCACGAGGAGTTATATATGTATCCACAGAACGAAGGTTTGAACCATACCCTAATATTTGACTTATATTACTTAAATCAAGCAATTCATCCTGTGTTAGAGTATGCAGTTTTTCAAGAAGAGTATTATAATCTATTCCGGGACGTTCACGGTAGTAATCTTTTAACACCAATTCTGCCTCAGGAAGTGGAATGAGCAATTCTTTGAGTTGCATTTGAATTAGTCTACCTTCAGTCCCCAATTCAAGAATAATAGGATGTAATTCATCTGCAAGCCGTAATACGACTTGAGTTCTTTGTATAGTCCTACACACATCATAAATCGTTACTACATCTTGAAATTCTCGAAGGGTTAAGTCCTGAAGGGACTGGTTCATCGTTACTAAAAATCTTTCTATCGTTTGCAAAGACTGCATTGCTCGATTTAATAAGGTAGGTAAAGGAGCCAAAACATGTTTTCGATCATTGACATAAATAGTAACCGAAGACCGCCGTTGAGATACCGCTACAACGATACAGTGTGCTTGTTGAGCCATTCGTTGTGCTACGCGATGTCGTGTCCCTGTTTCATCGGAAGGGATTTTCGCATTCGGTTTTAAGAAACGATTTGCATATAAGATCTCAGTTCCATCTGCATTAAGGATAATAGCCCCATCCATTTTTGACAGTTCATAAATCAACTGGGGTTTCAATTCTTCATTTAATTCTACTCCCCCCTCAGAAAGTTGCGATAGTTTACGGGGTTCGCCAAAACAAAGCAAGGCACCCATCCCGCTTTGAATAATTGCGGATAGAGCCTCCCGAATTCGACTTCCCGGGGCAACCATTTGTAATGCTTTTTTAAATAGTTCATCTGTATCTGGAATATTACTCATGAGATTTCTCCCGATTTTCAAACAATTGATTTAATTCTTTTATATTTTCTAAGGAAATAATTTGCAAATTTTCTGCTTTGTCAGGAATATCAGAAGGTTCTATTCTTGGAATTATACAGGTTTTAAAACCGAATTTTGCAATTTCATTAAGTCGAATTCTTGCCCCATTTACACGGCGAATTTCCCCGGATAAACCTACCTCTCCAAAAGCAGCCCAATCCGAAGCAATAGGAAGATCCCAGAAACTGGATAGCATAGAGATAACGACGGGTAGGTCAACCGCAGTTTCGTCAACAAACACTCCACCAGCAACATTGACAAAAATATCTCTATCGGAAAGGAATATACCTGCTTTTTTTTCAAGAATAGCGATTAATAAAGATACTCTTTGACTGTTTAAACCCATTACACCTCTACGGGGTTGCGGAATTCTACTTTTTCCAACTAAGGATTGAATTTCTACCAGCAAAGGGCGAGAACCTCCTACCATAGGAAACACGATAGAGCCACTTACACCGACAGGCCTTTCTTGTAAAAAAATAGCACTGGGATCGGCTATTTCTTTTAATCCTTCACTACACATTTCAAATACACCAATTTCTTGGGTCGAACCAAATCGGTTTTTTATTGCCCGTAAAACTCTCAGGGAATGTTTCCCTTCCCCTTCAAAATAAAGAACCGTATCCACAATATGTTCTAAAACTTTAGGACCGGCAATATATCCTTCTTTAGTAATATGTCCAATGATAATCATGGGAATATTTAGTTGTTTTGCTTTCTGGACTAATTCATAAGTGCATTCACGAACCTGTGTAATACTCCCGGGTAAGGAATCTACCTCTGGATTGCTGACACTTTGAATGGAATCAATAATAACTAACGAATATTGATTTGTGTCTATACTTGAAAGAATATCTGACATATCTGTTGATGAAAACATAAATAAATTTTGATGGAGTGCATTCACCCTCTGTGCCCGTTCTTTTACCTGATGAAACGATTCTTCTCCATGCACATATAACACACTCCCATTATTTTTTGCCCACAAACCAGCCACCTGTATTACTAATGTAGACTTTCCTATACCGGGCTCTCCTCCGATCAATATTACAGCCCCTTGAATAATCCCTCCT
This sequence comes from Candidatus Hydrogenedens terephthalaticus JGI OTU-1, assembly GCA_000493945.1. GTDB lineage: Bacteria > Hydrogenedentota > Hydrogenedentia > Hydrogenedentales > Hydrogenedentaceae > Hydrogenedens > Hydrogenedens terephthalaticus. The sequence continues at coordinate 37,625 of AWNW01000010.1, forward strand.
CCAACAACGCGGTCAAATTCTTTTATCCTTGTAGGTATCCTTTTTGATTGTTCGTCAAGATGGTTCTTTTCAAGAATAGAAACAGGCTGAGTGTCTATCTTCTTTTGTTTGTTTTTTGTATAATTTTTAGCAATTTTTTCTAAAAAAGGATTCCATGATTCACATTGAGGACATTTGCCAAGCCATTTTGGGGATTCAAAACCACATTCTGAACATTCATAAATTTTTTTCTCATGTGCCATCGTTGTAAAATCTTATTGTTCTGATTTATTTTATTTATCATCTAAATAATATCGAAATTGTATACTGTATCCCAACTGAAAAGAAAGGATTGTAAATGGAGCATTTGTTCTTTTTAACAGAAGAAGAAGTTTTGCATGTTAAAAATTATTACGGCACACCTATTTTTATTTATGATGAAAAAACCATGTTGCAAAGGGCACAGGAAGTATTAGCATTCCCCCATGCCTTTGGTTTTACTGCTCGTTTCGCAATGAAGGCACTTCCAACACGCAAAATTTTACAAAAATTTCATGCATGGGGACTTCATATAGATGCAAGCAGTGGTTATGAAGCCGAACGAGCCATTAAAGCAGGTATTCCTCCATCACATATTCAAATCACAGCCCAACAAATTCCCTACAATTTAAAAGAGTTGGTAGAACAAGGGGTTCTGTATAATGCCTGCTCCCTCCAGCAGTTAAAAGTCTATGGTGAAATGTTTCCGGGGACAGAAATCAGTGTTCGAATTAATCCCGGATTAGGTTCGGGTTCTTCCAATCGAACCAATGTGGGTGGACCTTCCGCCAGTTTCGGTATCTGGCATGAATATCTCCATCGTGTATATGAGGTAGCCAATGAATACAGATTAAAAATCACAGGTATGCATACACATATAGGGTCGGGGTCAGACCCAGAAGTTTGGGTTCGTTGTGCTCATTTGGCTTTAGAAACAGCCGGAAAAATGCCTGATGTTCGGAGGATTAGTCTTGGTGGAGGATACAAGGTAGCACGCATGTCCAATGAAAAAACAGCCAATTTACAAGAAATAGGGAACAGAATACTGCCCGCGTTTTTTGAGTTTGAAAAAAGACATGGTAGGCAACTTCACTTAGAGATAGAACCCGGAACATATCTTGTTGCCAATGCAGGGTCACTTTTATGCAGTATTATTGATGTAGTTGATACAGGACCTACAGGGTATCGGTTTATAAAGATTGATTCGGGTATGACAGAAAATATTCGTCCAAGTATGTATGGGGCATTACATCCGCTTATCGTTGTCCCTCATGAGAAAGATAGTCCACGAAATAAATATTCGTATATCGTTTCAGGACATTGTTGTGAGAGTGGAGATATATTTACACCTCAACAGGGAGACCCTGAAAGTCTTGGACCGAGAGAACTATTAGAAGCAAAAATAGGCGATGTTTTAGTGGTAGAAGGAGCGGGGGCATATTGTTCAAGTCAATCTTGTAAAAACTACAATTCTTTTCCCGAATGTGGAGAATTATTACGAATAGCACCTTTTGAGTTTGAATGGATAAGAAAACCACAGACATTAGAACAAATGGTTCAGAACGAAGTATAAAATAAAATAAGGGCACATCATATATGAAAAATCTTACTGCTCTCGTTACAGGTGCCAGCAGAGGGATTGGCAAAGGAATTGTTTTAACATTAGCAAAACAAGGTTATAACATAATAGCCATAGCAAGAAATCCGAATGGGCTTCGACTTCTAAAAGAGGAAATAGAAAAAAACTATCCTGTGCAATGTTTAGCATTTTCCCTTGACATCGGGGATTTAAAAGACCAGGAAGTATGGTTCTCTAATCATTTTCCAGCATTACCTGAAATAGACCTTCTTGTAAATAACGCAGGAATAGCACCTGATAAGCGTTCTGATATTCTGGAGTGTTCTATAGAAAGTTATGACAAGGTTCTAAATACAAATTTGAAAGGTGTTTTCTTCTTTACTCAAAAGATTGCTCAACGAATGGTTGCTTCTATACAAAAGGATATAAAAAAAGACTACAAACCTCGCATTATCTTTATAACCAGTATTTCAGCGATAACCGCGTCACCTAACCGAGCTGAGTATTGTATTAGCAAAGCAGGTTTAAGCATGACTTCCCAACTTTATGCTGTCCGACTTGCAGAGTATAATATACCTGTATTTGAAATACGCCCCGGAATAATTATGACGGACATGACGGAACCCGTTCGTTCAAAGTATGACGCCTTGATACAACAAGGGTTATTACTTCAAAAACGATGGGGAACGCCAGAAGATGTAGCCAATTGTGTTAAATCTATTGCAGAAGGAAATTTTGACTATGCTACGGGGTCTGTTTTTGAAATTAGTGGAGGTTTTAGCATTTTAAGATTATAATATTGTTTGAGGGTAGATATCTTATGGATATTAAACGACAAGAATTAGCAAGAATGATTGACCATACCCTTCTTCGTCCTTATGCGAGTGAGGATGACATAAGAATACTATGTCAGGAAGCAAAAGAAAACAATTTTTATGCGGTGAGTGTTAACCCAACATGGACAAAGTTGTGTGCCCAATTACTCAAAGATACCCCTGTTAAAGTAGATGTATGTGTTGGTTTCCCTTTAGGTGCAACAACTGCTCATATTAAGGTTGCGGAGACTGCAGAAGCCATTAAAAATGGGGCTCAAGAAATTGATATGGTGATTAACATCGGTGCTTTAAAATCAGGGTATACTGCCTATGTTGAAAAGGAAATTGCTATCGTAGTTAAAACCGCAGGTAATATTCCTGTAAAAGTTATTTTAGAGACAAGTTATTTGAGTAATGATGAAAAAGTTGCAGTATGTGAAATGGCAATACGGACAGGAGCAAAGTTTGTAAAAACTTCTACCGGATATGGAACCCAAGGGGCAACAGTGGAAGATGTGCAATTATTGCGAAAAGCAGTGGGTAAGTTTTTAGGTGTTAAGGCAGCAGGAGGCATTCGAACCTATGGGGAAGCGGTGGCTATGATAGAAGCAGGGGCTAATCGTATTGGCACAAGCACAAGTTTAGATATTTTGCAGGATGCCCCGTTATAATATTTCTTTCATGAATCACATTTGTCATCAAAGGAGGTAAAATATGGATGCTATTGAGGCTATCAGAACGCGTCGCTCCGTGCGAAAATATCTGGATAAAGAAGTGCCGAAGGAATTGTTGGAAACTATTGTGGACTGTGGAAGATTATCTGCCACAGCAAGAAATGAACAACCCTGGGAGTTTATCGTAATTGTGGACAAGGAATTAAAAAGAAAGGTAGCCGAACAAACCGATAATGGAAAATTCATCAGCGAAGCAGGTGCATGTATAGCGGTTGTATGCAAAGACACAAAATATTACATTGAAGACGGTTCTGCTGCGACACAAAATATTCTCGTGTCTGCTTGTGCTTTAGGTCTGGGATCTTGTTGGGTAGCAGGAGATAAAAAACCATACTGTGCTTCCATTTTAAAACTGCTTAATGTGCCTGAAACATACCGTCTGGTCAGTTTAGTTGCTATAGGTTATCCTGCTTCTATCCCATCACCACATAAAAGAAGTTTAAATGAAGTTTTACATTGGAATTCTTTTTAAATACCACCATTTAGCACACTGGCAGATTGCTTAAAATAATCGTATGTAGCATACTGGGCACGAATAGTTCCCTTTCCATGCTCTACATAGCGATTCGTCTGCCGTTCATCCAGAACTCGAGCCTTAAAGTTGTCCTGGATTTGGAAGGAAATTATATCCATAACTTGTTGTTTTAGTTCTGGGGAAATAATTGGAAAAGCACATTCAACACGGTAATCAAGATTGCGTTCCATCAAATCAGCAGAAGCCATATAAATAGTTGTTTGTTCCCCTTTTCCAAAAAGATATATTCTCTGATGCTCTAAAAATCGGTCTAAAATAGAAATGGCAGAAATATTAGGATGTGGGGGCATTGCATAAGTTGTTCGAACAACTAAATCAATTTTAACACCTGCATCGGCAGACTCTTTTAATTTCTTTACAATTCGGGTATCTGTCAGATGATTTACCTTCAGGAAAATATACCCGTTAGCACCTTTTTCTTTTTCACGGTTAATCAATTTATTCAATGATTTTCTTAGTGAGAAAGGGGAAATCCCCAGATACTCAAAATCAGGTGGGGTTAACGGAGGTAAACCGGAACTTCGGTCTAAAAGTTTAAATACCTCTTCCACTTCTTCTGTAATAGATGGGTTGGAAGTTAATAAAATACTATCCACATATTGACGGGCAGTCTTTTCATGGAAGTTTCCTGTGGAGAGTCCTACAAAACTCTTGTTTTTCTTTTTAATTAAAAGAAATTTAGCATGCACCTTCATAGGAGGAACACCATAAGCCACACGAACCCCTGCTTCTGACAAGCGTTCCGCTATCTGAATATTATGTTGCTCGTCAAATCGTGCCTGAAGTTCTATAGATGCAAACACTTTTTTTCCATTCCGAGCCGCATTGATAAGAGCATTGACAATCTTTGATTGACTTGCTACACGATAAATGGTCATTTTGATTTCTTCGACATTAGGGTCAATAGCCGATTCGCGAATAAGTCGTATAACATGGTCAAATGACTGATAAGGATATGTAAGCAAGATATCCTGTTTTTCTACTATATCTAAAACAGGAGTAAGAGGACCATCTAAAATAGGGTGTTTCACGGGAGGTAAAGGTTCAAACAACAAGTCTTTTCTTTTGGCAGGGAAGTTCATCAAATCTTTCATATTGTGATAGCGTCCCCCTGCTATTACTGTATCTTCCTCTGTGATTTTCAATTCTTTTAGTAATTTCTTACATAGTTTTTTTGGCATGTTCTCATCATAGTGAAAACGGGTAGGGCGACCTCCTTTTCGTTGTTCTAAAACTTTCCTCATTTTCCGAACATACCCCTCTGAGAAATCATTATCAATATCCAACTCCGCATCTCTTGACACTTTAAATTCATAAGCCTCGATATCATCAAAGGGAAATATATACAGAACATCTGTAAGGAAAAGGCGAATTACATCGTCAATATATGCAATATTACCACTGGGTAATTCTACAAAACGAGGAAGAGAAGCGGGAATTTCTAAAACCGCATACTTTTTCTTGTCCCGCATATTCATTTGTATTGCGAAATATAACGCACCATCGGTTAATGGGGGTAGAGGGATTTTATCCTCTAAAATTACGGGAACAAGTGTATGAAGGATATTTTCTTTAAAATAATCCGAAAGCCACTGATATTCGGATGGTGATAACTCGTATAAATCTTCTTGTGTTAATATTCGAATACCATAATTTTCTAATTCTTTTGTAATAGTTTCATACGCCTGGCGAAATCGTTCATCTAATTCGCGTGAAAATTCTCCGATGGCTTCTAAAAGATACACCATCTTTTGCTCCCCTAATTCAAGGCGTCTTTGAACACTGGCAACCCGAACCTTAAAAAATTCATCCATATTGGAAGAAAAGATACCTAAAAATTTTAATCGTTCTAATAATGGATTTCGTTCATCTTCCGCTTCTTGTAAAACGCGTTCATTAAATGAAAGAACAGAAATTTCACGGGTATAAAAAATTTTTTCTTTATTAAGCATACAATTTTATATAAAAGGATTTATTTATATTTTCACTATTAATTTAAGATATTTTGTGTCTATTAATCAAACCACTGTCCCATAAGATTTTTTATATTTTTATTAAAAGCAAAAACTATCCTCACTTTCACCCGGACAAGGATAATATCTCCTGATATTAAATATTTGTATTGCTCGAATTAATTCAGAGAAAGAAATGACCCAATCCTGAGGATTATAATCGCTGGAATGCGCTTGGCATTCATGGTTTTCACCATAACCTGGAAGATAGCCATCTTCAATTTTTGAATTGATATTACAGTGATAACCTCCCGAATTAAATAATTGGATTATTCTCAATAGTTCATCTAAATCAATTATACCGTTTCTATTTATATCCGAACTATGGAAGAAAATATATTCACCTTCGAGAGTTCCTTCAATGTTCCCCTCACCATCTACATTACCTTCATTGTCTCCTTCTACGATACCTTCTATTATTCCTTCTCCCTCCATAACACCTTCTATATTTCCTTCTGTAATTCCCTCGCCCTCTGCAACCCCCTCACCTTCGCTAATACCTTCATAATCCCCTTCTAAAATTCCTTCTTGTGGTATGCACTCTTTATAACTTAGAAAGTCCGACAATTCAAAATTTGGCGGGATTCCTCCACCATTGGATAATCCTGCAATAAAACCTGAGGAAACACAATTAAGCCATGTGATAGAAATTGTTCCATCATAAAACATTTCTAATTGGACATTGGCTTCACCGGAACCATATCTTGAAACTTTGGAGAAAGTAACAATAAAGGCATCCGTATCGAACTGATATGAAATAGAACCTGCTTTAGATGGGTCTAAATCATCAAACATTAGCGATATTCTTGGGATAGCAAAATGTCTTTCTAATGACTCTGCATAATCATCATTACCCTGCGTAAAGGTAACATAACCATTACTTCCCACATAACATTGAGAATATTGCACCCCGTATAGATAGACATAAGTTTCTAATGGGAACTCAATCAGGGCAAAGGCATCATCCCCAATAGTAATAGGTGTTGCGTTTGTTGTAGCTTTTGGAAATTCATTTATACTTTGCAAGCATGCATGATACCTATCCGAAGAGTTATCGGGAACAAATATAATTCGGTGATTGGACAATGGAACTGTGTCCACAATATTTGAAGTATAGTAATAAGTAAAATAATCTGGCTGATGTAGCGTAGTAAAAGTGCTACAATCTGTCGAATATTCGTTTCCTGCAATATCCGTTAATACAATCCTATATGTATATTCTGTATCCGCAATTAATCCCGCAATTAAAAATTTGTGATTTGTATCCATAGCAAGAGAATTTTCATATTTCTCAAAGGGAATCGTGCATTGACTTCCATATTCAAAACGGGCAGAACAAATTTCATCAGTCTCCAATTGAACATCCACATTTTTTATATCTGGCACTACTGATAACTGGAGTAATTGGGGGGGATAAATATCCGTTGTAGATTCGGCTGTTATTGTTTGAGGGGAACCCGATCCCGTAAACTCATCATAATACTCTGCTGTAATTAAACCATTATGAATTACAGAAAGAAGTCCATCATTACTTTCTGTTGATAAGGTTGTTAGTTGAATGGTTCCCTCGAAAAATCCAGAAACCTGAGTTTCGGTCAATATTATTTGTTCATTATCTCCACTACCCGATCTAACCGGAATAGAAATTTCTCCCTGTCCGGATAGATTTGCATCTGCCAGGACAAGAGTCGCTAATGAGGAACCATTATAAATTGTTTTATCCCATTGTATACTGCCATCTGCACCTACTACCACAGGCAAATCTACTTGATAGGGCACTATGGGGTTTCCTGTAATAGTCAATTTAACTAAAGGAACAATCCCCGGGGGAGAAAAGGAAACAAGATTGCTACCAAAATTAGAACGGGCAGCACCTAATAATGTATTGGAATTAGAAATGGATATAACTGCATTCTCCCACTCAATATAAACGGATAAAGGCAAACCATTCGGGTCTACACCTGAGCCATGGGTAATATATGGGTTTTGTAATATTCCCATCCATATTTCCGTAGAAGGGTCACCTAAAAGGTTATACATCTCAAAATATCGTTTTGTTGTATTTGTATCCCCATAATAATTGAAAAATTTTAATTTTCCATTAAGTATCATTCCGGCTGTCCATGTTTTCTTCAATGAAAAGAAACTTTCTATAATAAATTTCTCGAACATATCATCTTCATCCCAATAGGAAGTCACAGAACTACCTAAAAAGCCGACCCCACCTGCTGACGCTCTTTGCCAGGTTTCTCCGAAGCATTCGGGTTTGGCATATTGCCCTGTATCGCATGCGAAACTAAGTATCCAGGGGTATACTGCATTAGTTAAAGAATTAACATCACTTTGCGATATAGGGGGACCGTCTGCCCAACTGACATCAGAGCCGTGACCGGAATATACTACCCATCCCCGCCCGGAATTAATCGCAGAAATTACATCAGAACTTGTCGCTCCATAAGTTACGGTATATAATTTTTGAGAAACAAATTCTGCTGGTTCAAAATAATTTGAAATCACATAATTGTGCGTTCCTTCTGTAGTGTCATAATTATCCGAACCTGTTAAAAAAGAAGCTTTTATATACCATGGTTCTGTAAGGGTCCATTGTGCCTTTTCATATTTAAGAATTTTATTTAAAGCATTCTGTAATTGAGTTGAACTTGATACACTAATCCTGCCTACCCATAAATCCGGGGTATAATATTCCTCTCCATCTACAATGGAATAATATAAATCTGTGATGGGATTATTAGACGCATAACCTGCAGGAGCCTGAATATAGTAAGGGTCTCCTACCAAAACCACAAATGTAGGCGGAACTTCCCAATTATTATACGCTTGTTTTATATAATTTCTAATCGCTGTAGAATTTGTCCCTATATTTGCTACATTCTCTACTGTTACGATAAAACCTCTTTGTGTCTTCCACTGAACCCATTCATTAAGTTTACTATTCCCCATAAAAGGCGCAGCAACGATAACAAGCATTCCCACAGGAATGTTATAGCCTATACTTTTTGCTTTTTCGTTAAATAACGAGGAATTTAAAATATATGGGTTCCATAAATCATCAATATATTTTGAAAAATATTTACTATCACGAGACAAAGCGGTTTTCGGAATATTCCAACGAATATCTAATAAGAGATTTTTAGTGATGGAAATTTTTGAATTTAAGGGGTCATAACTTACAGGATAGTAGGTTATTTGATAAAGATTTTTTCCACGAACATTTCCATATTGTGCTATCTCTGCAAGATTTTCTCCATGCTTTTCATTTGAATTGTATACATCATCATTTATTGTGAGTTTAGGTCTTTGAACCCCTTCTTTTTTTTCCCATGGAGGTTGAACAGGATATAGAGGATACTGAATTTCTAACTCTTCAGAGATCGTTTGTTTATTATAGGTTAAAGATACATCCGTCGCATTAGGAGGAACTTCTATATACCTTCTCCATGCAGGCAATTCTGGCTCGCCTATAGAACCCGATGTCCCCATTTCGGGAATTTTAATACGGGTAAAGGTATTGCCATCTATGGTTTCTTTTTTAATTTCAGGGTCAGAAGTCAAGTTAATTTGAATTTTAATTCCTCCCGCTTCAGGAAAAGTAGCTACATGGACCACATCTCCTTCTGCATTAACAATCACTAACATTACTATCAAAGACAGTAGTATTAAAAGCCTATTATTACCCCATGAAATACCTTCTTTTCTTTTCATAATCTCGAACCACAGATGTTTATAATTAAATTTACTACTATAAGATTATACCATATATTAGAAATATTTATTCCCACAAAAAAAGTACTGCGGTCTTTGCAGACCGCAGTAACAGTATGTTATTTACACTACAATACTACTTACTTCTTTGCACCCAAAACTGCATCTTTTGCCGCTTTTGCAATACGGAACTTCAAAACTTTCTTTGCAGGGACCTTCATTTTTTCTTTGGTCTGCGGATTGATTTGAATACGGGCTTTGCGGTCTACAACTACCAGTTTGCCTAAGCCAGGGATGACAAAACTGGCTGGTGCTTGTGCATAAGCTAATTCTACTAAACTTTGAAGAACTTCATTAATGTTCTTCTTGGTTAGCCCTGTCGCTTCAGCAAGTGTGCTGATAATTTGGGCTTTGGTCATTGGCTTATCTTCTTTTTTTGCTTTTTTAAATGCCATAATTGTTCCTCCAGTGGGTTACTCCCCATTGTTTTTATCTGGCTCACTCAGCACTACAACAGGCAGTGCGTTGTGAATACCATATTTTCATTGATATATTAAGATATACAATTTAAACTCAAAAATCAAATTGCAAAGCAAATTATTTTAAAAATTTTTAGAAAAATCTGATAAATAAAGGTTGAAATATGCTTGCACATTTAATACAAGGTAAAGAAGGTTGTATTTTTGGAAAAACAAATCATTTGGGTATTGTTGTTGTAGATGCATTAAGAGCAAGTGCTACTGCTATCATGTTGCTTCATTCTGGAGCCAAAAGAATTATAGTTACAGATGAGGTGGAACATGCTCTCCAATTAAGAGATCCGTATCCAAACGCATTATTATATGGGGAACGAAATGGATTGCCTCCTGCTGGTTTTGATTATGGAAATAGTCCACGGGAAACTACAAATGCACGGGGAAAGGAAGTTGTCTTTACCACTACTACGGGAGCACGCCTCCTTATTGCAGGATATAACGAAGATATTCCTTTTCTAATTATGGCTACAACTATTAATGCAAAAGCAGTAATTAATTTTCTAAAAAAGCAGAATAAAGATTTTGTTATTGTCCCCGCAGGTTTGTTTGATGATACAAATTTTTCTGCTCAGGAAGATTGGGTTGCTGGAAGTTATATCATTAGTTTATTAGATGCTCAAATAGAACACGGGAAAAGCGATTATGAATATTGGAAGAAAAGAATTGACTCAGAAGGAATAGAGCAATTATTTAATACTGCACCGCATGCAGAAAAACTCCGACAGATAGGTCTCCACGAAGATATTCGCTGGTGTGCCCAAATCAATATTTCTAACTGTATCCCTAAAGCAGTAAAGAAGGAAGAAAAATATATTATCCTTGAAAATATCGGGTCTTATTAATAACTATTCCGGGATATAACCTTCTGGGGATTTCGTAAGAATAGCCCACGCTGATTTGTCCACCNATTCGTATAATTTTTCTACACCTAAACTGAGCGAATACCACGCCGGGATATACATTAATGTTATCTGCCCATGTAAGTTCCATCTCAAATTGGAATAGTCCCAAATTCTCAACCCTAAAACTTTGTGGAATATTATGCCCGATACATATTCAACAATAAAGATACCTATCATGTAAACAACGGCTCGGAAAGGTAATGGAATCTTTTTAGCTTTTAACGGATTCCTAAGCCATGGAGTAATAATACCTAATAATCCATAATCTATCATCATCCAAGGGGAAGAGTGTCCATTCATACTTATATTTCTATATGATATTAGCCCACTTATCCCTGTGAACATGACTTCCATCGTTAATCCCAATACTGCAAACATTATAAACCGAACAAAGGCTCTCCGATACTTCATACAAATTTCCTTTCTTTATTTGTTGTTAATCCACTTATTATGCACGAGGATGAGCATTTTTGTGGGCTTGTGTAATTCGTTCTACACTTACATGGGTATAAATTTGGGTAGTAGAAATATTGGAGTGTCCAAGAAGTTCCTGAACTACACGCAAGTCGGCTCCCCTATTTAATAAATGGGTTGCAAAGGTATGTCGTAAAGTATGCGGAGTTACTCTATCTGATAGTCCTGCTAACATTGCATAATGTTTTATAATTCGCCATAGGGTTATTCTACTCATAGGTTTGCCTGTCTTGGATAGAAATACGGCTGGTGATTTTACTTTGCCTGTTTCTCTTATCCTCAGCCAATTCTGTACTGTTTCAATGGCTGCGTTTCCTATGGGAACAATACGAACCTTATCCCCTTTACCTCGCACTCTCAACATTCCTTCGTTTAGAGACAAATCATGTATTGTAATGTGAGTCAGTTCACTAACCCTTAAACCGCAAGAATAAAAAAGTTCTAATATCGCAAGGTCTCTTTCTTTATTTCGGGGTGAAGTTTCTGCAACTTTGAATATTTGTTCTATTTCACCTTCAGTTAAAAAATGAGGTAATTTTTTGGATAAACGAGGTGTATCCAATCCATCAATAGGATTTTTATCAATTATTTGTTCATCATAAAGAAATTTATAAAATCCTCTTAATGAACTAAGATGTTGTGCTAAAGAACGAGCCGATATACCTCTCTTTTGAAGAGTTAAAAGATATTCTAAAATAAAATGCGAATTAATTTTTGTCAGGTCATCTATGTTCTTCTCGCTAATAAACAGGATATATGAATTCAAATTCCGCCGATATGTTGTTAGTGTATTCTCTGATAATCCCCATTCAAATACTGCAAGTTCGAGGAAATAATCAACAAGAGGTTTAAACTTCGAAGTTATTTCATTCGGATTCATCCAGAGTAAACTCTCCGGGCTCTTTTATGTGTGTTTGTTTTGGTTTTATCTCTTCACTTGTTTTCTTAACTTTTTCTTCTTCTTCCAATTTCTGGGTAACTTTTAATAAAAGTTTACCGGCATTGGGGTGCTCTAATTCCACAGCCTTTTCTAACATCCAGCGACTTCGGTTCAAATCACCTAATTTGTAATAACAAAATCCTAAACCATAATAGGCATCACGATGTTCGGGGTTCTCTTCACAAATCCATCGGTATAAGGCAACTGCCTCTACAATCTTTCCCCTACTTACTAATGTGGCGGCTTCTCTTGAACGAATTTTAATATCCGATGAAAAGGTTAGATTGCTTCTGCCTGTAGTTTCGAAGCCATCATCAGGTAATGGGATCTTTACTACAGTTTTGGGAATTTCTTCTTTAGGAGCAGGTGAATCTTTTGCAGATAAATATCCACCTTCGGGTCTTTCTATTCGTACTGATAGAATTTTTCCACAACGGGGACAGGTTCCTCTCATTTCATTTTGTTCAACTTTAGGTAATATTTTAGCACCACATTCACATTCCAAAATTTTGGTAATTGTTTCATGTCCGTCCATCTAAATACTCCTAAAAACTTATATTACATCTATTGGCTCTTTGCCTTCATTAGTTGTATTATCCATATTCTTTTGATCTTTTTCTTCTTCTATCTCTGTAATTTCTTTACATGAAAACTTTCCTATATTATCTGCAATATGTCCCAATAAATCTGATTCTACTGCCTTAACTGCCCCACGAATACCGTTAGCAATTCCTAACGATGTAGAGGCACCATGTAGAGCAATAACAATTCCCTGAACACCTAACAAAGGAGCCCCCGGATATTCATTTGGGTTTACAGTTTTCTTTAACTCTTGGAGAGCACTTCTTGCTAATACAGCACCTAAACGGTTCATAGAGGTTTTCAATAGTTGTTCTTTCATAAAATTACCCACGAATTTTGCAACGGATTCCGCTGTTTTTAAAATAATATTTCCCACAAAACCGTCGCAAACAACTACATCCGCTTCTCCTCCAAAAACACCATTCGGTTCAATATTTCCTACAAATTTAATGCCTTCGATTTTACTTAGGATTTGAAATGTTTGTTTTAAAACACTACTACCTTTTACCATTTCCTCGCCAATATTAATCAACCCAAGTCGGGGATTTTCGACACCTAAAGCATAATGAGAATAGGCAATACCCATCAAGGCAAAATCACAGAGATGTCGAACCTGACAGTCTACATTAGCACCTAAATCCAGCAGAACAACTTTCCCGCCAATCGTTGGTAGTGCCTGAGCTAATGCAGGTCGAGATATACCTTGCATAATTCCCAGTATAATTCGAGAACCTACCATCACAGCACCTGTATTCCCTGCACTTACGACCGCATCTACCTCCCCTGCTTTTAATTTTCGTAAAGCAACCAGAAGGCTACTCTCCTTCTTCTGGCGAAGGGCAAGCACAGGTTGGTCTTGCATAGAAATATATTCCGGGGTGTGGATTATCTCTATATTTCCCTTTTTGGGATATTTTTCTAACTCTTTTTTCAGTATCTCTTCATTACCAACGAGGACAATGTCGCAATTCTGGTCTAAACTTGCTTCCACAGCCCCTTGCACTTCTATAGCAGGAGCACCATCAGAACCCATCGCATCTAAAGCGATGCGCATGTTTTTTCTCCAAGTTAAAGTTTTAAGTTATTATTCTTCTTCAAGATTTAATACCAGGCGATTTTTATAATACCCACATTTGGGACAAACCCGATGAGGAAGGATTTTCTCACTGCAATGTGGACATTCAACCAAATTCGGTTTTGTTAAAGCATGATGAGACCTTCTCATATTTTTCTTGGCTTTTCCAGTTCTTCGTTTTGGGACAGGCACTTTTTTACTCCTCCTTTAAGTTAAGGTTTATTCCTTGAAGTAATTCGGACAATTTTGTATTTGAAAGTTGTGCTTTTTCCTCTTCACGATTGATATTACATGAACATGTCTCGTGATTTAAATTTGTACCACATACAGGACACAAACCTGCACATGTTTCACTACATAAAAATTTATAAGGCGTATCTAATACCAATTCTTCCCAAATATAAGGTGTCAAATCTATTTCATCTCCTTGAAATATTCTTTTTTCTGCTAATTCATCAAATTCTTCTTTATCTTTCCTGTGTTTACTCTCACCATGACGGTCGCTTTCATCCACAGAATTTAAAAATATATTCGCTTGTCCTCGTTCAAATAACCATACCATTTCTTTATCTAATTTATATTGCATATCATCAAGACAACGATCACATGTATGATTATAGTATCCTGATATTTTACCTTGAAATAAAAAGTTTTTCCCTGTTTTCTTTATTATCCCTTGTAAATGTATTGTTTCTATGGGAAGTGCTTCTACATCAACAGGCTGTAATTCTACAACCTTAATAATTTCATCAATCTGATAACCCTTATCTGATATGTCCATTATTCTTATTTTTAGTATATCCAATGGTGTAATCCTTAATCAGATAGGGCTCGTTTTGAAAATTGTATCACACTTTAAAAAAATAATCAAACAAGGGAAATTTTTATTTCCTTAGGGATATGAAACGATATTATACAATAAATAATTATAAGTTTCCAAAATAATAAGTTTTTAATTGAGAAATATTCAATAAACAACCAATGTTTTGGTAAAATAAAAGAATAAACAATAGGAGATATGTATATGACAAAGACTAATGTAACAAAAAAATCAAGAATCCTAATTTCAACATGCATGCTTATCTGTGTGGTATTCGGGCTATCTTACCAGGTAAAAGCCTTAAATATTGGCGATCCCATGCCTGATTTCAATCTAAAAGATTATGATGGTAAAGAACATTCATTATCACAATACAAAGGGAAAATTGTTGTCATCGAGTTTTGCTCTCAAGAATGCCCCTATTCTCGAGGAGCAGACCCGGATTTAACGAAACTGCATGCAAAATACAGCACAAAAGGTGTTGTTTTTATTGGTATTGATTCTCACTTTAAAACACAACCCGAAGATATAAAAAAATACGCTCTTGAAACAAAAAAACCATATCCTATTTTGAAGGATGTTGAAAACAAATATGCTGATAAAGTAGATGCAAAAGTAACACCCGAAATTTTTATTGTGGATAAGGATGGAAAGATAGCTTACCATGGAGCGTTTGACGACCGTAAAGGACCGGATGGGCAACCAACAGAAAAATATACTGAAAATGCCATCGAAGCTTTATTAGCAGGCAAACCGATAGAAAAGACAGAAACAAAAGCATGGGGTTGCACTATAAAGAGAGTTCCAAAAAATTAATATTGTTTAGAAAAATTTTATTTTATGATAAATAATTATTACAGATGTAGTGCTTCTCTTTTTGTTCTTTTTGTTATTTTATTTGTAATAACATTTGCTTTTTTTCATTCATCGGCAGAAAAACAACCTGAAAAAGAGCCTGTTATTCATGATATTAAACTAACCCAAATTGAAACCTTGATTTCTGAAAAGAAACCGGGGCTCGTAATTATCAACTTATGGGCTACATGGTGTCCTCCCTGTGTTGCAGAACTCCCTCATTTTGGAAATATTTACAAAAAATATTCCAAAGAAAAAGTTCATTTGTATTTAATAAACATAGAGGGAAAAGAAATAAAAGAGAAGGTTTTAAAGCCATTCTTAAAAAAGAATACTCTCCCCTGCCCCGTATATTTATTAGAAGAAGGAAGACCTGAAGAACTTGAAAAAGTTTTAAAAACAGAAATAAGTGGTGCTTTACCCATTACGATTATTTACAATTCAGAGGGAAAACTTATCAAAAAATTTGAAGAGGCAATCACTGAAAGTGATATAGAATCAGTTTTACAACAAAATGGTATCTCACCTATTTCCCTAAATCAAGAGGAAAAGTCCGTGTAATTACAACATTAACCCCTGTTTCCATATAATTTTGAATTATTACTTGACCGCATTTTGCAGGAAGAGAGATTTTCTGTTTATACAATTGAACTAATAATGGATTGATATATCTTTTGGGTATCGGTTTATCTGTTTTGACAGGGATATACGGCATTTCTTCTGAGTCGGTTTGAACTACTGCAGTAACAACTCGTTTTGGGTCTGTTATTTCTTCATAAGCATATACCTCGCCCCGTTCACATTTTGCACCCTGAAACTGGAATTCTCCCGGAGAAGTTTCTTGAACCGTAATGTGACAACCGTTTGGACAACTTAAACAAATCACTTCTTTTTCCATAGTTTTATCCCGTTAACTAAGTGAAAATTCTATGGGCAATAATTCTCCATTAGAAACTAAATCATTTAAGTCTTCTTGCTTCAATTCCACATGGAACATTTCCGCTGGTTTTACATGCCTCAATGTAAATTGACGGATTGTTTTTTCTCCTTGCCGAACAACCAATGTTGCTTTATCACGAACAATCAGGGAACGCATAGAAAATCGGTTTTTCTCCCCTAATCTATACCTATTTGGGAGAACATATTTCAGATTTGCACCTGCAATAACCTTCCCCTGCTCAATTTTTTCTGTTTTCCCCTGCAAGAAGTTTATCAATTCCTTTCCACATCTCTGTGCCTCATCGGAAACCCAATCAACAAGGTCATGGACATGCAGGACATTGCCACATGCAAAGACACCTTCCGCAGAAGTCATCAATCTTGTGTCTACTAAAGGACCTCCTGTTTCAGGATTAATTTTAATACCGGCAGATTGTGTCAATTCATTTTCAGGAATAAGTCCCACAGAAAATAGGAGTGTATCACATTCCACTTTAAAGGTCTTTGTATAATTAGGAGCACCATTTTCCAGAGGGGTTATTTCCACTGCTTCTACCCTCTCCTTGCCTTCAATCTTCGTGATAATATGGCTTAAGTATAAAGGAATGTTAAAATCATTCAAACACTGAACAATATTTCTTGTAATACCGGATGGATAAGGCAATATTTCAACCACGGCAAGGACTTCTGCCCCTGTCCATGTCAGTCTACGAGCCATAATCAAACCAATATCTCCAGACCCTACTATGACCACCCGCTTACCAGGCATGTAGCCATCTATATTAATTAATCGTTGAGCCAAACCCGCAGTAAATATTCCAGCAGGCCTTGTTCCTGGGATACCTAAATTACCTCGATTTCGTTCTCTACAACCCATTGCAAGGACTATAGCCCTCGCATTAATCCTAAAAACACCGTGTTCACTACTACACAGATTTACTTGCTTTACAGGTTGATGAACCGCCATACTTGTAGCGGTCGTATTCAGATAAATATCTATGTCTGATTTAACAACATCTTGAATAAATCGTTCGGCAAATTCAGGTCCTGTAAGTTCTTCCTTAAATAAATGTACTCCAAAACCGTTATGGATACACTGGGGTAAGATACCACCTAAAAAAGGTTCTCGATCAACAATGGCGGTTTTCAAACCCTCTTCTGCCACCTTTAATGCAGCAGCCATTCCTGCGGCACCTGCACCTATTACCAAAACATCGTAGTTTCGTTCTTGCATAAAAAACTCCTATCTCTCTGCTTTTTCATCTGCAAGGGCTTGCAGTCGTTGGGATATTATCCAACTGTTATCTCCCCGTTTTGTAATTTTTTCTACAGGCATACCTGTCTCTCGTGAAATTATCTTTAATATCTTATAGGTGCAAAAAGCCCCCTGGCATCGTCCCATACCGGCTCGGGTATAAAATTTTATTCCATCAAGGGTCGCATGTCCCTTTGAAATTGCTTCTACAATTTCTGCTTCGGAAACACTCTCACATCGGCAAACAATATGCCCATATTTAGGGTCTTTTTCTACAACCTTTTCTAATTCTTCAAAGCTTAACTCGCGCACCTTAATGGGATGAGGTAAAAATGGGTCAAAATCTTTTTTCTCGATTAGTTGCAATCCCTCTTGCTTGAGTATATCTTTCACATAGTCCCCTATAGCAGGAGAAGCCGTTAATCCCGGAGACTGAATTCCTGCTACTTGAATAAAGTGCGGTTGTTTCTTGGAAGGTTCTATATAAAAATCATTGCCTTTCATTGTAGGCCTTAAACCGGCAAAAGAGGTAATAATCTCCCTTCGCGAAATTGCAGGAACCATATAAGTTGCCTGCATAAAAACGGTTTCTAAATTTTGCGATGTTGTTTCCACATCATATTTATCATCTGTTTCTATAGCGGTAGGACCTACCATCAATGTACCTTCAACTGTGGGAATAACTAATATCCCTTTTGTATGGGCACCAGGAACAGGGAAAATTACATGATTGGGCAAACCTTTTGCGTTCCGTTGTAATAAAAATTCTTCGCCTTTTCTTGGGATAATTTCAAAAAGTTCTGCATCAAATGATTTTGAGACTTCATCGGCAAATAGCCCTGCAGAATTTACCACATATCTCGCTTTAATAGTTTCCCCTTCTTTTGATTTAACTATCCAATAATCCTTCTCTCGTATCCCCTGTTCTACTGTAAATTGTGTTTTTACCTCCACCCCATTTTTTTGTGCTGATTCTACTAAGGCAAATACATAACGGTATGGCTCAATAATTCCGCCCGTAGGGGCATATAATCCGCCAACGACATCAGAATTTAATTGAGGTTCCAAACTTAAAATCCGTTCTCTTCCACATATTTCCATTCGAGGAACGCCATTTGCTACACCCTGGGAATATAAATGTTCTATGGTTTTCATTTCTTCAACACTAAAGGCTACAACTATAATGCCTACCCTCTTAAAAGGAAACCCCAATTCATAATGGAGTTGGTCGAACATTAAATTTCCACGAATCTCCAGGCGGGCTTTTAATGATGTAATAGGATGATGGAAACCTGCGTGTATAATTCCAGAATTGGCTTTCGTAACCCCAAAACCGACATCTACACATTTTTCTAACAAAACCACTGATATTTCATAAGCAGACAATTTACGGGCAATAGAAGCACCACAACATCCCGCTCCAATAATAGCAACATCATATATTTGACTATTCATTGTTATCTTTGTTTTTCCTGTATTTCTTTAATTTGCATAAAATTTTGGACTACTAAATAACATAAAATATACCAATTAAAGGACTTCTTTTGCGAATTGGCGAGAATATGTGATTAAGGTTTCTAATTTGTTCATTGCTTTTCCGGAATCTATGGCTTGCTCTGCAATACAAATTGCCTCTTTCCAATCGGATGTTTTTCCACTTACTAAAATTCCAAAAATAGCATTCAATAAAACAGCATCTCTATACGGGGTTTTTTCCCCAGTCAAAACACTTCGAACTATTTCTGCATTTTTTTCTAATGTCCCTCCCTTAATATTTTCAATAGGGTGCCTTGACAAACCAAAATCTTCCGGAGAAACCTGATAATGTTTGATATTATCTTCTGATATTTCTACAACATCTGTTTTATCGGAAATACTCAGTTCATCAACACCATCATTCCCCCAAACAACAAAACCTTTTTTAATTCCTGACTTTTGTAATGCTTTTGCAATCGGCTCTAATAGTTCTTTAGCAAAAACCCCTATTATCTGTCCATCTATAGATACTGGATTTGATAATGGACCTAATAGATTAAATACTGTTGGGAAAGGCAATTCCGAACGGATTTTTGCAACATTCTTCATAGCAGGATGAAATCTTCGGGCAAATAAAAAGCCGATACCTATTTCTTCAACGCACTTTGCTACTTTGTCCGGAGGAAGGTCAATCACAACACCCAGATACTCCAGAACATCCGCACTCCCACAAGAACTGGTCGCACTTCGATTCCCATGCTTTGCCACATAAATGTTTGCACCAGCACAAACTAATGCTGTTGTGGTTGAAATATTGAAAGTTCCTTTTCGGTCGCCACCTGTTCCGCATGTATCTATAATCGGATGTTTATCTACACTTATAGGCAAAGCAAATTTCCGCATTGCTGTTGAAAGCCCTGCCAATTCATCACCTTGATAAGGACGAAGGGACAATGCAGTTAAAAAGGAACTTGTCAAGATTTCCGAGACATTTCCTTCCATTATCTCCGAAAGGGCATGGTAATAATCTTCACGGGATAAATCTTCATTCTTTACAATCTTTTTTAAAATATCTACCAATGACATGTTTATACCCTTTTTGGCAGTTTATCCATAATTAAAGTAGAAAAAAATCAATATTTATTTTTTTTCGGAAATTTTAAGTCACGAGGTGATGAATTATATATACCTATATAATCTATAGTTGGGCAAGCAAGGGCTTTGTCTATTTGAATTTTTATCTCTTTGGTCTTTTGTTCGGGGATACAATGGATTCTTTTATAGCCAATAGTAGTAGCAGAACTTACCTTTTCCCATTTACCTTTTTTATTTTTAACCCATACCGAATGTTCTTCAATCCTTTGTCCCAATGGAATCTGTTCTTTTATAACTACACGGTCAAAAACAATGGGAGAAGAAAATTTTAATGTAACATATCCTGTACGAAGATTGTCGTCTGTAGCCCAGTATTTATCATCGTTTTCTTTTAAGCACATTTCAGGGGCATACTCCGAAGCATTCCCACGGACATTACTTGCTTCCCAATCTGCTTTTTCTGCAAGATTTACTTTGAAAGTTTCATCTAAAACTGAACGCCACTCGAAAAGGCGTTTCACATCCGGTTCTGGCAAATGACCGGAACGATCAGGAGATACATTCAATAAAAGAACCGCACCCCTTCCTACAGAATAATAATAAATCCGTAATAATTGATTTAATGACAACAATCTATTCTCCCCGTCTGTATGAAAGAACCATTGTCCCTTTCGAATAGGAACATCACATTCCGCGGGATACCACACTTTTTTACCTTCTCTTTCCTGCACATTCCAGAGGGTTTCGGGTGCTAATCCATCCTCATTTCCAACCCAACGAATATCAGGTCCACAAATAGCAATTAAAGCATCCGGTTGTAGTTCTTTAATCAATTTATAATAACCATCCCAATCATAAACATGCCCTTTTGTACCCGCACCATCAAACCACACTTCAAAAACAGGTCCATAATTAGTTAATAACTCTCGAAGAAGGCTCTTAAAATATTCATCATAAGCCTTATTGTCATTATAACGAGGTTCATGCCGGTCCCAGGGAGAAAGATAAAAGCCGAAATGGACACCGGCTTTGTTACATGCTTCTGCCACCCCTTTTATGACATCTCCTTGTCCATTCGCCCATGGAGAAAAACGGACACAATAATCTGTGTGCATTGTGGGATATAGAACAAATCCATCATGATGTTTGGCTGTTACTATTAAATAACCCATACCCACTTTTTTGGCTACATCTGCCCACTGCTGGGGATTGAAATCCGTCGGATTAAAACTATCAGCAGGTTTTGTCCCATCTGTCCATTCTTCATTGTGAAAAGTATTAATCCCAAAATGGCAAAACATACCCATCTCCAGTTGTTGCCATTTGACCTGTTGAGGAGTGGGTATAGGATATAAAGGTTCCGGAGGGGTTACTCTGCTAAGAGAACAACATGTTGAATTTTTTTTACTATCTGCATGTGTATTTGTTGCGCAGACAATAGTTAGTGCAATAGTTGTAAAAAAAATTATTTTTAAAAGCAGATTCATCTTTTACCTTCCTTTTCATTTAAAATTTGCATTCCTTCGGTCAATGAGTATCTCATTATTAGGTTGCAATTTGCATTGCATGTATAATTGTCTCAATGAATCAAAAACAGATTTTGCTGATATTTTTAAATTGGGATTACAAAATAGACCACATAGGTAAAGACCAAGTAAAGATTCTTTTTTATTTCTTATTATTTCCATTGATAATTTATGATTGGAATATATTTCAGGTAATAAGTCCTCCCATGATTTTTTCAAATCCTTCAGAAATACTTCCATATTTTTAGGAGGGACTAAACTCATAAAATGTCCATTCCCAATATGCCCTAATTGATAATCTTTTCCGAAATAAGCATTTGCAACAGTCTTTATATGTCTTGCAAAAGTGTTGATTATTTTCAATATATCTACATTAGAAAGGGTAGATTGCAAAGAAGGTAAACCGGATAATTCTATATAAACAAATCCACATGCCTGGTGTAACAAAATAGTTCTTTGTAATTCCAATCGTATTAAACGAAAACTCCCAAGTCCTGTATAAGAATCCGTTAAAGGAGTATTTTCAATCGAGGATACCAGAGTATTCAGACGGGATAAGAGTAACGATAATGAAATAGGTTTTACTAAATAGTCATCTCCTCCTTGAGAAAAACCATGTTCTAATTCTTCTGGGTCATTCATTGCCGAAAGGAAAATAACCCCCGTGTTATATACTTCTCTATTAATACGAATTTGTCGGCATAGTTCAAAGCCCGAAGTGTGGGGCATCATGACATCAAGCAATACAACGGTAATTCCCTCTTTCTTTATTGTATCTATTACATGATCCGGAGAATTCAATACAAAACATTGGTAGTTTTTTTGTTCTAAGGCATGCTTTAACTGATTTGAGAAACTTACATCATCATCAACAATAAGTAACTTCACCAAATTATGATTCCTGAATTATATTTTATGAAACCATTATGAAATATCATTTATATTCTATTTAAAATTGTTGTCTCTGAACAACTAATTACCTATATCCATTTTTGTATAATATCCTTATACGGTTGTTTAATAACAAACCACAGGAGAAAATATATAGTTTTACTCTATGAATGGTGAAGAGAAAAATAAAGAAATTAATCCTCTGGACTCTCCCGATAATACTGGAAGTTCTCCGGCATCTAATCAGGAAAAGGGGGTTGATGAAATATTAGACCAATCCTTTATAGATTCTCTATTTCAAAATGCTAAACAAGAGTCATCAACATCTCCAACAGATACTCAACCCACAGAAATTCCTCCTGATTTAGCACAAAAAGTAGTTGCTCCTCCTAAAAAGCAAGAAACGGAAGTCTCATTACTTAGTCAGGATGAAATCGAGGAATTAATTGAGTTAGCACGAAAAGAGGATAAAGAAAGACAAAAGAAAAAACAGGAAATATTAGAACAGATTACCAGCAAAGCAGCTGTTCAACCTACTGCAAAACCCGTCTCTAAAAAGAAAATTGATTTTAAAAAATTTCTTGTTCCTATTGCCATCAGTTTAGTATTGGGACTGATTAGTGGCACATGGACATATATTTATCTTATGAAGAATCGTATAATTCCCTCAGAAGAAATAATACCGACATATATTAAAGACCTTGCCACAGCGAAAGAATATGCAAAGATACTTATTGATGACAAACAATATTTAAACGCAATCTATGTATTGGAAAGGGCTTTGAAAAACAATCCTCAGGATTCCCCCGATAAAGCAGATGCTCAATTTCTTCTTATTAAGGCAAAATATCTCTTGGGAAGAATTAGCCCAGGAACAAAAGAATTTCAAAAATTTATTGACGATATGGAAACCGTGACAAAAGAAAATCCTAACCATCCGATGGCGCCATACATATTCCTCTGGAAAGGGAAACTTCATGAGGCTGATAATTTTCCATATCCCGCTATAGAAGCCTACGAACGAGTCGTTCAATCTTACCCTCAATTTGAAGGACGAGATGAGGCTCTGTTTGCATTGAGTCGTCTTGAATTACAGATGAACAATACTGTTAAATCAGCACAGTGGGGACAACAATTGATAAAAGAGTTTCCTTCTTCTCCTTACGCATTAGAAGCAAGGTTTAATATAGCAGAATCTTATCGTTTAACAGGATTAATGGAAGACGCACGGACACTATACATTCGAATTGCAGATACGGCTCCCGATACAGAAATAGGGGCTCGGGCAATACTTCGTATATCTGAGATGGCATACAAACAGGGAAGATATGAACAAGCGTTAATTCAATTAGAAACAAAATTAAGTCATATTCGGCAATTTCAGTATAACGATGAGGCGTATTTATTGTTAGCAAAAACATATAAAGCACTCCAAAGGTTAGAGGAAGCAAAAACAACTTTGCAGGACTTATTGGTTTTCTTCCCTGATTCCAAAGTTCATCCTTATGCATGGGTTGAACTAAGCCAGATATACTACTCGTTAGGAGATAAAGAAAAAGCATTTCAAACGGCAAACGAAGCAAGTCTTTTATATCCGAATCATCCTGATGTTTTAGCAAATAAAGCAGACTTTTTAGCATTACAGGGCAATTCCTATGCTTCTGCCATTGCCTATCTTGAAGCAGAAAAAAACGGGGGGACGAACCCATCTTATTTATTAAAAGCAGGGCAACTATTGATGATAAATTCGCAACTTGAAGAGGCTATAAAAGCATTTGAAGAGTTAAAAGAACGCTATTATGGAACTAAAGAGGCGTTAAAAGGAACTATTGAACGAGCAAAATGTTTATATAAATTAGGGAAAATCTCTTTGGCTGTTTCCTCGCTTGAAGATTTGAAAAAGTTAACTCCATCCACGGAGGCAGAATATAAAAATATATTACAGGAATTATCGGCGATGTATTTTGAACTCGGTCTGAAAGAAGCATCTGCCGAAATTGCAAAAGAATGGTTTCAAAAAGCAGATAACCCGGAAGAAAAAATGGAATCTGCACTTATCCTAATTAATAGCGATAATACAAATATAGTTTATTCCAATCTTTCATCAATAGATTTATCTTCTGTGAACAGAGAAAAAGCAGCAAAGTTTCTTTATTTACTGTCACAAAAATTGCTAACGATACTTCCATCAGAGGGATTAGTTCTCTTAGAACAGGTATATTACCAATATCCTGAATTTAGGACATCTGATATCCGCTATCATTTATTAGAAACATATATCAATACGGAACGGACAACTTCAGCAAGACGAATTATTCAGGATTGGGAAAATGAATTAGATACACAAAAAGAATCTATCCGTGATTTTATTGACGGAGAAATTTTATGGGGTAATTATATGTTTGAAAAGCAAGAGTGGGAATCTGCCTTACAGGCATATAATACTGCTATCCAGATTTCTCAAAAAAATGAGGAGCCATTACAGGGGATACGATTTCATACGGATTGGGCTAAATACCAGCGTGCGAATATCCTCGCCCAAAAGTCCCTATTAGAAGATGCTATAAAAATATTGGATGAGTTGATACAATCTAATTCGTCTTTAACATCTTTAGCTCAGGTAAAAGCAGAACAAATCAAACTCGAAATGATTGCGAAAAGATAAGAAAGAAGACAGATGTCATTCTCTAACAGAAACCAATCTCAAAATTTTATATATTGGTCACAAAGACAA
The DNA here is from genome assembly GCA_000493945.1 of Candidatus Hydrogenedens terephthalaticus JGI OTU-1. Lineage (GTDB taxonomy): Bacteria > Hydrogenedentota > Hydrogenedentia > Hydrogenedentales > Hydrogenedentaceae > Hydrogenedens > Hydrogenedens terephthalaticus. Next base: position 63,141 of record AWNW01000010.1, read on the forward strand.
CAGGTATGGTTAAAATCTCAAATTGAATCTGCCGAGAATCTGAAATCCTTATTAGAAAAAAATAACATTGATGATGAAATAGAAAAAGAAATAAAAAAGCATGAAAAACAAAATGAACAATTAAATGTTTTGATAGAGGAATATGATATTTTAAGAAAAGAAATGTCACCTGATATTTTACGAGAGCAAAGCAATCAAGAAATTATACAAATAATAAAAGAACTTATTCAGACATTGATGAAAATCAATGATGAAATATATCAAATAGTATTAAAACAAAAAGAAAATCTTCAAAAAGAAATGGGTAACTTTTTCCCACTAAAAAGTCGGTTTGAAAAATACAATCCGCAGGGCAAAAAGTCATCGGAAAATGTAGATTATGATGTCTAAATCCACAGAAAAAATGATTTCTATTTCTCAGGTAGATTTAGAGAATCTTACAAAAGCATTAGAAGAATTTACAAAAACCAGTCAATCGTGGGAACAAGCATATTCATTACTGCAAAAACGGATTTCAGAACTAAATCATGAATTAGAACTGAAAAATCATGAATTAGCAATGACATCGGAATATTTGAGTAATCTTCTTGAATCTATATCGGATGGTGTTATTGCCGTAGACCTGGATGATAAAATTAATCGTTTTAACCGCTCCGCTTCTATTATTTCGGGGTATGAACCTTCCGAAGTTTTAGGGAAACATTTTTCTGAGGTATTCAATCGTTCTTTTTCTATTGAAGAAAACAACGAAAATACCTATCAACTTTGTTCTAAGACAGGCAGACTTATCCCTATCGCAGAACGGAACTCTTTAATAACAGATTCGCATGGAAATGTAATAGGAAAAGTCAAAGTTTTTCAGGATTTAAGTGAGATTCTCGAACTGAGGGCTCATATTCAACACAAGGAAAGGTTGGCACTAATCGGAGAAATGTCTGCTACCATTGCCCATGAAATACGAAATCCATTAGGAGGGATACGCGGATTTGCTTCCTTCTTAGCACAGGATCTACCTGAAGACGACCCAAGACAAAGATTTGTGAAAAAGATAATGCAGGGGATTCAGACATTAGAACACACTATTAATGACTTATTAGAATACGCTCGTCCTATAGAGTTAAGACAGGAACCAAAACCATTATGTGAATTGATTCGCTCCAGTTTAGAATTTCTATCTTATGATAAAAAAAATATATCCATTCTGGTGGAATGTCCTCCTGAGATAAAAGCCAATTTGGATTTTAACCGCATAAAACAGGTTATTTCGAACATCGTTGTCAATGCTATTCAAAGTATAAGCAAACAAGGTTTAATTAAGATAAAAGGCGAAGTGGAAAATAAATATGTTCGGATAGAAATACAAGATAACGGCTGTGGAATCAAACCCGAAATACTGCCAAAGATTTTTTCTCCGTTTTTTTCAACCAAAGAAAGGGGAACGGGTTTGGGGTTAGCCTTGTGTGCTAAAATTATAGATGCACATGGAGGGCAAATTAAAGCGGAAAGTATTGTGGGCGAAGGAACTACAATTACAATATGGCTGCCTATATAAAAAGAATTTAAATATTTGATAAGGGATAAAGTATGCCAAAAGCGAAAATTCTTGTAATTGATGATGAACCTCTCATGCGTGAATTTATTGAAGAAGCCATGACCCGTGCTGGCTATCGTGTAGTTAGTTCTGGCAGTGGAGTAGAAGGGATGGAATTGATTAAAACGCAACCTTTCGATTTAATAATAACGGACTTAAAAATGGAGCCTGTTGATGGAATGGAGGTGCTACAAGCAAGTGTTAAGGTTTCAGCAGAAACACCCGTAATTATAATGACTGCTTACGCAACAATAGATACAGCCATTGAGACATTAAAAGCAGGCGCCATGGATTATCTTGTAAAACCTTTTACCCCGGAGGCTATTGAGATTGCCGTAAAACGGGCTCTGGACAAAGTCAAAATGAATGCAGAAAATAAGTATCTTCGTTCAGAACTTAATGCATACCTGGGACCTCCTGAGATTATCGGAAAAAGTAAAATTATGCAAGAATTGCATGAAAAAATAAACAAAATTGCCGATTCTCGTTCAACTGTTCTTATTCGTGGAGAAACAGGTGTAGGAAAAGAATTAGTGGCTCGGACAATTCATCTCCTAAGTCCTCGAAGGGATAAACCTTTTATAAAGGTAAATTGCGCCGCCCTCTCTTCAGGGATTCTTGAAAGTGAACTATTCGGACATGAACGAGGTGCTTTTACCGGTGCGTATGAAAAAAAGATTGGTCGCTTTGAACTTGCTCATGGAGGGTCATTGTTGCTGGATGAAATAAGTGAAATTCATGTAGACCTTCAACCAAAACTTCTTCGGGCATTACAGGAACGCGAAATAGAACGGGTGGGCGGAACAGAAACTATATCTGTAGATGTTCGTATTATCGCCACATCTAATAGAAATCTTGAAGATGCAATTGAAAGACATTCCTTTCGCCAGGATTTATTTTACCGATTAAATGTTATTACGATTTATGTTCCGCCACTTCGTGAAAGAAAAGAAGATATTCCCGAACTGGCAAATTACTTTTTGAAACGGTTTTCTAAAGAAAATGGAAGAAATGTTGATACCATTACCAAAAAGGCTATGGAGTATTTTATGGAATATGACTGGCCTGGAAATGTTCGTGAATTGCAAAACATTATAGAACGCGCTGTAGTTCTTGCTGCTGACAAAAGAAGTTTATGTTTAGAAGATTTCGAGTTCCTTAAAATAAAGAGCCATTCCGAGCATAATAATACACAGGTAGAACCGGGTATTACATTAGCAGAAATAGAAAAAAATATCATCTTAAAAACATTAGAACATTGTGGGGGTAATAAGACAAAAGCAGCTGAAATATTAGGTATTAGTGTTCGGACACTCAGGAACAAACTGCACGAATACGGAATGATCAAACCCCAGAAAAATCGAATGGAACGCATTCCGAAATAAAAATGACATTAAAACAATATCTTATTTTGAAAAACAAATCATAAAGCATGAAAAAAAAAGAAACTATATTTCTTCTTCTAATACTTCTTTTAGCACTTGCTATACGAGTGGTTTATTTTTATCATATTTGCAAACAACCCGAATTTTCACACTTAATCGTAGACCCTCAATTTAACGATTATTGGGCACATAAAATACTGTATCAAGGGAATTATCCATCTCCTACGGGAGATGACCCTATGATAGAAAATACTCCTTATGGGAGACCACCAGGATATCCCTTTCTTCTGGCTTTTATTTACTTTCTTTTCGGGGATAATTATAATTCCCCACGATTAATTCAATTTTTTTCTGGGAATTATAAATGTTTATTTAATGTACTACTTCGTTTCAAAGATATTCGGAAATAAAAAAGCAGGTTTGGTATCTGCATTCTTAATAGCCATTCTTTGGGAATCTGTTTATTTTGAAGGGGAAATAAACTATCCTGTCTGGGTAATCACTCTTACAACAATCCTTTTATATACCTCTTTACGCTACTTACAAACAAAAACAGCAAAATTTATAACATTTTCAGGATTCTTATTAGGAATTATCGCTCTTTTTAGACCCAACGGACTTTTGTTATTACCCATGTATATTGGGGTCGTATTTTATATATTAGGAAGAGAAAATATAAAAAAATTTTTTATCCACAGTATTCTCTTTACTGCTTCTGTATTTATAACGATATCTCCTGTTTTAATCAGAAATTATATAGTCAGTAAAGAATTCTTTCTGATTTCTTGTTTTGGGGGAATAAACACATATATTGGAAACAATTCAAAGTCAACCGGGGATAGCCCTACTGTACCGGATATAATTCATTTGTGCGGAATTGATAACTGGGACTGTTTCAACTATCGTTTATTAGTAAAGGGGCTTGGTATAAAGCAAGAGGGACGAAATTACTCGTTTAAAGAAGCCTCCCAATTCTTTTATAAAAAGGCTTTTGAATACTGGAAACAAGAACCTATTTCTGCAATTAAACTAACTATTCGAAAATTTCTTCTCTTTTGGAGCCCTGCTATCGTTTCTGATGGGAAAGTTATTTACCATGACAGGGGATCCTCATTCCTTCGTTTATTACCCGGATTTCCCTTATTAGTAGGCTTATCTCTTTTCTCTTTGACTTTGTTTATTAAACAAAGAGACAATTTAACTAAGGAATTTAAGACACTTATATTATTTACCCTCGCATGGAGTTTTGTTTATTCTTTCTCTGTTATTCCTTTTTTTGTTTCTGAGCGATACCGAATTCCTATTATTCCGCAATTATGTATCATAGGGGGATTAGGTGCAGTTCTATTTCTTAACGATACTGAAAATCGAAACCAGTCAAACAAATTTAAACAAATTATTCTTTGTTTACTATGTTTTACCTTTGTGTATATGATACCTGTAAAATATAAACCAGATACGGCTCGATGGTTCTACCACAAAGCAATTGTCTCCTATAAATCTCAGAACGAAAAAGATGCAATTTACTATGCCAACAAAGCTATTTCAAAGAATCCTGAATATTCAGAAGTCTACGCTTTTCTTGGTATAATTTCTCTCAATCGTAATGAATTAAAGGAAGGAGAAAATTATTGTTTAAAAGCGTTAGAAACAAATCCCAATTATGCTATGGCAAACAATAACTTAGGCTATATCATGGAATTACAGGGAAAATTCGACCTTGCAGAGAAATATTACAATAAAGCATGCGAACTATCTCCTGTGTATACTTTGGCGTGGATTAACCTTGGAAGAATATATTTGTATTATCAAAACCAGTTAGATATGGCAAAAGGCTGTTTCGTGAAGGCAACGGAATTAGAACCTAATTCCTGGGTTGGATGGTTTCATTTGGGAAATGTATATATACGAATGGACGAATATTCTTCAGCAGAAATATCCTTAACAAAATCTCTCTCCTTAAATCCAAACAATGCCCTTATTTTTAATAATCTTGGATTTTTATATATACAAAAGACACAGTATGAAAAAGCGATAGGATATTTAAAAATGGCTTTAGAAAATGAACCTCAATTTACAGATGCTATGTTTAACCTTGGAAATGCATTCAAAGAAATGAATAAACTTGAAGAGGCAGAATACTGGTATAAAAAAGTTTTAGAAATTGACCCCAAATACACAGATGCTGCAGATAAACTCCATGAGATAAACAAAAATAAAAACATCTAACTAAATAAAAAACAATATGGATAACGGAAACAAAAAAAATAAAGATTGGGTAATTCTCGCATGGATACTTTTGTTTGCATTTTGTCTGCGACTTATCTACCTTTGGCAGTTAATAGACGCGCCGGACTTCATTGCACTTCGACAAGACCTGGATGTACAGGATTATCAGGCAAGAGCAATGCTATCAGGGGATTGGACTGTCCGGGAGGGAGTTTCTGATCCACATATCCCAACGACACCTTATTATCGTCCTCCTGGTTATCCCTATTTCCTTACAGTTGTATATTGGCTTTTTGACGGTTCTTATCTGGCACCACGATTAATCCATTTCTTTTTGGGACTTGTTCATATTGTCCTAATATATTTTTTAGCCAGAATTGTATTTAACAGGATTACAGGCTTATGTGCATCTTTCCTTGTGGCTACTTACTGGGCTTTTATTTATTATGAGGGAGAAGTAAACGACCCTGCGTTATTTGTATTTCTTGTTCCCTGTATATTACTTCTCATTTATTATACCGTTACTAAGGACTTTATTCTTTATTCCTTTTTCTCCGGATTACTCATTGGTATATACGCAATTATGAGACCTAATATCCTATTATTTATTCCATTTTTGTCATTATGGATTTTGTTCTTTTTTTATAAACAGAAAAAATTCATTAAGGGCTTCCTGCATATTATCTTTTTAATAATTGCCACTTTTACTATAATAATTCCAGTAACAGTTCGGAATTACCTTGTATCAGGCGAATTTGTGCCTATCTCTACTTATTTTGGCGAAAATTTGTTGATAGGGAACAGTGAAGATGCAGATGGAATAACCCCATGGTTACCTTATTTGCAAGAATTAGAAGGGACTGGGAACTGGTCTGTATGGCATTACGACAATGTCGTAAAAGGTTTAGGCAAATCTTTAGGAAGAGAAGTTACGCATTCAGAAGCATCAAATATCTTTGCAAAAATGGCTATAAACTATATTATTCATCATCCATGGCAGACATTTTTACTCACTTGTAAAAAAGCCATTCTATTCTGGAGTCCTCAAGAAATTACTGAAAATAAAGTTGTAGAAGGAGAAAGACAACATTACATACCTCTAAAATACATGCCTCGTTTTCCTATTGTTTTAAGTGTATTTCTGTTAGGTTTGTTCTTTTTGGTAAAAAACATATTCTTTAACAAGACATCCAAAGATACAAACATAAACATTTATTTTCTGACACTAATTTTATTGTTTATATTCACCTATTTCGCTTCTTTTCTTCCCTTTTTCGTAAATGCAAGGGCTCGTGTCCCTATATTAGGACTGATGTTTGTTATAGGTGGATATGCTTTCTCGGAAATTCGGAATTTATTGGCGAAGAAAAGAATAATTTCCGCACTTATAAGTATTTTTGTTTTAGTCCTACTCTTCCTTGTAACTCATATTGACATTATCCCCTATAAACCGGATATGTGTCGCTGGCATTATGACCGTGCCGATTCTTATCTTCGTGTAGGGCGAGTTGATGAAGCCTTACAGGAAGTACATGCACTTATGTCTCGACCGGAACGCCCTATGACTTATATGCCATTCCGACTGGGACATGCACTTAAAAAATTAAATTATTCTGAATTAGCAATAGATTTATTACGACTTGCACTTAGTCCTGACCCTTCAGAACAACCTTCCATGTATAGAGAAGATATTTATTACCATATTGCGGCTTTATACATGAAATTAAAAAAATACGATGAAGCTATCAAAGAATTTGAAAACGCCTTATCCTTAAATCCAAAAGACCCAAGGGTTCACAATGACTTAGGTGTTATTTACAAGGAACGCAATGATTTGCCAAAAGCCGAATATCATTATAAATATGCTATTGAAATAGAACCTAATTTCAATCTCGCCATAGTTAATCTGGCAGAATTATATATCCAACAGAAAAAATACACTGAAGCCATTAAATTGTTAGAAAATAGTTTAAGCCTACAACCTCACAATATAGAATTACTCTATAATTTAGGATTTGTTTACCATAATTCGGGGGAACTTGAAAAAGCACTTTCTTACTATGAGCATGTATTATCCTATGACGATAAAGAACCTAATACGCTCAATAATATTGCTATGATCTGCTCAGAAAAAAATGATTGGGAAAAAGCCAAAAACATGTTAATAAAGTGTATATATAAAAATCCCTTTTTTACACTTGCATACGCAAATTTAGGAGATATTTTTTATTCAGAAAACCATAAGAAAAAAGCCCTGTATTATTATGATAAAGGTCTCGAAACAAATCCTGAACATATAGGACTTTGTATTGCTTTATCTTTGCTTTACACAGAGATGGGAAATTCAGAAAAAGGTATTTGGGAATTAATGGAAGTTTTAGAAAGACATCCAAAATCAACAAATTTATGGTTTACTTTGGGAAATATTTATAATAAAAGTAATCAAGATAATGAGGCTATAAATGTTTATAATAAAATATTAAATATAGATACTTCTTTTACACCTGTATATAGAAATTTAATGGAAATTTATATAGATAGAGGAGATGTTAATAAATCATTGGAAATCTTTGAAAAGGCAAAACAAAACATCAAAGACCCTGAACAGATAGAATATTTATATTCCCTCATTTTGGGGAAACAAGGAAATACTGATAAATGAACTATTCCGATGAAATAGAGTTAAGCATTGTATTACCTTGTTTGAATGAAGAACGCACTATAGGGCAATGTATAAAGAAAACACAAGAGGTTTTAGATAAAAATCATATTAACAGTGAGATTATCGTAGCAGATAATAATTCTACAGACAATTCCTCTTTAATCGCAGAACAAGCAGGTGCAAAAGTAGTACAGGTCATCACTCCGGGTTACGGGAACACCCTCCGAAACGGTATAAAGCAAGCAAAAGGGAAATATATTATCTTCTTTGATTCTGATTTGTCCTATGACCCTGAGGATATTCCGAAATTATTAGAAAAATTGCGGGGTGGGTATCCCCTTGTTCTTGGGTCTCGTAAAAAAGGAACTATTGATGACGGTTCAATGCCGTGGTTACATAGATATGTAGGCACTCCTATTATGACTTTCCTTGCGAATATTTTTTTTAAAGCACATATATCGGATATTAACTCGGGTATGCGAGGAATGTCCCGAGAAGCGTTTGATAAATTAGATTTGCACTCGGAAGGAATGGAATTTGCTTCTGAAATGATAGCGAAAGCACACTGGACTAAAATTAAAATAGCCGAAGTTCCAATTCATTTTCATTGCGACCAGAGAGGAAGGCGTCCACATCTACATTCAGTTCGTGACGGATGGAGACATCTACAACTTATGTTTCATTACTGTTCTATTAATTGGTTCCTCATACCCGGTTTTTTATTATTGGGATTTTCTTATCTTGCATTTTTTATTCTGCCTAATTATATAGACACTTATACCTCTTTCTTCATTTCTCTGTTAGCAAATATTATTGCTACTCAAATTCTATTGGTTGGTGTGATTGCTCAGGGCAGAGTTCGTGGTTCAAAATTTAGATATACGCCTTCAAAATATCTACTTTTCTTGTCCAAAATAATTAAAGTGGAAAAGGGAATGTTTCTGGGATTGGGAATATGTTTTTTAGGTATAGTTATAATGTTTTATGCTCTTTATTCTAAAATAAATACAGTGGATATAAATATAAAAAATTTTTTCTGGGGTATCCTTTGTTTTGTTCAAGGGGTTCAGGTTTTGTTTAGTTCTATTTTAATTGGATTGTTCGGGATTCGTGTCTCTGAAGAGGAAGAATTTTTCAGAAAATCATAGAGTTATAATAATAATATGATACATGTTGTATTTGTAATGCCTCCATATCCATATTCCCGTTCCATTGGACAGGAAGAAGGGAAAAGGCAAATTGGGTTAATGCCTCCCTTAGGTGTAGGATATCTTACTGCCTACTTAGAACAGACGGGTAAATATCAATGCCATTTTGTGGATGCAGTTGCCGAAAGGTTATCTATTGAGGAAACTGTATTTCGCGTTCTATCACTCAAACCTGATGTAATTGGAATTTCATCCTTTACTACTTTTCTCCTCAATTCCTCATACCAACTTGCTCAAAAATTAAAAGAGGAATGCCCAAACATCCCATTATTAATGGGAGGTCCTCATACTACTTCCTTCGGGGAACAGGTGTTAAAAGATTGTCCCTATATAGATTATGTTATTCCTGGGGATGCAGAAGTTCCTCTTTTAGAGTTATTGGAAAAGATTTTCTTTAGGGGGACACATGAAAATGTAAAGGGTATCATTTACAAAAATGAAAATGATGAAATCGTGGATACAGGTTGCTCTATTCCAATAGATAATCTGGATGTTTTACCTTTTCCTTCTCGACATATATATAACCATAACCTATATGAACCTTTACCGAGTTTAAGTCCCAAACGCCCTGCTATGTCAATGATTACCGCAAGGGGCTGCCCATGGGCACGATGCAAATTTTGTTATCAGGGGGGAAAATATGCCTCTCCATTTCGCCGTAGGTCTCCCGAAAATGTTGTGGCAGAAATAAAATACCTCATTGAAAAATATCATGTTAAAAATATCGTGTTTTGGGATGATAATTTTTGCATCTATCCCGAATGGATACATAATTTCTGTTCCCTTCTAAAACAGGAAAAAATAAAATTAGATTGGTCGGTTTTGTCTCGTGTAAATACAGTAACTCCAGAAATGTTAAACGAAATGGCAGAAGCAGGATGTTACAGTATTCAATTTGGTATTGAATCCGGAAACGAGGAAATACTCAAACTTATTCGGAAAGGGCATACTTTAGAACAATGTCGAAATGCAGTTCAGTGGGCAAAATCTGCCGGTATGGAAACAAGGGCTTTCTTTGTTTTGGGTTTCCCCACGGAAACACCAGCAATGAGTGAAGAAACTATACGATTTGCATGCGAACTAAATATAGATTATGTTGTTTTCTTCTCCTACTATGTAGCACCCGGAACACTACTTGCAGAAATTGCCATGAAAGAAGGACAATGCTTTGAATTTATAGGACAACATTTGCCTTCTTATCTTCCCAATACATATCCCGATTTAGATACCTTAACAAAGAAAGTGCAATCTGCATATCGAAGATATTACCTCAGACCTCGATATTTTGCTCGAACTATTGCAAGGACAATTCGTCGTCCCCATCATTTGAAAAATCAAATAAAGGCTTTCAATTATTGGTTTAGATTGAGTTTAAAAAAATGGACAAGCAATAAAAATTTAAATTAATCAACCTCAAAATAAAGGATAGGTTATGAAAATTAGCAAGTTTCTTATTTACTTCATTATTGAAAGCTTCTTTCTGATAACCTTTCAACACACAGGAGTAACCGAAAAAATATATAACATAGGAAATCGTCGAGAAGTCTTTGTTGACAACAGAATAATTGATAGATTAGAGCATGTATCTTTTAAGTTATGTGAGCCTGTCCCTGCTGAAAAAGTTTTATATTTTGACAAACCATGGGAAGGTAAATTTAGTGGGTATGTAACATTAATCCATGATAAAGATATTTACCGCCTTTATTATCGGGGACTTCCCGTTTCAAAATCGGATGGTTCAAATGCAGAAGTTACCTGCTATGCAGAAAGCCCCGATGGTATTCACTTCACAAAACCTTCTTTAGGTCTTTTTGAAATAGAAGGAAGTCGAGACAATAATGTTGTTCTTGCAAATAGTCCACCTTTTTCACATAATTTTGCACCATTTATAGATGAAAACCCTAATGTTCCAAAAGAGGAACGCTATAAAGCAGTGGCAGGAACTTTTAATAGTGGATTATTTGTCTTTGTTTCCGCAGATGGAATTCACTGGCAGAAACTATCCGATAAGCCGATACTGAAAGGGGAGTCATGGAAAGAATTTGCTTTTGACTCACAAAATGTAGCATTTTGGTCTACTTCTGAACAGAAATATATTTTATACTTTAGAACATGGAATGGTCCAAATGATGAATATCGTTGGGTGAGTAGAACAACGAGTTCGGATTTTTTGAATTGGGAAAAACCTGTGGTCATGGACAAAGGAAATGCACCGTGGGAACATATATATACCAATCAAACAATCCCTTATTTTAATGCTCCTCATATATATGTATCATTAGCAGCCCGATTTGTTCCGGGATGTAAGGTGTTATCCGATCAAGAAATAAAATCCATCGGCGTAGAAATAGATTATAGCCATGATTGTTCTGATGTAATTTTTATGAGCAGTCGGGGAGATAACAAATATAACAGATTCTTCTTAAATGCTTTCTTTAAGCCTGAATATCCCATTGAAAGTTGGGTATCCAGAACCAATTACCCTGTGCGAGGAGTTGTCCCAGCAGGTGATTATCAAATGGCTTTTTATATTCAAAAAAATTATGCTCAGGATACTGCATATATCCAGCGATATTTATTAAGGTTAGATGGCTTCTCCTGCCTGTCTGCCGGATATACAGAAGGGATTATCTCAACCACACCGATAACTTTCAAAGGGGATAATCTGTTTCTTAATTTTGTTACTTCTGCAGTAGGTTATATAAGTACAGAAATTCAGGACATAAATGGAAATCCAATATCAGGATATGAATTTAGTAATTCTATTCCATTGAAAGGGAACCGAATTAACTTCAAGGCATCCTGGAATAATATTAGCAATTTATCTTCACTTCAAGGAATACCTATTCGGCTATCCTTTAAGATGAAAGATGCAGATTTATATGCAATACAATTTAAATAATAAAGGAGACAAATATGCTCAACAAAGCACCTATATTTCTTCTCATTTTTTTTCTTAAATCAACAATATATGGTGGGCGAACCTCCTTTTTATAAGGACAAATCTAATTTGCTTTACTATATTGGGAACGATGGTGAAATCCGTAAAGTAGAAAGTTTAAAAGAATGGGATATAAGGAAGAACCATATACTTCAAAATATGCTTCTTGTTATGGGACCTTTACCTAACCGTTCTCAATTACCCCCATTAGATATGCAAGTTGAAACTACGGAAGATATGGGTTCCTATTGGCGGAAAAAAATTTCCTTCAATGCAGAAAACAACGACAGATTGCCTGCTTACTTATTACTACCTAAAAATATTAACGGGAAAAGACCTGCCATTGTATGTCTACATCAAACTATAGACATTGGGAAAGCCAGTCCTGTTGGTATCGGTGATGCAAAAAATAGACATCTCGCCAAAGAACTCGCAGAAAGGGGATATATTGTTATTGTCCCGGATTACCCTGGGTTTGGTGACTATAAAATTGATGTATATTCAATGGGATATGCAAGTGCTACAGCAAAAGGCATCGGGAATCACCGTCGCTGTATTGACCTTTTACAAACACTGGAGGAAGTAGACAAAGATAAAATTGGTGCTGTTGGACATTCCTTAGGTGGGCATAACACCCTCTTTTTAGGGGCTTTCGACGAGAGAATTAAAGTAATGGTTACCAGTTGCGGTTTTACCAGTATGAAAAAATATTATGGTGGCGATTTAACAGGATGGTCCCATAAAGGTTATATGCCGAGAATAAAAGAAAAATATCAATGCAATCCAGACTTACTTCCTTTTGATTTTACAGAAATTCTCGGGACTCTTGCTCCCCGTCCTGTGTTCATTAATGCTCCCCTTCACGACAATAATTTCGAAGTGTCCGGGGTAGATGATTGTGTCGAATCTGCTAAAAAAATTTACGCGATTTATAATGCAGAAGAAAAATTAAAAGTTATTCACCCGGATTGTGGGCACGATTTTCCACCTGAAATTCGAGAAGAAGCCTATCGCTTTTTAGACAAATATTTAGGTTGGAACCCAAAATAGATTAACTATTACCACCTGCCAATTTTGAAGTTAGATATTCTTCAAAAAAGGATTCCACAAAAATCCCTTTATTTTTCAAATCGTAATATTCCTGCAATGCTTTTTTATAGTCTTTCTGAATGAAAATATAATCGAGAAGGTATTTCCATGATTGGTACAGTCCATTTTCACATTGTATCGCAGAATAGAACCATTTCTTTGCCTCTTCCTCATTATTTTCAGATAGAGTAATAACACCTAAGGCAATTCGAGGGAGAGCAATATCTGGATTTACATGAACAATGTGGTGAAGTTTTTCCTTTGTAATTTCAATATCTCCATTTATAGAGGTCATAATGGCATCAAAACAAAGGTATGCCAGTTCCAAATCTTTATCAAACTGAACGGCTTTCTTAAGAAAATATTCTTTATATTTCGGACTCATACTTCTCTGGCTTATCTGGTAATACCTTAATGATTTTGTTAGTTTTGGAACATCTCCTCCATCTTTCAGAGCATTATAAATATTCTGAAATTGCAATTTTTGTAATGGGTCATTACTTATTAATCTTTCAATTAGATACATAGCACACTCTTTATGACCCGTTTCGACATTAGCAAGAGCAAAATCGGATATTGTGAATTTAAGAAACTCATTTTCTAATTCTTTATCCGTCCAGCGATTATATGTAACTCCTTCCTGAGGTAAAACTTTATATAACCGAATAGGTTCTATCCCATAGAAATCATAAGTCTCATATCGGATCTTGCTGTTATTTAACAATTGTTCTAATTCGGTAGAGCCATAATCTCCAAAATAAAAAGAAACATAAACAAACCAAATTTTATCTGTAAAACAACTTGATTCTTTCTGAAATAGTTCCTGAACAATTGGAATGAATGTATTTATATCTTCAACAAATGATACCGGTATTTTTTCGTTTTTAAAATTAAATGTAAAAACATCTTTATTTATCGCTTGATTTACAAATACAGAAACATTTTTATTATTAGATGACTGTTGATTTATAAACCGAACTGTGTCTTTCCAATTTGTTCTTTGGGGTCCCGGAAGAGTAATCAGTAACTGATAAAAAAATATTAGCACCAAAGAAAATATTAGAAAATAATTTAAATTCTTTGTTTTATTTATCTTAATCAAATAACCATAAAGAAAATATATTGCCAGGCTACTATACAATGTATATCGAGGGAAAATACATGGTCTCCATAAAATAGAGAGAATATATAAGAATATAGGGGGAATTAATGCCATCAACAATAAAAGTATTACCTTGTTTTTTGTATCCAATTCTTTATAATTTCCAACCCCTTTGAAAATATATCTGATGGATAAAGCAATCACTAAAATAGTTATCAATAATAAGGAAAAATCAACAACAGGATGTATATTTATTAAATATTGGGGTAATACCTCTTTTATAATTCTCACCTGATATGTCATTCCTACTGCATCATCTGCAAACAAATCTCCAATGAATTCATATAAAGTTGGCTTTTTAAACCAGAAAGACTGTTCTTGAGAGTAATAATTTATGCTCATTACATACAAAACAGAAGGAATGCTAATTAATATTTGTAGGATAATAGGTAAATACTTTTTAGTGTTTTTTATATAAAAGATATAAAACAGCCACAAAACTTCTATACAAACAATAATTACAGCAAAAGGGTGTGTCCATAATAGAAGTGCATTTATTAATGTCAAAACAATCCAATTTTTTCTATTGCTATATTCAGAACATAAAAGCAAATAATATATAGACAGAGCGAACAAAAAAGTCAGCAACACATACATTCGTATTCCCTGACCAAAAAAACGATGTATCGGGGATATAGCAAAAAATAATCCCGCTACCAATCCTATCTTTTCCGAATTAAATTTTCTGCCTATAAGAAATAGAACAGGGATAGTCATCACACTTAATAGGATAGAAAAGAAACGAAGGCTTATAACAGACGGAGACACATAATGCCAGAAGAGGTATTCGAGTATATAATAAGCAGGCATTGTTGCAGGGTCATAAAGAGGATTTAAATAAATAAACTCTTTTAAAGAGCCAGAATTAATATGAACTAAACTTGAATACTCATCCCACCAAACCGATTCATCCGAAATTTTATATATACGAACAACAAAGGCTAATAAAACAATGAGCAAAAACAAAACAAATACTTGTATATTATGTTTTTGTTGTTCTTCTTTTCTTTCCACAGTATAGCCTTAAATCATGCGATTAAAAATATAATTTTTATACTCACAGTTTAGCAATTGGATATTTGTGAATTCCATAACCCTTGTATAGCACGATGAAAGATATAAGAATACCCATATCACTATCTTTTAACTTTCTTCGAAGAGAGATGAAAAGATATAGTAAACCTGTCAGAGGTGCGGTTAATGGATATAGTGGCTTTGCAAATTTAGATTAACTAAATATGCTTTTTTCACTCGTTTTATATCAAGATAATTAATATTATCCACTGAATTCAGTCATTATCTCAGATAGCATGAAAATATTTTTCATAAGTATGTGCTGGTATAGCATGTAACTTACACAAAATCCACACAAACCATTTAAACTTCTGAAGTAGAGGATAATACGAGGGATAGTCTGTAAAATATTTATTGGGAGCATTGACAATTGCCTCAAACTCTTCACGGCTTATACCTTGTTTTCTCAAACAATGTTCAATCCTTTCTTCATCTTCGAAAAACGGTATTTCTTGTAATGCTTTTAATGCAGATTCGCGTGATATTACACCCGTTCTGACTTTTGCGGATAATTCAACCACACGCCAATCAAAGCCAAATTTCCTTCGTGCATAGTAATAAACCAAAGTAAATAGTTCATTATCTAAGTGATGTTGCCCTGTATCTTGCCAATCAAACTTTTCCTTAAGCAATGTTTCGACTTTCTCTCCCGTATCATCATAATAATTTGTAATATTAATTACTCGGATTCTCTTCCACAATATCCAATAAATCATGTCCCAAAGTTCAACATTCTTAAAATGCTTTAACGGGATTTTACAATATTGTTCAATAATAGCCCTTGTGTATCTCCCATCAATATAATTCCACATAAGGGGGGTTATTCCTTCTTCGCGGAAAGAATGACTTAAAATAATATAATGGACATTCTCCGCAACTGCAGTTCTATATAAACTACTTGCAATTCCTATATCATCTGTCAGGTCTATATAAGGGACACAAGCACGAATGGTTGCATTGGTCAATTCTCGTGATTCAGGCCAGTCCATAATTATGGTATGTAATTCTACATCTAATTTATCGCAGAGTTTTGCGAGATTACTTTTAGCAATTTCCGAATCCCAACCATTGTCGAAATGGACAGCCAGAGGGCGTAAATTCATAATTTCTTTTACATAATACAAACAATAGGAGGTATCTCTACCTCCACTGACACCCACCACACAATCGTATTTTTTTCCCCGTCCATCGTTTCTTATCTTCTCTGCTATCCTTTGTAATATCATCGCTCCTTTTTCTCCAACAGGAAACCGTTTATCTAACTTATCATGCATGTGGCAGAAATTACATACACCTTGACTATCCAAATAAACCCCGGGAATAGATGTATCCATAACACATCGTTTACAAAAAATTTTATCTTCATTTTGTCGAATCATACATATACTACCTCTATTTATAATCGTGATAATTCTAAATCAATAGGCTTCTTCGGGTCTCTTTTTCGAACATGCTCGGGTTTAAAATATTCTAATAGTTGTTCCTCTGTAGGATAAGTGATTAAAACAGTCCTCCGTGGGCCATAAAAAAGGAAAAAGGCTCCACATGCGACTGCAGAAACGCCAGACTGGTAATAGGCATCTGCTAAATCCTTAACAGAACCTGCACCTCCACATGCGATTACAGGGATTTGCACATTATCCGTAACCATCTTTATTAGGTCTAAATCATATCCTTCCAATGTTCCATCTCTATCAATGCTTGTAATCAATATTTCTCCTGCTCCCTCCGCCTCTGCCCTTTTTGCTAATTCCAAAGGATTCAATCCTGTTGATTTTCGTCCTCCATGTGTGAACACTTCATATTTACCATTTATTCTACGAACATCAATTGACACTACGATACACTGTCTTCCGAATTGTTCTGCTGATTTCTGTAATAAATCGGGAATCTCTACTACAGAAGTATTAAGAACTACTCTATCAGCTCCTGCGTTCAGCAATTCCCTTATGGTATTAATATCACGAATTCCCCCTCCAACGGTAAACGGCATAGATGTTTCTGCGGATATTTGCTTAACAACTTCTATTTCTGGAGGACGATTTTCAAGGGTTGCCACGATATCTAACAATATTAATTCATCAACATTATGTTGATTAAAAACACGAGCTGCATTAATGGGACAGCCCACATATTTTGGATTTGCAAACTGAATAGTTTTTTCCAAACCCCAATGTCGCAATAAAAGTACAGGTATCACTCTAACTTTTAGCATTCAACACCTCATTCAAAAAATTTTGTATTAATACTGCACCACCTATATAACTTTTTTCTGGATGAAATTGTGTTCCATAAATGTTTTTACTTTGATATAAAGAAATAAAAGAAGTGCCATATTCCGTTATTCCCAGATTTCCATCAATTTCTTTGAAAGGGACAAAATAAGAATGGGCAAAGTAGAAATTAGGATTTTCTATCATTCCAGATAATAAAGACATTCCTTCTCTATAAACTCTTACATCATTCCAGCCAATATGAGGCACTCGAATAGGACTTTTAACTACATTTCGTATATGGCAAACATTCACTGGTATCCAACCTAATCCTTTCACTTTTCCTTCTTCACTGAATTCTGTCATAATTTGGAAACCTAAACAAATACCTAAAACGGGCTTTTTCAACTCTAACACATAATAATTCAATCTTCGGGTCAAACCTACCTTCGTTAGAAAATCCATAGCACTTCCACAAGCACCAACCCCTGGCAAAACAATAGCATCAAACACATCCAGTTCGGTTTCTTTATTAACAATTTCAATAGAAACTCCTTTTTTTGCAAAAGCCTTATATACAGAATGTATATTTCCTGCAGAGTAATCAATAATCGCAATTTTTATCTTTTTATTCTGTGTGTTTTCCATTATCATTAACACCATTCTGGATTTGTGCCACCACAAAGTTATTCAAAAATAGATAATCCAATCCTGATTCTATAAATGTTTGTAGTGCTTCTTCGGGAGTTCGAACAATAGGTGATTCATGCATATTAAAACTTGTATTCAGCACTACACTGGTTCCTGATAAATTCTTGTAATGCTTCAATATTTCATAAAAAGTTGGATTATTTTCTTTTTTAACAATTTNGGCTCGTGTTGTGCCATCTATATGCACGACCGCTTCATGTTGTTCTTTCATTTTTTGCGTACTTTGAAAACAGCATGTCATAAATTCAGCTGCA
>AWNW01000011.1 GCA_000493945.1 Candidatus Hydrogenedens terephthalaticus JGI OTU-1
CATTACATATCAATTTCGTGTGGTATAGTATCACCCCGTATGGAGGAGATTTAAGAGCCTCCCCCTATGGTTTATTCGCTTTCCGAGTCGTGTCTGCATATATTGTATTGGGATTGATTGGTATTGCCGTTTGGGTCTCCTTTTACAAAGATAAAGGCTTTCGCTGGATACCTGTGCTTTCTACACTTATTACACTATTTACGGTTATTATTATATCTACGGATTGTTTCGGAGTGTTTCAGGGAAACGCTATACTGGGAGCCGCAGGAAGAACGGAATATATCCCCTCTACGGGAACTTATCGGGTAGAGATAAACATCCATAACAAAGGGATGCGGTCTGTGTGGTTGGGAAATGATATTCGTTATGTGCCTGCTCCTGTCTATATTAGTGTGTTTGTTGAGGGAGATGAAAAACAAAACTTCATGCCTTATGAAGTAAAAACAGAAAGTTTTTCTTCCCAACCGATTGCCCTGGTCTTTAATAAAGAAGGGGGAAAAATTGGTCCTAAGAAAGCCGTTACGCTTTTTTACCAACTTACCCCGGGTACTTATACCATCAAATTAGAAGGTAATGGCAATTATTACCAACCCAAACAAATTCGATTGGTTTTGCCTGAACAGAAAAAGGAAAATACCCCTCCTCAACAAGAAAAGAAACCCAACCTTGAAAACAAAGAAGAGAAAGTAAACGAAGGGCAGAAGGAAGATAATGATAAGGTAGAAAATAATACGGCTAAGGAACCGTTAACAGTCGAGCCATCTATATTTATGGAAGTTCAAAATACATCCGAAGCAACATTGGCTTC
Organism: Candidatus Hydrogenedens terephthalaticus JGI OTU-1; assembly: GCA_000493945.1. Taxonomy (GTDB): domain Bacteria; phylum Hydrogenedentota; class Hydrogenedentia; order Hydrogenedentales; family Hydrogenedentaceae; genus Hydrogenedens; species Hydrogenedens terephthalaticus. Next base: position 809 of record AWNW01000011.1, read on the forward strand.
TCTGCGGGAAGGTGAAATTTTAATTTTCTTTCATGGTTTTGCAAAGGTTGTGGATAAAACGGAAGGGAATAATAATTCACCTCAATTTCGCGTTTCTCTATACACGAGAGATAAAAAGGCTATAGAACAATTTGTCCGTTTGGGGGATAAAATTGCAGGGGATTGGGTGCTCTCTGAATTCAGCCCACAGCGGGAAACAATAACTTTAAATTTTAAAGATCAATTGTTTGTAGCAACGGTGGGTAAATATTATAAACTCCTATTGTAATATTATATTCCTTTGATAAATCGTGTAAATTTGAAAACAAAACAATTAAGTATATATAGTAAATACTATTAATCCTATATAAAGGAGGGTTCCATCATGAAAAAGAATTTTTTTGCGTTTTTAATTCCTACCGTTGTTTTAATTTTACTTTTACTGACCCATTGTGGTGGACAACAACCATCAAATCAAGCGACTCCATCTACCCCTGCTCAACCTAAACCTGCAGAAGCAAAGCCTATTGAACTGACTTATAGTGTGTTTTTCCCCGCCACACATAGCCAGTACAGATTAGCTGAAAGTTGGGCTAAGGAAGTGGAAAAGCGAACGAATGGAAAAGTGAAGATAACCATGTATCCCGGGGGTTCTTTGACAAAAGCAGACCAATGTTTTGAAGGTGTTATTAATGGAGTTTCTGACCTTGGGATGAGTTGCTTTGCTTATACGCGGGGCAGGTTCCCATTATTAGAAGTTCTGGACCTTCCCTTAGGGTATCCCAGTGGTAAAGTGGCGACCCATGTTGCCATGGATATTATTAAAAAGTATCAACCTGCAGAATTGAAAGATGTTCAATTGATGTATGTTCATGCTCATGGTCCGGGTATCTTAGCCAGCAAGAAACCTGTCCGTTCTCTGGATGACCTGAAAGGTATGAAAATTCGGGCTACGGGCTTGTGCACGAAAATTGTTGAAAAGTTAGGAGGGCAACCTGTAGGAATGAGCCAACCTGAAACCTATGAGGCTCTACAAAAAGGCGTTGTTGATGCAACTTTCTGTCCGATGGAAACATTACAGGGCTGGAAACAAGGCGAAGTAATACAGGCGGTTACAGATAGCCGTTGCATTGGATATACAACCGCGATGTTTGTTGTGATGAATAAGACGAAATGGGAACAATTACCACAAAATATCAAGGATGTTATACTGGCTATAAATGAAGAATGGGTAGATAAGCATGCGCAAGCATGGGATGATGATGACGCAAAAGCCAAAGAATATATTACGGGTATGGGCAAAGAAATTATTCCCCTTACACAGGAAGAACAAGAACGGTGGAAAAGTGCTGTTCAACCTGTGATGCAAGATTATGCGTCCGTTCAGGATAATTTACCACGAGCCGAAATATTAGCAGATACACAGAAAAGAATTCAGGAACTTAGTAGTCAATAAGGTGATGGATCTCATTGGAAAATAAAATTTCGAATTTAATAGAAATATATGGGAAAGGGGTTCGTATTCTTGTGTATTTGCTGGGGATAATCTCAGCCATTGCTTTGCTTTTTATCGTAATAGTTGTTATGGCAGATGTCATTGGCAGGTTTTTGGGAAATGGTGTTCGTGGAAGTATGGACTATGTCCGTCTGGCGAGTGCCGTCGTTTTGGGGGGAGCACTTCCTTATACTACCGCCGTTAAAGGGCATATTGCCATCGAGTTTCTGTTTAGAAGAATATCAAAAGTCCAGAAGGTTATTATAGACACTATCTCCCGATTAATGATGTTAACGCTGTTTATACTGATTATTTTTTTCATGATAAAACATGGGCTATCCCTTTATCGTTCCGGTGAGGTAACTTCCACAGTGCAGTTGCCAGTATATTGGGTGCCATTCTGGTTAGCATTATCTTTTGCTGTAACCTCTCTGGTGAAGATTTATCATATACTCCGTCCGGGGAAGGAGTTAATCAAACCATGAGTTTAACAGGTTACGGTATTTTAGGTATCGTTGTTTTATTATTCCTTCTCATAGCGAGTATGCCCGTTGCCTTTGCCATGATGGGTGTTGGGTTGACAGGCTTTGTAATGGTTGTCAATAAAAATGCTGGGTTCAGCATGTTGTCAAGTGATTTGATTGATACCTTTTCCAATCCAAGTCTTGTAGTAATTCCTTTATTTGTTTTAATGGGTCAGGTAGCCTTTCATTCCGGTATTAGTAAACGATTATTTCGCACGGCTTATATCTGGATAGGTTCCTTGCCGGGTGGTTTGGCAATGGCTTCTGTTATTGCCTGTGCTTTGTTTGGAACTATTTGCGGTTCCGGTCCGGCAACCGCTGCAACCATGTCTGCTGTAGCTTTACCGGAAATGCGTCGTTATAAATATGATGCTTCATTAGCGAGTGGCACGGTGGCGTCTGCAGGTGGTTTAGGAATGATGATACCTCCCAGTGTAGTTTTTATTGTATATGGCATCCTCACCCAGCAGTCTATTGGAAAATTATTTCTGGCGGGGATTTTTCCCGGCGTTTTTATCGCGTTGCTTTTCTGTTTCAGCATTTATATTCGCTGTTTGAAAGACCCTTCTTTGGGTCCTGCGGGGGAAAGAAGTTCCTTAAAAGAAAAAATTCTATCTATGGCAGGGGTTATTGAAACACTTATTCTGTTTCTTATCGTCATGATAGGCATCTTTTTTGGTTTTTTTACGCCAACCGAAGGGGCAGGAGTTGGCGCCGGTGGAACGATTATATTATCTCTGCTTTTACGGCAAATTACATGGAAAGGGTTTGTCCGTGCCATGATGGAAACACTTCGCACCTCCTGTATGATATTAATTATCGTAGCGGGTGCCGTTATTTTAGGTAGGTTCTTTGCTATTACACGCTTACCGATGACAATAGCCAGCAGCCTTGTTTCCTTACCCATTCCTGCCTGGGCTATATGCTTTCTGGTTATGCTTTTCTATATGGTGGGAGGATGTTTTATTGATGCTCTGGCGTTGATACTATTGACCATTCCCATTTTTTATCCAGTGGTTCAACAATTGGGATATGACCCGATATGGTTTGGTGTAATGATAGTTATTCTGACACAGATAGGGGTTATCTCACCTCCGGTTGGAATTAATGTATATGTCGTTAGTGGAATAGACCGAAGTCTTTCTTTATCAACTGTTTTTCGTGGGTCTATTCCTTTTTTATGGATATTGGTGATAGTGAGTGTCCTGTTTTTGATATTCCCCGATTTGGTTCTTTGGTTTCCCAATTGGTTAGGCACTATCTAATTAAAAGGAGGACAAAATTATGTCCGAACAAGATAACAAACTTAATGCAACACAGAAAGTGCTTTTTTGCACAGATTTTTCTGAAAATGCGGATATTGCCTTTCAACACGCTTTGGATTTGGTGCTTCGACGGCCCGGTTCGCTACTCATTATCCTGCATGTAATACCAGAGCCAGAAGCAGAATTCTGGAAGACTTATATTTACGAAGTAGATAATATTGATGACAAAGCAAAGCAGGACATTGATGAGCGTATTCGGCAGTCTTATTTATCAAAAATTCCACCCGAAATTTTAGTTCATGTCGAAATAAAAATCGGGAGAGACTACCAGACCATATTAAATTTTGCAAATGAAATTCATGCGGATATTATTGTTATGGGTCGTCGAGGACATAGTAACTGGGAACGCCCATTCTTCGGGAGTGTCGTAGAACGAGTCGTCCGCCGCGCAGAATGTCCTGTCCTCATTGTTCCCCGTTCCGCAAAAAAATAACCTATATATTACATATAAGATTGTTCTTTTTCTTCCCTAAAATTTGTGGTAAAAATCATGAGGAATATATGTGTGGATTATGGGTTTGTTTTTTTCTCAGAGGTAGGAAACAGCTGGTCGCGGTAGAGATAGAGAAGGCAGAGGATACAGATGGGGATTACTATCAGTGCTAACCATTGCATCAGGTCAAGGTTCAGATATATCTTGCTATAGTCCGCTCGAAGAAAATCCTCTATAAATCGTGTCAGGAAGTATAGAATTAGAAAACATAAAGTAATAGTTCCCGTTTTGGGGTTTTTATTGCGAATGCGGATAAGGATAATCCCCATGAGTATCCACGCAAGGATTTCATAGAGTTGAGTTGGATGGACAGGTAAGGAGAAGAATTGGTCAGAGGAGATGAGTTGTTTATTTACCTGTTCCGACCAGGCGGGAGATCCCATCGGGAAGCGTAGCCCAAATATGGAATTGGTTACCGTCCCATAACAACACCCCTCACAAAAACAGCCCAACCTACCTAAAATTCCCCCTATAGGAATATAGGGAATAAATACTTCTAGACCTTTTAACCGGGGTATTCCCTTTAACTCAAAATAAATTAATGCCCCAAATGCACCACCAGAAAAAGCACCTAAAAACATACTTCCACCTTGTTCCAAATCAAAAAATTGCATTCTTTTTCCAGGACAGGCTAAAAATATATAGAAAAAAAGTCTCCCCATGAAAAATATTAAAGGGAAAAGTATAAATATTATGTCAATATTTATTGGATATTTTGTTTTATTTTTATTCCATCGTATAGATAATAATATAATAGATAATACAGCCAATATATTAAATATCATATATAGAGGGATTGAAATATCTTTAATGTATATGTTTTTGAACATCTCTAATTATTTTACGAGTTAAAATTATTTACTGTGTTTTTTTAATTTATAATTTGAAAACTTCCGAACAATTAATAGTGATAAGAGAAATACAAGAAGCGAACTAAAAAATATTAGAATGAAACTATAATATTTATAGTATTTTTCATACCATGCTTTTTCACTTATTTGTTCAATATAATCAAACCCACCATTAGGTGTTGGTGGCATAAGTTCTTTTTCATCTATCAATTCATTCACTTTTAATGTTTCCGGGATAACTCGAAAGATTATATTTTCCTTTATTTTGTAAGGACATAATGCTAAATAAGCAGCAAATTCAATACGAGATATTTTTCCTGTTTCTCTTTCTCTAAGTAATTTTTCAACATCAAGTATGTCTTTACATACCGGTATATAATGGGTTAACTCCATTGCTAAAGGTATTTTCCAGATAGGATGAAAATCAGAGAAAGAAATATCATTTGTAATAATTTGAGGAGAATCACATGTTATTTCCTTTTCTAAAATTTTTTTATAAATAATCTTTTCTTCTGGTTTCAGCCGCCCCGGGTAAATCACTCTCCTTATTCTTACTAAGTTATCATCTCTGTCGAACCATAACTCAAAAGTAGTGGCGAAATTTGATTTCTTCCCTTCTAATAGAGTTTTATGCCATAAAATTTTATATGAACTATCTTCTTTGTAGTAATATTCGCCTTCCTTTTCTAAAAATTCATACAAAGTATAAGGGAGAAAAGTCTTATTTTCTTTGTAAAGATCGGGTAACGCTCCCCATAAAAGTCGCGGGTCTCCATATAAAGTAATAGTACTTAGATAAGGTATAGGAACTGCATAAATAGATTTTTCCTCACCTTTTGAGTAAGTAAATCTTGTGTAAAAGTGCCCCTTGTAACTATAACCGGATTCTGTCTCAAAATCGTAATAACTTATTGATTTTTTCCCTGAATGTCTTTTATTTATCTTCGAAACAAAAAGTTCAAATAAATTTTTTGGGTTGATTACAGAATTTGTTAGCGATTCTTCCTTTTTTATTTCTAATGGCTTTGTAAATGAATATGTGAAATTAGTTCCTTGTGATTTAAAGAGAAATCTATGATATTTAGATGAATTTTCTATGTTATCTGTTCTGAAGACATCATATTCCATCTGAATAGACTTTATTGATTCCCATTTTTGTTTTAGTACAGCAATGATATGTTTTATATTTTTGTCATTAGCAGGGGTTATACATTCTGTATCACCGTTAGAATTCGTCATTAAAGAAAAGAACAATACAAAACCCCACATTATTACAAAGCGAGAAGATATAAATCTCATCATATTTCATTTATATTCTATAGGGTTATAAGATTTCTATGGGTAATGTTCATCGATTGTTCCTATTTGTGTATAATTACAATTAACATGGTCACATTCAATATCAGGGTTACTCCTAGGGCAATTTCCTTCTACATTCCAACATGGACCGCAATGATAAGGGCAACCATCTGCATGTCTTCCCCAAAGATCTTCATCAACTATATTGCAATCATCATCATCACAACACCCACATCCTTCTGCTATCCATTTACATTTCTGTATAGCAGGAGTAGAACAAACTATAAAAGGTTCTCTTGCAGATGGGCAATAACAATAAGTACCAGTCGAGGCATCCCCACTAGGAAGGCATTTTACATCTACAATGGAGGGCATATTCGTTGGACATGATTTCTGGTTAACACAACCACACCCTTCTTCATTATATGCGGCATACGCCTTTGAAGTTATAATTATTAACATGATTCCGAATAAGAAAATCACAGCCACACTTATTATTGATGGGTATGTTTTTAAAAGATAAATTATATTACGCATATACGGTCTCCTTTGTGTTAGAGGTTAAGGTTGCTTGATACTACACAGAACAGATTCAATTGTATAAAGATATTTTAGCATTTTTTTTTGCGATGTCAAGTCTTTTTAAAAGAATTTATCTGGATTATTATTTCCCAAAATTTGTAGTAAAAATCGTGAGGAATATATGTGTGGATTATGGGTTTGTTTTTTTCTCAGAGGTAAGAAACAGCTGGTCGCGGTAGAGGTAGAGAAGGCAGAGGATACAGATGGGGATTACTATCAGTGCTAACCATTGCATCAGGTCAAGGTTCAGGTATATCTTACTATAATCTGAACGAACAAAATCCTCTATAAATCGTGTCAGGAAGTATAGAATCAGAAAACATAAAGTAATAGTTCCCGTTTTGGGGTTTTTATTGCGAATGCGGATAAGGATAATTCCCATGAGTATCCACACAAGGATTTCATAGAGTTGAGTTGGATGGACAGGTAAGGAGAAGAATTGGTCAGAGGAGATGAGTTGTTTATTTACCTGTTCCGACCAGGCGGGGGAGTGCATCGGGAAGCGTAGCCCAAATATGGAATTGGTTACCGTCCCATAACAACACCCCTCACAAAAACAACCCAACCTGCCTAAAATTCCCCCTATAGGGAGACAAGGGAAAAAAATTTCTAAACATTTTAATTTTGGTAATTTTTTTAATTCGAAATAGATCAGTGCTCCTAAAATAGCACCTGTAACAGTTCCCAGAGTCATATAACCACCATACCTCAAATCAAAAAAAAGAGAACTAAATTCTAAAGAGGATGCGAACAAATAGTGAAATCCTCTAGCAAAAAAAATTCAAAAGGTGCTATGAAAAATAATATTCCTAATCCTAATGGATATTTAGGACCGTATTTATAATTCCAATATAATCCCAAAAATACAACTAAAAACATTCCAAGGAAATTAAAGATATAATATAATTCTATCCACCAACCAGATATATAGAGAAAAGGAAGCATATATCTATTAAACTTCTTTATAATGTGTTATTAGTTGTTTGTATAATTTTTCTCCCTTTTCTAAAATATAAATTGTTCAGAAAATTTTCCAACCAAACGCATATTTCGTAATTAAGGCTGTGAATAGAGAAAAACTAATACAAACCAAGATGAAAATTAGACCAGTTGGTTTTTGTTTAATATTAAATTCTGTTTTGTATAATAAAGGTGGTGGATGAAAGATATCTGAAGGCAATTTTTCATTAATTCGGAGGGAATCTGGATAAATATTTAATTCAAATTTTGTTATGGTTATTCTTGGCAATTGAGTAGATAATAAATAATATTCTACCGGGGTAATTCTTCCTGTTTCATAATCAGAAGTTAATTTTTTTACCTCTTCATTTTCATAATCAAAGTTATATATTTCATAAAATCCTTCGATAGGAATATAAAAATTCTCTTTTTCAACATATTTATACTTAGTTATTTGAATTCTTTCGTGAGTTAATTTAGGTGTATAACAATCTACCACTCCTTGATAATTACTTTTAGAAAAATCTATTTTGTCCAAAATTCTTGAGGGGTATTCTACTTTATCAATCCTAAAAATTTTATATTCAGGGTCCAGCCATATCTCATAGCTTACAGGTATTTCAATACCACTTTCAGTTTTTTTTCGTGAACGGTGCCACAATATAATATAATCTTCCTTTTCGTCTATAAAGAAGGGTCCAGGTGATTTTAAATACTCAATAATATCTGATTTTAAAAATGTTGATTTTTTTATATTTTCATAAGTGATTTCAAAAAGATTAAGAATACCGAAAAATGTAAAAAAGGGAACAGATGTACCAATTTCAGGGGAAAAAAATACATTTTCTCTCTTTCCATCATCAAATAACATTTCTTTATAATTGTAAGGAATGTTGTCACATAAAAGGTATTTGTTCATTTCAAAAACAGGTCTTTTTTGATTTTGTAAGTGGATCATTATTTCCTTTTGGTAGTTAAGAGATTGGTTTTCTATTTTTGTTTTTAACAGATCGAATAATGATGAGGATTGGTCATTTCTTTTTTCATTATCGTTAGGAGAAGTAATGATACTTTCTGAATCAATAATATCCCCTGTTTCGGTTATAAGATATCTATTATTGTCATTGTTGTTTTTATCTTTAAATAAAGACTCACTATAAAGGAAATTGTTCTGTTGAACATCCCAGCCGATTTCACAATCAAGAATATGATGAGAATAAGGGAAAGAATTAAAAATTTTGATTTCTTGAAATTTACAATAAAAAATTTTTATTCTTTTCAAAGATAAATTTTGTTCTATATTCTTTATAAGGAAATTAACCTTTTCCTTGTCATAAATGGGTTCACATGGAGGAGATAAATAAAGAAAGAAACACATCATAACTAATCTTATTATTTCCATTCTTACTTTTCCTACTTATTCTCATTGTCCCTTGAAATATCTTTAATATATTTTATCCTTATTTTATGTGTACTATATATTATATATGCCTATAACCAGTCATACATACAACCTGCGGTACACAAAAAATCTCCCATTAGATCGTCATATATGGTAGGACATTTCCCGTTATTACGTATTTCACGTTTAAAACGGCATTTATCAGGACATATACAATTGGCACAACTTCCAGGTCTTGTAAGACAGTGAGGCTTACAATCCGACTCTGTACAAGGTCTACTCCCACCTCCCGAACAACCACCGCTACTTACTACAATACCTTGACATCGTAATTGATAAGTTCCTTCCTCACAAACATAATATCCTGTACCATGTTTACAATCACAAGGTGGTATTTTTTCACCTGATTTACAAAAATGAGCATCCTCAGGCTCAGTAGTACGACAAGGTGTTGGTTGGCAATCACATCCGGGTGTATTTTATTCATCTGTAGCCAAAGTTACAGATGTAAAATATAGAAAGATAAATAAGGATAGTGCAAATAATATCGTTAGTAAAGAGCAATAGTAAGATTTTACAACTTTTTTCATAAATAATCTCCTTTCCTTTAAATTTGAGATTTATACTACACAGAACAGATTCAATTGTATAAAGATATTTTAGCATTTTTTTTGCGATGTCAAGTCTTTTTAAAAGAATTTATCTGGATTATTATTTCCCAAAATTTGTGGTAAAAATCGTGAGGAATATATGTGAAATCTCAGGATAAATTATATCTACCTTTAGATTAAAGAGGGGATTTTTCTTTTTCAGATGATTTTGTCCCTTTAAAAAACACACAACTTATTTTAAAATTTAAATCCCCTATTTAGAGGACTCGTATATTTTTCTACTATTCACTCCATGTTTTTATTTGTTTACATGGAAGAGAGGTATTATTTTGTTGCTAATTTTGTAGAGATGAAGCCTATTTCACCTTCGTTTACACCTATATGCTTTGCTACTACGGGACATTTGGCTTTTAAGAGTAGATAAACATTACCGGGATAATCGTCTAAAGTCTCGTAATTGCCCTGACCTTTGCCTAAAATAATGTCTGCGTTATCCATCTTCTTTCGCAGGGATTGTTCTAATTGTCTCCATGGAGCCCCAATCCAGCCTCTTTCCATGGCTATAACTTCGCATACCTCATTTAATTTCACTTTGTAGACATCTTCCATGCATGCATCATTAATAATGGGAGAGCCTTTGGCTACGGCAGTTACTTTTGTATATTTTTGTAATTCTTCTATCAGAATTTTATCAAAAACTATCTCACCTGCATTGTCTAAAAAGAAAAGTAGTTCTTTACTGTGTTGCAGGTCTTTTTTAAATTGCTCAAAATGATTTACTGCGAAACTTATAGTGATTGCATGTTCGATTGCCGAATGAACATCTATTTCATCCGATTTCAAGATTCCTAAATCAATGATATTTCCCGCGGCGGAAAGTTGAAGTGCTGTTAGCAAGGGATATTGACTTTGATTTTTTATCTGTCGTAATTCATCTTCAATACGGAGAGCCAAATCGTTTTGTATCTTTTTTTGTTCTGCATAAGGGTCAGGATTGCCAGATAATTGATTGGTGATTTGATAGATGACAAGGGAAAGTTCGGCAGGTGAATACGACAGGTCCATTTTTCCTAATTCTTCGCCGACTTTCACCAAAATTTGTCTACGAACCGCTATATCATTCGTGGCTAACACGGAAGAACGATAGGCTTGTCTCATGAAACACTCTAAACACTCAACAGTGGCTTTCATTTATTACTCCTAAAAATTTTAAAAAAAATATAACAAATAATCGTGAGTTTCGTTCAATATTTTTTATTCGTTAAATGAAAAAATATTTTAGGGCATGAACACATTAAAAAAAAGAAGGTAGAAAAGCCTGTATAAGGGTTTATAAATACTGAAGTAGTTGGCTTCCTGCCTTTTTATACATCAAACATAAGTGAAATTATATCATATTTCAATTTTTCTTAGATAGTGAGACATTGCGGATTGCTCAACCTAACTTAAAACTAATATCCCTATGTTCCATCTGTCGCATCTGTCTCCTCCGCCCCCTCCGTTCCCTCCGTCCCATCTGCCCCATCCGTCCCCTCCGCTCCGTCCGTCGCATTCGTCTCCTCCGCCCCATCCGTCTCATTCGTCCCCTATGTCCCAAAACACCCGAAGCGGGGACATTTCAGCTACGGGGAAGGGTGGAGATTTTTTGTTAAGAGAATTAACCACAGAGGACACGGAGGGAATTTTACACAAAAGGCACAGAGGAGGGGGATTTATTTATGGTAAGGGGACGGAATTAAAAATGTTGAGGAGTCGAAGGATTTTTTGCGTATACATTGTGAACTTTGTGCAAGGTCTTTGTGCTCTCTGTGGTAAGAAGAAATAACCACATAGGACACGGAGGGATACGGAGGAGGATATAAAAAACACAGACAAGAATGTCTGTGCCACATTAATACCTATAATGCCTCATAAGTCTCATTCGTCACATTCGTCCCATAAGTCCCAAAACACCCGAAGCGGGGACGCTTCAGCTACGGGGAGAGTGAAGATTTTTTTGTAAGAAGAATTAACCACAAAGGACACAGAGGAGGATGATTTATTTACGGTAAGGGCATGGATTTAAAAATGTAGGGGCGAAACATGTTTCGCCCTAACGATGCATTGATTGCATATCAATTTTATAATTGGTGATTTGCGTTATTGACGAGGTCTGAACGGAATACACGAAGAGGGCGATTGCCAATCGCCCCTACAAGACATTTTATAATGACGCAAAATTAAAACCTCCGAAGCGGGGAGGTTTCAGCTACAGGGAAGGGTGATGTTTTTTTGTTAAGAGAATTAACCACAGAGGACACGAAGGGAATTTTACACAGAGGTCACGGAGGAGGTTTTATTTACTGAATGAACAAGGACAGAAGAAAATACAGACAAGAATGTTTGTGCTACATTAATGTCTTATTCGTCCCATCCGTCTCATAAATCCCCCAAAAAAAACCGCCCGCCTGGCAAGGCCACCCCTACAAGACATTTTTTTCATCACGGGGCACTGGCGTACGGATGGGGTTTGGACGATTTAAAACCCGCCTGCCTGGCAAGGCCGCCCCTACAAGACATTTTTTTTATCAGGGGGCACTGCCGTGCAGGCGGGATTTTGTTGTGATAAAAAATGCCTGCCTGGCAAGGCCGCCCTTACGGCATATTGATTACATGATAACCTATAGGACATAGGTAACAGATTTATACCTTCTTCCCAATCGTAGAAAGGGCACGGCATGCCGTGCCCCTACTTTGGGAAAAAAATTTAACCACAAAGGACACGAAGGGAATTTTACACAGAGGACACGAAGGAGGAGAGGATATAAAAACACCGACAGGAATGTCTATGTTACATTAGGGGGCAATTTCTATGTATATTTGTGTAAGTGTAAGGATAGGCGAAGACACCGACAGGAATTTCTGTGCTACATTAGGGCTACAATATAATATGTGCTGTGATGGGTTTGATAGGTTTATATGGCGGGAAATTTAAATTAACTTTGTGTTTGGTGTTGTTTGCTATGGTTTTTTATATTGCTTATCTCTGTTTTTAGTGTTGTGAAGGGTGGTTTATTTTGAGGTAAGGTTTATTTTATTTAAGGTGTTGATGGTGAGGTTTTTGATTGGCTTTTCTCCTTCATGGGTAAGGATGTATAGTGGAGGGAGTTTTTGTTGTGTGCCTAATCCGAAGTGGATGTGATAATTTCCCTGATTGGCTCGTGAATGTTCGGCTTCGCCGATGATACGCAATTTTGAGGTGTTCTCGTTTATTTTACACAAAATCTGAGTATTAAAAGCATGGGGATTTCCGCTGGATCCTTGAAGTTCTAATGTTATCCAGTTACCGGTGTTGCTTGTGTTTTTTAAGAAACTTAAATACCACCAATCGCCATAACCGGAGGGGTTGTCTCCTTTGATACGGTATCCTAACATAATATCAAGTCTGCCATCGTTGTCTGCATCGAAACTCTGAACGCGGGTATCGCTCATGTCTGTTGTGGGGATGTGAGTTAATGTTAATAAATCCGTTCGTTCGAAGGTGCTACCTTGGTGATTTAAGTATATGCCGTCAGGAATGGATATTAATTCGTCATAGCCATCGTTATTCAGGTCAGCCCAACAAGCCCAGAGTGATTTTGTCGGTAATTGGAAATCTTCGGGAGTTAACCATTCAAACGCGGTATTTCCTGTGTGTCGGAATAGAAATGTTTTATGGTCGGATTGATTGTTAAGGAGAAATTCCATTGCTCCATCGTTATTGAAATCACATGGAGAGAGAAAGGAGGGAGCCAGTTCTGTATTTTCTTTGCTTTCGATAATTTGTTTTTGGAATGGTTTGCCTTGTTGGTTGATATAAATAGCAAGTTTTTTATCGTAAAAAGATAATAAATCTGGATAACCATCATTGTTCACATCGAACCAGAAAATAGCTTGGTCTCCTTGAATGTCCAGACCATATTCCGTGGCACATTCTTTATATGTATCCTCTTTGTTTTCCTTTCGAAACAGTCGGCATGGTTCGTCTCGAGCACAGATAATAAACAATTCAAGGTTATCATCATTATCAATGTTTACCCAGCACGATTTCCGTGTTCCGCAACCACAATTTTCCAATCCGCTTGTATCATAAACATTTTCAAACCAGTTCCCATGATAATTTAAAAATAATTGGTCTTTCATTTTTCTTCGTAGGTGGTCATATTCGGGACTACCCCGCAATCCACCTCTACCTGAAAATACATCTATTTTACCGTCTGCGTTTATGTCTGCCCAACTATAACTGTGTCGGTCGAAGGTATTTAATGTGAATGTGCGTTCTGTGGGGGATATTTTTGCCGGACCTATGTATATTTTGTTTAAGGGAAATGTATTTGGGATTGTAAACTGTGTAGGAATGGCAGGACGGTCAATATCAATTACAACAAGGGCTTCGTGTTCTATATTCAGTTTGTACTGTGTGAATCCCGGTTCTTTTTCGGATTCAGACTGTTGAATTTTTCTGATAACTATCTCCCCTTTTGTTTCAATTATGTCGGTTCGTGAATGAGGGACTGTGACTTCGATTTGTAGTGGGATGTCATTTTTGGATAATTCCAGATAATAAATATGGACTTTATGCCAGAGGTAGAAAATATACAAACCTCTTTCCACCACTTTATGGGGTGCCATACTACATGCGAATTCGGGTAGGTCAGGTTGTAGTCCCAATTTCAATTCTGAGATGACATTCTCGAAAGTCATTTTTCCGCGGTTCAAAAGGATAGAAGGACGAAAATTACAATTGCTGGAAAATATATCGAGGAGTCCATCCTGATTTATATCTGCGACACCGAAGTCAAACAATTGATACCGATGTATTGGAATAGAAACGGGTTCAAACTGGAAAGGTGCTTTTTTGAGGGTGGAAAAGGAGAGTTCATATCGTGGCAAACCTGTTTCGTCTAAGGATGAAGGAGGTCCTAATAAAATCTGTGGATTTATAGGCTCCTCTTTTTTGAAAATCGAAAGAATGGAACCTTCAAAGACGACGAATACACCTATACCAATAAAAAAAATAAGGATACAGGCAACAATTAACCGTAAAATCACTTAATACTTCCTTTTTTATAATCAATCTATTTTATCGTATTATATCATTCAATAATATAATTGTGAACAGAAAAAAGGATGATTGGCTATGGAAAAGAAGAAGGATAAGGCAGGAAAGGTAAAAGTTATTCGTAATTTTAAGCCGCAAGGGAAGACGCTTCCATTCAAGGGTCCAGAGGCTATAGAAAGTAATTGTTTAGAATGTTTTGAATATGAATATGCGACAACCGAGTCAGGTAAGAATATGGAAATTATTACAACGACGGATGAGTTTACATCGGTATGTCCGTTTTCCGGTTTACCGGACTTTGCAAAGGTAACTATTCGTTATGTCCCGAACAAATACTGCCTTGAACTGCGTTCGTTAAAGTATTATCTTTTATCCTATCGTGATGTGGGTATCTGGTATGAGCATTTAGTTAATAAAATGTTAGAAGACCTTGTTTTTGCTTGTAGACCCAGAAAAATGGCTATAGTAATTGAATGTAATCCACGGGGAGGGATTGCCAGCACTGTCTCTGCAAGTTATGATGCTGAAACAATGGGCACCCCTGAAGAATGGAAGGGATAATGTCAGACCTGTCTAACTGCTTAGGGTAAGTTTCTCTTTAAGAAGTTCAACATCGGCTCTATGGCAATTTCATGTCCACCGCTATGTATAATCAAATCTGCTTTTTCTTCCGCATTAAACGCTCTGTACACGGGCGTTATTTCTGCCCATGCCTTTTGTGCTAAAGACGGTGGAAACTGGTCTGGGGGCTCTTTTTCGCCATTCTGGCATTGTAAAGCACGGGGGGCTATCAGCCCATAGATGTCAGGAAAGTCAACCAATTCCCGCAAG
This sequence comes from Candidatus Hydrogenedens terephthalaticus JGI OTU-1, assembly GCA_000493945.1. Taxonomy (GTDB): domain Bacteria; phylum Hydrogenedentota; class Hydrogenedentia; order Hydrogenedentales; family Hydrogenedentaceae; genus Hydrogenedens; species Hydrogenedens terephthalaticus. Next base: position 16,241 of record AWNW01000011.1, read on the forward strand.
CCTTCAAATTTCCAGCACATACAATGATTTTTTTCCATTTGATCCATATAGGTAAGAAATCCGCAAACGACGGTTGCTTTAATTCGAGTATCCATGGCACCCAACCACATTGCCATTTCTCCCCCTAAGGATAATCCGGCACAACCTATACGGTTTTTGTCTACAAAGGGAAGTGTTTCCAGGTAATCTACACATCGCATCAAGTCCCATAGTCGTTCGCCCATTAAGGTTCGGTCTTTTTCATAGACCTCATGCTGGCTTACATCTGTCGTTATTACTACAAACCCGTTCTGCACCAATATTTTGCCGAACTCATGATAGGGTGAAGGCTCATTTTCAAAAGCGGTATAACGGTTTCCTCCGTGTCCATGAATGCATACAATTGCAGGATATTTTTTCTCTTCTTGGGGAAAAGGGATAGCAAGACAAACACGCATTCGTCTTTGCAAAGTGCTCTGTATCTCTATTTCTTTTAAGTTCCATTCGTGGTTTCCTTCTTTTTTAATTTGTTTTTCATCGAAAGAGGCGGGTTTGGTATCAGGAAGAGATAGCCGTTGTGATAGTTCGTGCCGAACTTTTTTCTGCCATGAACTAATACCTTCCTGTCCAACGGATAATTCTGGAATTTTTAATTGACGCAAAGGTTTATCATCTGCATATAGGGGGATTATTACAATCGCTGAAATAGAAGAAAACAAAATTAATAGATACGATAAAAAAGGGTTATAGAAACCTAAAAGCAATCTTTTTCGTTCTTTTTTTAACATGGTAGCGATTTCCTTTATTTGAGTATAAAATACTGTTTATGATACATTTATTGTTCGGTTGGCAAGATCCCGTTTTGCAACTATGTTTGGTTTTCAATAAATTGTAACTGGAAATTTAAAGTATAAAAGGTTTCTGTTTATGATTCAAGATTTAATGAGGAAACATCGTCGTGCCATTTTGTTATTTGTTGTTCTTGTAATTGCGGTGCCATTTATTCTGTTCTTTGGTATGCCGGGTAAGTATAGGTCTGCAACGCCTGAATTTAAAGATAATCCGATAGCGACTGTTGCTAATCTACCTGTATTGGAGAGTGAATTTCGCCGAAATTTGAATATGCTTATTCAGCAAAGGTCAACACCGGATAAACCTGCAACCATAGAAGAATTAGAGAAAAATGGTGAAACGGACAAGATTTTACAACAAATGATAGATTCCAATTTGATTACTTTAGAAGAGCAGAAACGGAATTTCAAAGTAGACCGCAGCCTGCTTATTGAGCAGATGCAAAAGTGGCCCCAATTCCGCACGGAAGACGGCAAATTAGACCGTGAGGCATGGAATGCATGGGTCGAAGCCAATCAAGGGAAGATTAATTGGAATGAGATTTACGCAGACCTTCAAAAGTCTATATCGCGTCAGGTTTTTATTAATACACTTTTGGCACCTGCACGGTTTGACCCGACGACCATAGATAAAAAAGTGATGAACAATTTCACCCGTATCCGCATTAAATATGCAAAGATTGCTCCGCCGATAGAAATAAAAGAAGATGCACTGGCAAGATATTTTGAGGAGAATAAAGAAACCTATCGTGACCCGGATACTATAGTTGCGGAAGCCGTAAAGGTTTCATTAGTCCCTCCGCTTCCTGATAGGGCTATTGAGGCATATAATAAAGCCAAACAAGGCGAGGATTTTGCGGAATTAGCAAAAACCTATTCAGACCAGAAAAGTCAGCCGGGCGGTGATTTAGGATGGCAATCTCCACGGGAAAATGACCCTCCCCATCGGCAGGTTTTATTCTCTTTGAAGGTAGGTGAAATAAATGAGCCTGTCTATACCTTTGGTTCTTATTACATATTTAAGGTGGAAGAGGAACGGACAAATGCAGAAACAGGTGTTCGCGAAGTTCATGCACGCCAGATTATGATTCGTGCTTCGTTGAGTGATGAAGAAAAGAAACAAAGGGAAGAACAGGCAAAAGAAATAGCCCAAAAAGCCAACGAAGAAAAGACCCTTGAAAAGGTGGCTCAAGAAAAAGGATTAGAAATTGTGAAGATAGGTCCCTTTACCAAAGAATCCAAAACCATCGAGGGATTAAATCAGTTTGATATATACCAATTCCGCAGTGCTTTTATGGTAGAGGAGAAGGATTCGGAATATCAGGTAATTACGGCAAGAGACAATGTATTTGTCGCAAAAGTATTAGAGAGGACTAAAGGAGAGATACCGCCTCTTGATAAGGTGCGTGAGCGTGTAGAGAAAGATTACACGAATATGGTAAAACTTCAGGATGATTACAAAAAGAGGGTAGAAGAAATTTCCAACAAGATAAAAGCAGAAGCGAAATCCATTGATGACCTGCCCAAGTTGTTTCCCGATTTGAATATTGAAATTAAAGAAACTGCTAATCCCTTTACAGCGAAAGATTACCTTTTCCAGGAAGGATTGATGATTTCACCGGAAAGTATCTTCAATGAATTGGAAGGGAAGGATATTGGGGCACTTGCAGGACCTATTAAAGATTTTAGTAACGAACATTATTTCGTGCAATTGTTAGAGAGGACATTGCCTACGGATGCGGATAAGCCTAAAATGGAAGAAGATAAGAAGCAGATGCGGGATATGGAAATTCGTATGGCACAGAACGAAATATTGGAGGATTACCGTCTCTATCTGCGTGAGAAAGCGATGAAAAGTGGCGTGCCAATAAAAGTAAATCAGCAATTGATCGCCTCTATTTTAGGTAAAGATAAAGAGGCAGAAAAGAAAGATGACCAAAGCGGGAAAGCACCATCTCATCCCGCCAATGATTTGCAAAAATTGAACACCCTTATCGGGGATTAATAAAGTTTTTCATAAGTTGGACAGGTCGGATAAATATGACCTGTCCAATTTTTTTGGCTCACCTATGATTCCTTCCTAAAAAAATTGTAATAAAAATCTGTTTTTGATTGTTTAATGTTATATAATGATAAATATGACATGCTATCAGGTATTTCATAATAGAAAAAAAGGTTTTACCTTAATCGAATTGCTGGTTGTTATTGCAATCATCGCAATTCTTGCGGCTATTCTTTTACCTTCTTTATCCCGTGCCCGTGAAGCAAGCCGACGCTCTTCCTGTGCAAACAATCTGAAACAGATTGGTTTGTCTTTAATTATGTATGCCAATGAAAGTAAAGGGAATACCTATCCTCCTGTAAAGGCAATAAAAACACCCTGGACAACGAATGCCACCCCTTGTAGTATGGTAAATACGGAAGAATCATTTTTTGAACCGAAATGGATGTATCCTGAATACTTGTCTGACTTGAAGGTGTTAATTTGTCCTTCGGATGTTGACCGTACTGTAGCCTTAGGACCGGGAGGTTGGCTAAATGAGGAAACTGAAGAACCCGACTTATGTAAAATTAATGATATTTCATACAGTTATTTAGGCTGGGTAATTATCCCATCGCTTTATTTGATACCTAACGGAAATGAACAAGCACCTGACCCGCGCACAGAAATTGAAGGGGCTTTTGTTACCGTATTTCGTGAGATGCTTGATGAGGCAACGAATGCACCCCTTAATTCCGTTGCGAGGATATACGACCGCGATTTATCGTTCTATCCATTTTATCCCGGTGATACTCAAAAACGGGTAATATATCGTCTGAGGGACGGTATTGAGAGATTTTTGAATTCCAACACTTCTACATCGGAAATTCCGATGATGTGGGATAATCTATTCAAAAAAGGTGAGGGTGAAGGTTATAATACCCCTATGCTCAATCATCAACCTGGAGGAGGGAATGTTTTATATCTGGATGGGCATGTGGAATTTATTCGTTATCCATACCAATTCCCTTATACTCGTGTCTGGGTAACGGTATGCAATCAGATAAATGGCTTCCATTAGGGAACTAAAAACCTTCACAGGTGTTTATGATTATTGGATTGTAATTTTAATGTAAAGTATTAAAGATTTTCGTTTTTAAAACCATCAGGAAGGGAATGGAATATGAATAACATGTCGCGTCGTGAGTTTGTGCAGAGAATATCAGCATTCGGTTTTGGCTCATTTATGCTTTCGCAAATGGCTTATTCGGAGGATAATAAAGAAAAGAAACAAGACCGCCCTAACTTTATTGTCGTGTTAGCCGATGACATCGGAGCTAAGGAATTGTCCTGCTATGGGAATAAAGAAATCCACACGCCTAACTTAGACCGTATGGCAAAGGAAGGCGTTAAGTTTGAAACCTGCTATGCAACACCGATTTGTCATCCGACGCGGGTTATGCTATTAACAGGTCAATACGGTTGTCATAACGGTATTTATAATTTTGCAAATATGCGGGGTGGACCGGAGCCTAAAAGTGATATAGAGGATATTGCAAAAAGTCATCGAACCTTTATCAACCTGCTGAAAGAGGCTGGCTATGCCACAGCCATGTCTGGCAAATGGCAACTGTCTGGCGAATTACCCAAACTTATCTTTGAATGTGGATTTGATGAATATTGCACATGGGCGTATAAAGAATATATTCCGCCGGGTGTTTCATATATAAGTGGATTTGAAGGCGATGGCAGATATGCCCGGTACTGGCATCCGTCCATTGTCCGCAATGGTGAATACATCCCCACAAAACCCGATGATTATGGTCCCGATATACATAACCAATTCGTTATTGATTTTATGAACCGCCACAAAGAACAACCCTTCGTAATTTATTATCCGACTTGCCTGACGCATGCTCCGCATTTACCGACGCCGGATTCAAAGAAAGATGGTGATGATTTGACAAAGAGTGATAAAAAGAATTTCAAGGCTAATGTGGAGTATTTAGATAAATTGATGGGAAAATTGTTGGAGGAAATTGAAAAGGCGGGACTAAAAGAGAAAACTATCGTTATCTTCACAGGTGATAACGGCACCGGCGGTTCCGGTAAGGGTCAACCCACAGAATTAGGTGCACGCGTGCCCATGATAGTCTGGGGACCGGGGTATGTCAAACCACGGGGTCATGTAATGGAATTAACAGATTTGTCGGATATTTTGCCGACGCTATGCGATTGGGCAGGTGTTCGCGTGCCAGAGGATAGACCCATTGATGGCAAGTCATTAGTGCCTTTTTTAACAGGTAAAAGCGAAACAACCCGCGAATGGATATTTAGTTTCATTGCGGACAGACGCATTTTGCGGACAAAACGCTGGTTATTGGAAGATAACTCGCCTCTACACTATGGAAGACTTTATGACTGCGGAGATAGTCGTGATGGAACTGGCTATAAAGAAGTAACTAATTCCGATGACCCCGAAGTCATCAAAGCCAAAGAATATTTCAACCAACTGTTAGAAAAACTTCCCGCTCCCAAATTAGACCACGAAGGTTCACCCACAGAGAGGAAAGAAGAACGAAAAAACAAACAGGAACGAAAAGAAAACAAAGCCAAAAAGAGAGCCAAGAAAAAGATTTCGACTACATAAAATATCAATTGCGTATCCTGTTGTAATGCAATGTTCTAATATCCCAATTTTGGTTTGTTGCAGTTAATCTATAAATGGACCTCTATACCCGTTCCTTTTAATAGATTTATTATCTGGTTTTTATGTCCCGATTTCAAGTTTGATTTTTTAGTTTGTTATTTAACAGGATATAGAGGATAAATAGGATTAGAACTAACTTTTTCTTGAAAGGACTGGATATGGTTATGATAAATAAAGGGCTCGGATTAAACGCAAATATAAGGGTTTTGATTGTTTTTCTTTTTATAGGCATATTTTGTATTTGTGTATTTGGTAGTGATAGAGATGAAGGGACAGATTTTGTGTTGGTGAAGAATGGGAAACCTGTTTGTTGTATTGTTGTATCCGAAAACCCGACACCTTCGGCAAGAGTTGCGTCGTTGGAGTTGCAATACCATGTTTTGAAAATGACAGGTGCGGAATTACCTATTAAGAATGATGCAGAACCTGTGTCGGGACGGAAAATACTTATCGGAGATAGCCGTCTTGCCCGTGATTTAGGTTTTAAAAGTTCAGATTTTGCTTCACAGGAGTACATTATAGCATTTCGTCCGGACACACTAATTCTTATAGGTAGAGATTGGGAAGATACGGAAGTAAATCGTCGTGAGTTGGGAAGACCTATGAATTGCGGAAATACCCTTGCAGATACACGCCAGAAGATTGATTATTGGCAAACTGTCGGTATGCCGTTGCGTAGTCAAGGGGAGATAGAATTGCCAGGCGTATATGATGACCAGGGGACCTGTTATGCGGTATATCATTTCCTTGAACAGTTCTGTGGTGTTCGTTGGTATGGTCCGAATGAAATAAGTGTCATTATTCCTTCACAATCCACGCTTATGGTAAAAGGCAGGGATATTCGCCGCATGCCTGCATTGAAGTATCGGGATGCTTTATGGTCGGGTTTTTGGCCCTTTATGCAAAAGCAGTGGGGAACGGTATCCCGTGCCGAAGTTTTTCTATTCTGGCGCCGATTGCGATTAGGGGGCGAGAAATGGGCAGGTAATCATACCTTTCATAAACAAACTATTGAAAAATATTTTACGAATCCAGAATATCAGGCGAAAGGCTCTGGTTCAGGCACACAACTATGTTATACCCATCCGGAACTGATACGGGAAGTGTCGCAAATGGCGGATGATTTTTTCGATGGAACAAAGGATGTGCCTGAGGGCTGGAAAGCCGTAGGAAACTATTTCGCTATTGTCCCCGATGATAATCTAAAATTCTGCCGATGTGAGCGTTGTAGCGAATTGATAAGTTCTGGTCGCAATATGTGGACAGGACAATTCAGCAGTGGTCGTATGAGCAATTATATTTTTTCCTTTGTGAATGCGGTGGCAAGGGAATTACAGAAGACGCATCCGGATAAGTACATCGCCGCCCTTGCCTATTGGGAATATGCATTACCTCCCCGTGGTTTCGATATCGAACCGAATGTGTCCATAGCCCCGTGTTTACATACCTGTTACTATGCTATCCACAAAGAAATGTTTGAAAATGATATGACCCTATATCATGACTGGCTGAAAAAGGCAAAGGCACCCGTCTTTTTGTGGAATTATTATCATCATCCAATGGAAGCAGGTTTGGGAGGAGGATTTAAATGTTTCCCTAACATTATGGTGCATGAAACGGCAAAAATTATGCGGAAGTTTATTGAAGATGGAATACGGGGTATTTTTATATGTGGAGAGCAAGATATGTTAGAGGGGTATGTCATTGCTAAAATTTGGGATGACCCGACGCAGGATGTAGACGCAATGTTAGATGAGTTCTTTCGTCTTTATTTTGGGAATGCAAGTGAGCCTATGAAGAAGTTTTATCTACAAATTGAGCAAATCGCCTGCAATCGAAAGAACTATCCAGAGCCATATTACAAACCAAATGGGATTGACTGGAAAAATGTAGCATGGACTACCTTAGGGACAGAAGAACGAATGAAAGAATTGGGAGAACTTATCTCACAAGCACAATCCTTAGCCCAAATAGATGCAGAAAAACAGAGGGTTCAACAATGGCGTGAAGCACTCTGGGACTGGATGGTCAAAGGGAGGGAAGAATATTTGTTGCAATCGAAAAAGTAACTGGGACGAATGAGACAGATGGGACGAATGAGACAGATGGGACAGATGGGACGGAGGGGGCAGATGGGACGGAGGGGGCAGATGGGACGGAGGGGGCAGATGGGACGGAGGGGGCAGATGGGACGGAGGGGACAGATGGGACGGAGGGGGCAGAGGGGATGGATGGGACTTAGGGGATAATGGTATTAATCTGTAGAGGTGAAAGGTTTTTCGCTTCTATATGTTTTTGTCTCTGCTTTTAAAATAGGGAAAGTCTGAATTTAGTAATTAGGCGGAGAGGGGGAATGGGTTCGGGGAAGAATTACTATCTTCGGGTTTGGTTTTCCATATATCCGGGGTTAGAGGAGGTAATCCATAGGCAAGGCGTGCTTTATCACACTTTATTTCGGGATAGCCGTTTTTATATGAAGGTTCAATTTCTCTGCATACGGCAGGTCTTCGATTGTAGATTTTGCAGAACACATGTTTTCCAATAGTCCCTAATAGTGCAATACATCGCGGGGAAGGTTGATTTGTACCTTTCATAACGCAACGAAATTGATTGAGGTCTTCACATAATTCTTCCGGGACACCGTCCGTTTGGAAATCGCTTCGTTCTCTCCAGTAAAAAGAAACTCTATAGAAAGCACAACAGGCACCGCAAGTTAAGCACGGATTTAGCATATTTCCTTTTAGGTCCATATATTCATGTTCTCTCTCTATACAGGAATATTTTGCAGGAAATCAATCTATGGATGTTTATTTTGTATCTTTTTCCCAGATTTTATCTTTTTCTTTTTGTCGTTCTTCTTCTAATTTCTGAATTTCGTTACTCATTTCTGCCTTTATCATTTCCAATTCTTCGTAGGATGATGCACTATTTAATCGTGATTCGAACGATATTTTTACTTCGGCAATTTTTGAATCGTATTTGCGGTTAATCTCCGCAATCTTTTCCTTTTGTTCCGGGGTCAACTTTTTAACTTCCCCGCTCATTTTGTTTAATCTTTCCATGGCTAATTCGTAAGCACTTTTCATAGTATTCCCTCCTTAAAAAGAGAATTCATCATCGAGTATTGAGGTAATAAATCTTTCTATTGAAATGGGATAATAACGGCTATCGGGTGTAATAAAGATACCTGTGGTGATGTCTTCTTTCCGTTCTAATTCATCCAGACTATTGGATAAAGCCGTGTCAATATTTTCATCCAGATGTTTGATTTCCAAAAATTCAGATTTGCATTCTACGGGTCGGTCGGGAAAACCTAAAAAACCGAATATGCGACCTGCAATTTCAACATTGACATTGTCTTCACCAAACAGGTCGCTATATTTCGTTTTGTAGTAAGAGGGTGTTATGACAAATTGGGGAGAGACATGAATTTTTCCGCGAACACATAAAGAACCGTAACGGGATTCCAATGCATCACCGATACAAATATAGGGCAATTCATGATAACCTTTAATAATCCCATAACGGGGTTTTTTAATAATCACTGTCTCTGCAAAGATTCGATACATTTCTTCTCGATTTAATGTCATGATACTTTCCACCATATAGGTTTGTGAAAGCGTTTTCTATTGTCTAATATTATAACGCTTGCAGGCTCTGAATTTCTCTTAATCACTACCTTTATTTACAGGCATACGGCTATAAGATACAATTTCTACAGAACCTTTCCATTTATTGTAATGATATAGAACCGAGAGTAAATCACCCGTATTGATATGAGAGCAAAATTCATTTTCCAGAGGAATTTCCTTCTGTATTTTCCGTCCGTTATACAAAGAAAATTCAATGGTAATCTGACACCCTATTGTATCTGAAGTTGAAGTGACCTTTTTTTGTTCCCCTATATTCGTTTTGCTAATAACCATCCCTTCCGTATAGGTAAGTTTTTTTTCGGAATTTTGCTGGTTCAGAAAAAGTCCTGAAAAAAAGAAAAGAGATATGCAGAGGAAAAGTAAAAAAAAGAAAACATTCCTTTTTTTATAGAGGTGAAGTCCTGTTACCTGATAAAGCACCTTTCTTTCTATGTAATCCGATTTTTTATACTTTATACCCATAAATAACTTTTTTATTAGGGTTTATTATTGTAGTCATTTTATATCTTTTAGAGGCGATATATTCCCATTATACTTTACATGTAATTGCCAGAGAATATTGTTTTCCGTGAAGAATTTTTTCCAATCGGGGAGGTCTGTATCTGATACAAATTCCAGAGGTTCTTTATTTAATATTGCAAGTCGGATATAGGTTTGTAGTTCCTTATCTCTTGTTTCCCAGAGTTCTGGAACGGGTTCATATATCATTCTTGCCAGTTGAATGCCTTTTTGTATACCTATAAGTGTTTGTATAAGAAGATTGGCTGTTTGCATATCCCGATTGAATGCTTCTGTAAAAGAAGGGGCAGGAGGTAAATCGCCGGGGATTTTCCAGAGGCAGAGGTTATTTATACTCCATGTAAGCACATCCCATTTTTCACTTAAAAAGTCTTTTTTCTCTGTAAAACTCATATTGTTTGTTATTGCGTATACCATAGAAATGAAATAAGCAGACTGTGATATGTCCATCCAATAATCCGGACATGCAGGATTTCCATCGGGATAAACCCACAATGGGAAAGATTGTTTTGCCGAAAGTTTTCGTTCTTTACCAATCCGATACCAGAAAGAAATGAGTTGTTTTGAGGAATCGAACATGTTCATGTTGTTCATAGATTGGATTAGAGAGAAACAGTTCTGTAATGAAATTCGGTTGCCCCAGATAGGGTCATAAGGGTTAGTTAATATGGCATCGGTTGTGGGTTCGGTGCATAAGGCAATTTGTAACCAGTTGTTTGCAAAATTTTCTTTTATGTCTTTCTTTGCTGTTTCCCATTTAGATTTCCAGTGAGCGAATAACTCTTCCTTTGCCTGATTGTAGTTGGTCGTTTTTATCCATTGAATTAATTCTTCCATTTCAGAATAATTATGGGCGAAGATATAGAAAAGGGTTACTTCTTTTGTGTTCTCAGTTGTTTCTATGGGTTGAGCAATTAAGGAGGAACAGTAATCATCAAATATATGTGGAGTTGTTGGGAAGTTTTGATTTGTAATATAAGACAGGTCATTTTTGGATAAAGGATAGTTTCGTATATTTACTCCTTTAATGGGGTTCGTAGAGCAAATTCCGATATATACTCCTTCTTCAAATTTTCGCCAGAATTTTTGTGATATACTGGAAGAAGCCTTTATCTGCTCAAGTCTGTATAAATCGGAATTCCCTGATTTATAGGGGCGGAAATATATCAGTGCTTGTAATGTCGTATCCCAAAATACACAAAAATCTTTTTGAAAATTTGTGGGGTTAATCAGAAAAGCATTTTCGATAATAGGTGGAGATTTAGGAGAAATATTTTGATACGATATGAAATTTTCTACTATATCTTTTTGTGGGTTTTTGTTAAAACTAAAATGAACACAAATTACATCTCTGGAAGGGTGAACAAATATTTCTTGTTTCCATGCTATTTCATTATTTTTTCCCATTCCTTCAAATTCGATAAAAGGAATTTCTGGTGTTGCATATTTCCCTTTAATGCTTGAATTGTTTGGTTCTGTGAGGGTGTAGATAGAATTCTGAATTTGCAACATATATATAGTAGGTTCTATGAAAAATATTTTATCTTCTTTTTGTTGCCTGGAACTATAAAACGCTCCGAAATGATTGCTTCCCCCAATTCCTTTCCATCGTGTAAAAGAAATATTTCCGTTGGCTGTTAGTCCAACAAGCATATTCCCGTTGCCCGTCAGAAATTGAGTATCTTTTTCTGAAAGTTCAGGGTATATGGGCATTTGGATTATTACAAGAATAAGCAAAGTATAGGGGTAATATTTTTTACTTTTCATTGACAAATCCCCCACGAATACAGAAATAAGTTTTCTGGTTATTCTCTGAAGGGAGAAGCGTCAGATTAAGAGTCCCCATTTCTTTGAAGAACTGTTTCCACGGGGAATAAAGCCCTGACATATCTCTTTCATTAATACCGTTTAGCAGTTCCTGTTTCGTGCACCAGAGGAGAATTTTTTCTATATCCTCGCTAACTTGTGCAAAGTTGATATTGAGTATGGGGTTTGTTTTTAAATCACTTTTATTTTCATGAAGCAAGGTTGTTATTTCCGCCATAAGAGGTTCCTGAGAGCAAATAATCCAACCTTTATTATAATAGACCAGAGAAAGACAAAGGGCATTGTTCCATATAGGCACTATGTATCCCTCAAAGGAGTTCCATTGGTGTAGATAGTATTGCAAATCTAAATCAAGTTCGGAGAACAGTTGCGTAATGTCACTACTTTCATAAGGGAACCAGAAGCCGAAAACAGGAATTGGATTAGAAAAATTATCTGATATTCCGGAATAAAAAAAGGCACTTTTATTGAGTAGTCCCTTGTCTATAAATTGTGAATATAGTTTTTCAAGATAAGTATCCTTAAAGGATAATAGCCATATCAGGATGGGGTATAGGGTTTTTTGTGGTATCAATGAAGAAAAGGTATTTTTTAATGAGGTGTCTGATAATATATCTGTTAAAGGGCTATATAAAAGGGCAGAGGAAAGGTTTGAATTGAAAAAATCCGAAAAAGAAACGATGTCGTCATAGGTTATTTTATTAGAAGCGATTTTTCCCTCTATATAAAAATTATTTTCTGCATGAATAGAAAAGGATGCTTTAAGATTTTTACCTAATTCTATGTAAGCCGTATCATTGTTTGTATTTGAAGGTATGTTGGAGAAAGGGACGACCTGACTTAAAACAGTATCTTTGTTACTAATTAGAAGTTCATTCCCTTTCCAGAGGTAATAATATTCTCCGCCGTAAATAATATTGTTTGATACTTTCCATGAAGGTAAAAGAAATAGGCGAAATAAGCGAGACGGTTTAATAGATACCAGATAATCCCCTTGTTCGTTCCAACTGATAAGTAAAGGTTTTCCTACCCATAGATACCAGCGGAATGGAGTAGGTCTTATACCCCATTTTTTTCGGAAAGATAGTTCTATTTCATATAAGTATTCGAAGAGATATTTAGTTGCAGAACTGCTTATTTGTTGCTTCTTTACAGAACTCCAGAAGGAGGGAAAATCAGGAAAATATACAGATAGATTTGTGTCTTGAATTATATAACCACGGAAACCCTGTTCAGGAATTAAAAAAAAGATAAATCCTGTAATACAAAAAGATAAGAAAAAAATGAATATTAAAAACTTTTTACATTTTATTTTCATTTTATTTTTTTACTGACATTAAAGTTTAATTGAGTTTGAGCGTTTGTTATAATAAAGCATATCTTATCGCTAAAAGAAAAGCAGTAGAGCAGTTTATAGGTATGTTTTATATAAGTAATTATATAACAATAGGTTATATTTTTGTAAAAAATATAGATTTAAATTAAAGAAAAAGTTTATTTTGCCGATAAGATATATGTAAAATAAAATATGATATATATTTGGAGGAAAGTTAAATGGTTGGAATACAAAGTGTCGGTGGGATACCGGAACCGGTCCCTGAGAAACCGACGAAAGTAAAAAGCGACCGCGATAGTGGTGTGAAAGATATACGAGGCTCCGGAAAGGTAAATCCCCCGAAAGAAGACCAGGTAATTATCAGTTCCGAAGCACAAGCGGCAGCAGAATTATCGCGGTTGATACAACTCAGTAAAGAACAGGAAGCAGTTCGCCCTGAAAAAGTGGAAGAAGCAAAACAACATTTGGAACGGGGGGACTATAAAAAACCGGAAGTTGTTCAAAAAATAGCAGAGAGAATTTTGAAAATATTAACCTAAAATATACTTAACTTGCCATTTCCAACGGCGTATGTTGAAAAACATACGCCGTTTGTTTTTTAAAGAATTTACGGAAACAATATGTGGACAAAAATCGTTTTACATGATAGAATAAAGCAAAGAAAGAAAAGGAATATTTTATGAGATTATTTATTATTTTTATATGTTTTGTTCCGATTATTCTTTCGAGTTGTGGAGTAGAATTGCTAACAACAACAGCTATTCAAGGTGAATTACAGGCACAACAACTAAAAAGCATGCAGAGACAGGTTCAGGGTATTGCTGACCAAACAGGCAAAATAAACTTAGAACGGGCTATTCAAACATTTCGGGCAGAAAATGGCAGGTATCCGTCATCGCTCAATGAATTAGTTCCTCAATATTTACCTTCATTGCCTTCTCCCTCCGGGGATAGTGCTTATAGTTTCGACCCGATAACAGGCCAGGTAATCACAGTTCCGTCAAGTATTCCATCTGAGGATATCCGCAAGATGGAGCAGGTAAAATATGCCATTGTTCAATATGCACAAGCAACGGGTTACTATCCAGCGACATTGGATAGTCTCTATCCTACCTATTTAAGTTTTGTTCCACGAACAAGTGATGGACAAGCCTTTATCTACAATGCACAAACAGGGGGTGTTTCTCATCCGTTGTTTGCAGGAGCACAAACGCCACAAACAACTACTCCCGCAACACCAGTGGGGTCATATCCTATGAATTCTGTTACAGGAGGGATGGCTGTTCAACAGCAATTAAATAGTATGACAAACTCCTCAGGTGCGGTAGGTTCATATTCTCGCCAGAGTGTTCAAAATGTTCAGAATGACTATTCTAACAAACAAAATAAGGTTATGGATGATTTGGGATTATAAGAGGTTCAGAGAAAAATTTCTTTTCTGAAAATGTGTTTGGTGAGGAATTTATAAAACTAATGTGCGCAGGATACGAAGTTTCATTCCTTTATAAGCGGTTCCTGTATTATGAAATGTAATGCCTTTATAGCGGAAGTTTCTCAGGGGAACATGTGTATGTCCAAAATATACCTCACTAATACCCGCATCGGTTCCAAGTTCCAATTCATTTAAGTACCAGAGTAAATTTCGGGCAGTTCTTCGATGACGGAAGTAAATATGAGATATAGCCACATGTGTCCTCATACTTACCGCCACATCATAAATCTGATTAACGAAAGAATTTTTCCGTAATGGTTTGCGTTCCCAGCGGTTTCGATATTTTGTCAGCTGACTATGGCTCATTTTGCGAATAGAGACATCGCCATGGAGGAAGACAATTTTACCTACTCTCAGGTAATAGGGATGCCATGAAAAATTAGGGACATCTTTTTCCAATTTACTTAATAGTTGGCAGAATTCACGGCGATGGTCATGATTACCCAGATTGAGATGAATATGACAATGGGGATATTTTTCTGCGAGTGTTTTTAAGAAATCAATGGCTTTCTGGAAGACTTGTTCGTTAGATTTTTCTTCGACCCAGTGGAAATCAAAGGTATCTCCATTAAAAACAAATATATCGGAAGATTGTATGGCTTCATCTACCGCATATAACTTGGTTTCCCAGTTAGAGCGAGAACAAAATATATGTAAATCCGAAACGACGGAAATTCTTTTCATGGAAGATATACTTTTCTGTATGATATATATGATATATTTTCTATAATATATTCAGAAGGTTCACTATGTATAAAAGTATAACTGATAAGAGATGTTTTGTGCATAAAATCTTTTTATTTCAACATTATTCCTGGATAATTTTCATTGCTCTTCTTTTCCTTTTCGGGTGTGATGGAACGGAAAATCCTGACCCAAATGTTTCCGTTCGCTTTTTCCATTCAACCTATCAATATCCTACTGGAGGTATCAGTCATTTTCTAACCTATGGTGATTTCAATCGAGATGGTTCCCCTGATATTGCGGTTACCAATTATAATACGGATAAAGTAGCCGTTTTGTTACGCAATTCTGAAAAGGGAAATTTCCGTTTGCATGTAGATTATGCTGTGGGAAAAGGTCCGGGGATGGTAAAAACGGAGGATATAGATGGTGATGGCTATGGGGATTTGGGAGTAGTAAATCAAAAAGAGGATTCTATTTCTCTTCTTTATGGGAAAGAAGATGGAACTTTTGAGGAAGCGCAAATAATCGCTTTAAAAGCAGGGGCAAAGCCGATGGCTCTGGCATTTTTGGATATTAATAAGGATGGACTTGCCGATATTATTGTGGCGGAATCAGGAACGGGGGAAGTTAGTTATCTTTTAAATGCAGGGAACAGAAATTGGGGTGAATTTCAATATATTCCATGCGGTAGTAGCCCTCGATGGTTATTACCTGTTGACTTAGATAAAAATGGAGAGGTGGATTTGGTCGTTTCTAATCGGGACTCTAACAATATTTCTGTATTATTAAGTCAGACCGCCAGTCCTTTTTCAACAAAGGTAGATTATGCTGTTGGGACTTATCCCCGGGGTATAGAGACGATAGATATTAATGGAGATACTTATTTGGATTTGATTATTGCAAATGCAGGGAGTGGAAATTATTCCTTGTTAATTAATGATACCCATGGAGGTTTTACTTTAACAAATACTTTACAATCACAAGCGTTTCCGATGAAGATTTTAATAGAAGACCTGAATGAAGATGGTTATTTAGATATACTTGGATTGCTATACGGGGAATTAACATTAAGCACGGGAGAACTTGCCAATGGACCTTTTGCAGCGGCAGAGATTTTTTACGGGTCGCAAGGAGGAAATTTTACATATCACAAAATGATAAATTTAGGTGTAGGTGCTATTGATATAGATAAAGTAGATTTGAATGCGGATACTAAAAAAGATTTGGTATTTACACTTTCTGGATTAAATCGTGTGGGCGTAATCTATGGCGATGGTAAGGCGTTTAGCAGGATGGAGACGCGACCAATATTGGATGGGGACATAGGGACAATGACTTTTGGTGATTATAATGGGGATTCTGTAAATGAAATTATTATCTGCTCTAATCGAAGTACCTATTTTAAGGTTTTTCAAGTTAATACAGACCTTTCTTTAACGGAGAAAGGAAGGTGGGATGTTTCTGGTGTTATTCAGTCTATTGTATCTACTCCGATTGATAATAACAATAATTCCGTAGACCTTGTTTTTTGTGAAAGAGGGGTAATGGGTGTAACTGTTTATCTGAATAATGGTCAGGGGGTTTTTCAAAAGAAAGGGACTTATTCTGTTAAGGAGCCTACCTTTTCTCATCTTCCCTATCCATCATCGGTTGCTGTAGGTGATGTGAATAATGACGGAAAAAAAGATATTGTTAGTGCCAATCCGGGCGCAGATACGGTATCTGTGCTTTTAGGTGATGGAACTGGTGCTTTTAGTTCTGCAAAGGAAACAATTGTGGGTAATTACCCTATGGCGGTAAAATTAGCCGATGTAAATCGTGATGGCAAATTAGATTTGTTGTTTGTAAGCAGCAAAGACCCGGATGATGCCGATGACCAATCTCCATCCCGTTTTGTATGCTGGTTTGGTAATGGAGATGGGACATTTGATAAAAGCACACAAAAGAGGTATGCGACTAATGGAAATCCGAGAGGTTTACTAATGGTAGATTTAGACCGTGATGGAGATTTGGAGGCAGTTACCATTCATCCTACGGGACAAAGCGTTGTTATTTTTGGAGCAAAGCCCGATGGGACTTTTGTAAGCACAGGTTCCATTAAGATAGGCAAAAATCCCAAATCCGTGTTTTCATGGGATATTGATAATAACGGGTTTACAGATTTAATATCTATCAATGGGGATAGTACTATCTCGGTGGTATTAAACAATGGAAAATTACAATTTTCATCAGCATATTATTATTATGCAGGACATAGCCCGGTATCGGGTATACCTTTTGATATTGATAAAGATGGTATTTATGATTTAATTATTGCGAATAATGCTTCAAATGATATATCCTTTGTTCTGGGAAGGAAACCATAAAATCTAATAATCTTTGAAACAAATTTGTTAAAGAAATGTCTAATTCAGGGATTTATTAACTTTTAAATAATTTGGTAAGGAGTTTTTTCTTATGGATATGGTAAAGAAAATATTGAAGTGGATCGGTATTGCAATTCTTGCTCTAATTCTCGTTTTATTGTTATTTAAATTCTACGCAGACCGCACCTATTTTAATAATTATGACCCCAAACTTCCCTTAAATGTTCGGGTGGAAGAAGTAAAGGAAATTAATGATGAGATAGAGGTATTTAATGTCAAACGACCCAGGCATTTTCAAAGCATTAAGTTTTCTTATGAAAGTAGACCTGGTGAACGCGTTCCTGCTTTACTTCTATTACCTACAGAATTGAAAGGGAAAGTTCCCTGTGTTATTTTTCTTCATGGGATTGGACAGAGTAAAGGTTTTATCCATGAAATAGGAGGACCTTTCACGGAAAAGGGATTTGCAATGGCAAGTTTTGACCAGAGTATGCAAGGGGAACGGAAGGTTCAGGGCGGATGGTTTAAAAAGGCAATAGCCTTTCGGCAGCGTCCATGGAAAACCATTAATGATGCAAGAAGACTTGTTGATTATTTGCAAACACATCCGGATATTGACCCCAATCGTCTTTATCTGGTTGGTGCCAGTTATGGGGCTATTACGGGGTGCACCCTTACTGCTTTTGAAAAACGAATAAAGGCGTCTATACTTGTGGTGGGTGGTGGCAATATCAAAAGAATGCTGGATGCCCCCGCAATCAAAAATAATACTCCGAAATGGCTTCATGCCATAGGGAAACCTATTGTTTCGTTTATTATGAATGTAGCCGACCCCATTCACTATGCAAAAAATACTTCTCCGACGCCGTTACTATTTTTGAATGGCGACCAGGATGCATTGGTTACCCCGGAAGCAGGAAAAATATTATTTGAGGCAGCGGGAGAACCTAAAGAGATACGCTGGTATCCTATTGACCATCCCGGTTTGCGGGATAGCGATGGGATTAAAGTAATTCAGATGTTAGACGATGGGCTTGCCTGGTTGGTAGAACAGGATAATAAGATTAAACAGAACAAAGTAGGATGGTACCGGGGCTGGGAGTCGAACCCAGGACATCTGGAACCACAATCCAGTGCTCTAACCAACTGAGCTACCCCGGCACCTGTAATTATTTTACAAAAAAACTACTAAAAAACGCAAGATATGTGTTAAATAGTAGTGCGTATATTCTCTCTCCAGTAGGTTAGCAAGTCGTTCAGAATATCTTTTATGTCTTGTTGTGGTTTCCAGGAAGTGTCTGTTTTTAATTTTTCATAACTCCCACATATTATAGGTATGTCGTTGGTGCGTGTCCTTTCCTTATCAATACAAACCTCAACTTTTATGCCTGTAATTGTCTGAAGGATCGTTATGATTTGTTTCAGGGAATAAGACTTTCCTGAGCATAAGTTATAAACTTCTCCATTTCCTTTTCTTTGGGCAAGTAATTCATAAGCACGGACTACATCGGATACATGTAAAAAATCGCGTTCTACTTCGATATTTCCTACATGTAAGATAGGTTCTTTCATCCCTTTTTCAATTTCAGCAAATTGTTTGGCGAAACTGGATAAAACAAATCGTTCGTTTTGTCCCGCCCCGGAATGATTAAAAGGACGGATGATAACTGTTGCTAACAGTCCCTTTTTATGAATGTATTGACAATAAAAATCTGAAGCAAGTTTTGATATAGCGTATGGATTTTGAGGATTTAAGGGATGTGTCTCATTTATGGGCAAATAATGCGGAGGTCCATAAACCTCTGAAGTGCTGATGAATATAAAGGTAATGTCTTGCCCAAAATGTTTATTCAATAGTTGTGTTAATGAGATAACGCTGTCGGTATTGGTTTGAAAACAGGAGAGTGGGTCTTGCATGGATTGTGGAACAAAACTAATAGCGGATAGATGAAATACATGGGAAACAGGACCTATAGTTTTGAGGAAGGTCTCGGTTTGCTCTTTATCCAATAGATTGCAAGTGTGTACACCCGTTTGAGGGGTAATATCACAACCGATTACTTCCCAGCCCGAGTTCTGGAGATGGCGGGTTAGATGTTTGCCGACAAAACCTCCGGCACCGGTAATAAGAGCCCGTTTGCTCATGCTTCTGCCTTTAATTCACGGATATGTTTCTCGACAAATTTTAGATCGGCGTCAACCATCATTTGAACTAAATCGGAGAATGAATGTCTTTTTTCCCATCCTAATTTTGCTTTGGCTTTGGAACAATTGCCCAGGAGCAAGTTTACTTCTGCGGGACGGTAGAATTGTTTGTCTGTTTTAACATACTTTTGCCAGTCCAGTCCGATATATGAAAATGCAATTTCACAAAATTCGCGGACGCTATGCGTTTCTTCACTGGCAATCACATAATCATCGGGGGTATCCTGCTGTAACATTAACCACATGGCTTCAACATAATCCCCTGCAAAGCCCCAGTCCCGTTTGGCATCCAGATTTCCTAAAAGCAATTCGTTTTTCAATCCATGAGCAATGCAGGCAACCCCATGAGTTATCTTTCGTGTAACAAACTCAAGCCCTCGCCGTGGGGATTCATGATTAAAGAGAATGCCTGAACACGCAAAAATATCATAACTTTCCCGATAATTTACGGTAATCATGTGGCCATAAACTTTTGCGACACCGTATGGACTGCGCGGATGGAAAGGAGTATTTTCTGTTTGTGGGGTTTCTTTTACCTTACCGAACATTTCGCTGGAAGAAGCCTGATAGAAACGAATTTTGGGATTTACCACGCGTATGGCTTCTAATACGCGTGTAACGCCTAATGCGGTTACATCGCCCGTTAAGATAGGTTGTTTCCATGAAGTCGGGACAAAGGATTGCGCCGCGAGATTGTATACTTCATGCGGGTTGGCAGTTTGGATTGCTTCAATTACAGATACCTGGTCTGTTAAATCTGCTTGAATGAGGGTAATATTATCCTGAATATGAGCAATGCGTTCGAATGTCTCCGTGNTTGACCTTCGGACAATACCGTATACCTCATATCCTTTTGATAGCAAAAATTCGGCAAGATAAGAACCGTCCTGTCCGGTAATTCCTGTTATCAATGCACGGCGCTTTTCTTTCTTTTCTATTTCTTGCATGTTTATCTCCTAATCAATATTGTAAAACTTTTTGAACCAGTGAACATAGCGTTGAATGCCTTCTTCTACCGGGATACAGGGTTTGTAGTTAAGTAAAGTTTGGGCATGTGTAATATCTGCATAGGTGATTTCTACATCCCCCGGTTGATAAGGTTGCCATTCAATTTCCGCAGGTTTGCCCACGCATTTTGAAATGATTTCTATCAGGTCAATAAGTTTTGTTGTTCTACTTTCACCTAAATTAAAAATCTCATACTGAAAGGGTCTCTCGATACTTTTCATAATCCCATCCAGAATATCATCAATATAAGTATAATCACGGGCGGAGGTGCCATCGCCAAAAAGGATAACAGGTTTTCCTGAGATAATTTGCTTTGTAAATTTATGTATTCCCATGTCGGGTCTTTGTCGTGGACCATACACCGTAAAAAAGCGGAGCATGGTTACATTCAGTCCGTAGATAGTGCTATAAACATGGGATTGGAGTTCGTTTGTCCGTTTGGTTACTGCATAGGGACTGATGGGAAACATTACAGGATCTTCTTCGGAATAAGGGATGGCTTTACTTCCGCCATATACCGATGAACTGGATGCAAATACCAGATGAGAGGGACGAATGTCCCGACAGGCATCCAATATGTTTTGCGAACCGATAATGTTTATACGATAATATTCCTCCGGATTTTCAAGGGAAGGACGAACACCGGCGCGTGCGGCAAGATGAACCACTACATCCGGTTTTTGTTTTTCAAAAATATCATATACGGTTTCTCTATCGCATATATCTGCTTCATACAGGGCAAAAAGGTCGGATTTGGAAGCAGTTTCTATATACCTTCGTTTTATCTGTGGGTCGTAGGTTGGACTAAAATCATCAATTCCAATAACCTCATGTTTGCATGCAATAAGTCGGTCTGCAAGGTTAGAACCAATAAATCCTGCTACACCTGTTATTAATACTTTCATAAACTTCCCCTTATTATTATTTGACATGGAACTAAAAGTGTAATAAAAAAACTTTTCAAAAGGCAAACCTTTTGTATCTTTTATTTTCTTTACATCCTTTGGAATATGGGTTAAAACTCCACAGAATTAGAATTTGATAGTTATTTTGTTTAATCAAAGGGAACAGTTGTTTGTATTCTTTGTATTCATATCTCCGCAAATCGGGAATAAATTTTTATTAAAGAAAATATTTTCTATGCCGATAATAAATAATGGAAGCCGACACATGGAGGTTGAGGCAAAAGACACGGAAGTCAGGAATGTCCGAAAGGGCAAGCATCCAGAATAGCGCCATGACAGAATACTGTCGTGGCGTTCTTATTTTAAATTGTTATGAATTAAATCAATCGTTCCTTCCTTCACATCGTTTGTGGTAAAAAGATTGTGCAGAATTACGCTAATATGTTAGGTATTTAATATATTTATCCTGTTGCTACTACAATTAATATTTGCTCATATTTTTATTTGCGTTCGTGTCCCCATTATTTATTATGAAACAAATATATATGAGATTGTGTTATATATTTTATAAGAATATTTTTTTGGAGTATGAACATGGAGAATTTGGCGAAGTATCAGCAATATGTGGAAAAAATAACAATATTTAAAGGACTAACGCCTGAAGAAGTTGCCTGTCTTCTGAAACAGGGGAAGGTTTTTGATTATCCCCAGGGAAAGACAATTTTTTACGAAGGGCAATTAGGTTCGGCTTTGTTTATTATATTATCCGGTAAAGTTGGATTGTATAAAAAGGCAAAAGAGATTGCGGTAATTGGTGTTGGGAATGTTTTTGGGGAGATGTCTGTATTAAATAAATCGCCGAGAACGGCGTCTGCGGTAGCCCTTACACCTGTTCGTGTTTTTACGATGGATGAACATCAATTATCTAATATGATGGACACGAAAATTGCCGTTCGCTTTTTAATGAATATTATTCATGTTCTTTCGGAGCGATTGGAACGAATGAATAAAGGTGCATGAAGAATTGTTAATTCCGAATTTCATGGGTTGGTTCTTTATCCTTAGTATATCGGTAAGAAAATTTTTTATAGGATGAAAATTTCAGTAATTTAGGGTAAAAAGAATTAACCACAAAGCACACAAAGAAAATTATACACAAAGGACACGGAGGAAGTTAGTAAAAAATGAAACAATTGCTACATTGTGAACTTTGTGTAAAAACTCTGTGAACTTTGTGGTAAAAAATTAAACACTTAAAAATCCCAGAAGCGAGGACGCTTCATCTACATTATTCAAAACACAGATTTCTTATAACGAAATTCTTCTATTCGTTTTTATTCGCGTCTGTTCGTGTAATTCGTGATAACTAATTCTTTAAAGTTTTTACACCAATTTTATGAAGTATAAAGGTGTTATCTATTGAGTTTGAGAATGGCATCTTTTATCTTTAGTAAGAAGCAAACTATTTCCGAAATAAAATGCTGGATAATTCTTTAACAAAATTTTTATACATCACATATTTCGAAGGCACGTTTTAGGGATTGGAGAGGATCGGGGTTTTTAGGGATAAATTCGTGAGCGACGAAGCCATCGTAATTTAGTTCTACGAGCACTTCGCAAATTCTGCGATAGTTTAATTCTTGTGTTTCGTCAATGTCATTTCTTCCCGGGACACCACCTGTATGGATATGTCCGATGTATTGGATGTTGTCTTTGAGTGTCTGTATTATATCGCCTTCCATGATTTGCATGTGGTAAATGTCGTAGAGTAGTTTAAAACGCGGGGAAGCAATGCGTTTTGCTAATTCTACACCCCAGGCGGTATGGTCGCACATATAGTTTTTGTGGTCGCGTTTGCTATTGAGCAGTTCCATAATAACATTAACACCTAATTGCTCTGCTAACGGCATGATTTCTTTTAGCCCTTTAACGCAGTTTTCCAGACCTTCTTTGTCATCAATTTTACCGCGATTGCCGGAAAAGACAATCATGTTGGCAAGTCCTGCTTCGGCTACTTCGCGGAGGCGTTTTTCTGCGTTTTCGATGAGGCGTTTATGATTAGCGGGGTCATTCCAACCTTTTTCAATTCCGCCGGGACCATTTGCCATGGTGCAAATAAGTCCATGCTCTTTAACAGTTGCCCATTCGTTCGGGTCAAGTAAATCAATACCGACTAATCCGATTTCTTTTACCGCTTTGCAAAAATCGGGCATGGGGATTTTTCCATAACACCAGCGAGAAACAGATTGCTTTATGCGTCCTTTTGCGGGTGTTGTGTCCTGGGCGGATGTAGTTGTGGCGATGATAGGCGAGGTCAGTGTGGCGATGGAGATTGTCTTGATAAAATCACGACGGCATGTTTTATGTTTTAAGTTTTGTTCATTTTTTTTCATTGGGTTACTCCTTTGTTAAGTAGTTGATATATTATATGATTGTAGTATTTTTTATTTGCATTATAAAAATCAATTTGTATAGTATAATATAACTTTTACAGGAGATAAAGAAAAATTTATTTGACAAATGAGTTAAAATTGTGTAATATTTAGTATGTAGTTTTTTCGTTTTCAAAATTTTGTAATGAAAACAAAGGAATTTAGGTTAATAAAACAATGAACAGTGGAGGCAAAAAAATGAAAGCAGGAAAGTTTATTGCAAGACTAACAAGCACACGCACAACCATCTCTGTATGTTTACTGATGATGGGCTTCCTTGTGGTAGCGATGAGTGCCCAAGGATTGGTAACTGTAACGAAACAGATAACTGGTTTAGATGCTAATGGCTATTTTGTCAATGGCACGGCAGAATTATCTGTTCAGGTTACAATAAATTATGATGGTTCAGAAGGGCAGATTACCGCTTTGGGATATGAAGAAAAAATCCCGGCGGGATTTTCTTATTTAGGGCCATTAGCCAGTGAAAATCCGACCCCGCCCATAGTTCCGGGTGCAGGGACAACAGGAACATTGAATTTTGCTTATATCTTTGTTCCTTCGTTCCCGGCAACCTTCACCTATCGGATTGCTTGCCCGCCTTCAATATGTGAGCCGGGACAACTTCAAGGTAAGGTTTTATATCGCACAACGGGACCCCAATTAGAAAGTGCAACTACTACTAATGTTATTCAATTAGAACCAACAAGTCTTTCCTTTACTCGTGAATTGTCCGGTCCGGGTGTTTCAGGTATAAATAATAATTTCTACATTCCAGGTCAGGATATATATGTAACCATTCGTATCGAGAAGGAAGGACCGCAAGCAATAACTGCATTAGGTTTCCAGGATACATTGCCAGCAAACTGGACTTATCAGGGCTTGCTGGAAGGTAGTTTACCGGTTGAGCCTACAATAGGAGAAACGGGCTTGTTAGAATTTGCTTATATTACGATTCCTTCATTTCCTGCTCAATTTACATATATTGTGAATGTTCCCAATAGTTTTTCGGGACCGGCGGTTATTGGTGGAGATATTGTTGAAGGTTTAGAAACAAAATCGAGTGCGGTTGTCTATCGCACTTGTGGCGATCCCATACTTTCGCCCAAAGTGGAAACACCGTTAGATGGTGCGGTTCCTTGTTTATTAGTTAGTCGGAGTTTTACGAGAAACTATTATATTCCGGGTGAAGTTGTAGAAGTTACGATAAACATTCGTATTAACCCGGATAATCCATGTCCGAGTCCCGTAACGGCATTAGGCTATGAGGAATTTATCCCTGCAGGTTGGACTTATGAAGGACCCTTAGCCAGTGAAAATCCGACCCCACCGATAGTTCCTGCTTTTGGTGCAACGGGAACATTATCCTTTGCTTATATCTTTGTCCCGAATTTATCAGGAAGTGGAGCTTCTTTCACATATCGTATGAAAGCCAGTGAGAGTTCTTCAGGTCCTCAGATAATTACAGGTCGGGCTAAATATCGTTTGAGTGGTGGTGAATTGTTGAGCGATATAGCAGTAAGTGAGTTAATAGATGATACACCGCCAGAATTGACATTATTAGGTGATCCAGAAGTAACCGTAGAATGCGGAACAAATTATGTAGATGCGGGAGCAACAGCGATAGATGTTCCGGATGGTGATTTAACTGCTCAAATTCAGGTAACCAACAATGTAAATACAGCAGTACCGGGCGATTATACCGTTGATTATTCTGTTACAGATAGTTCCAACAATACAGATACGGATCAGAGAATAGTCCATGTGGTAGATACAACAAAGCCGGTGATAAACCTAGTAGGAGCCAATCCGTTAGTAGTAGAATGTAAATCAACATTTAATGATCCGGGTGCAACCGCAACGGATGCTTGCGATCAAAATGTTATAGTAAATGTTTCAGGAACAGTAGATACGAATACAGTGGGAGAATACACGCTAACCTATACAGCAACTGATGCTTCAAATAACACTGCTGACCCTGTAACACGCACCGTTCAGGTGGTAGATACGACGGCTCCTGTAATTACAATTATAGGACCGAATCCATATTTGCTTGAATGCCATAGTGTATATAGTGACCCGGGTGCAACAGCGACCGATGCATGCCAGGGTAATGTGGCGGTTACAAATAATGCGGCGACAGCCGTCAATGCAAACGAACCGGGTGATTATACAGTAACCTTTACTGCAACCGATGCTAATGGAAATACGGCGACAGCGACGCGTGTTGTCCAGGTAAGAGATAACTTAGCACCTACAGTAACCATAATTGGTGCTAACCCACATACAGTGCAGTGTGGTTCAACATTTAATGATCCGGGTGCAACCGCAACTGATGCATGCGACGGAGTCCTGACAGTAAATAAAACAGGAACAGTTAATACAAATCAAGTAGGTAGTTATCAGATTACATACACTGCCACAGACCGTGCAGGTAAGACAGGACAAGCAACACGGACTGTAAATGTTGTAGATACCACAGCGCCTACAGTGACTTTAATTGGTGCTGCGGAGATAACTCATGAATGCGGATTAAACTTTGTTGACCCGGGTGCAACCGCAAATGATACATGTGCGGGTATTTTGGATGTTGTAGTTAGTGGTTATATCTATGAAAATCAAGTAGGCGATTATACGCTGATATACACCGCTACTGATAGTAACAACAATAGTGCAAACAAAACACGAACAATTCATGTTGTTGATACACAAGGTCCTGAAATTACATTAAATCAGGAAGAAATGACTATTGAGTGCAATGGCGTATTTACAGACCCCGGTGCAACGGCACTTGATAGATGTGATGTTGGTATTCCACAAGTATTAACTGCTGCGGCAATATACATGGTAGATGCCATTTATGGCGATACACTAGTGGCAGCCATTGATACAAGTGAGGCAGGTAAGACATATAAAGTTCGTTATTTAGCCACAGATAGTTCGGATAATCAGACAACAGCGGATATGCCGGTCCAGATTGTAGATACGACACCACCAGTAATTACGCTTAACCAAGAAGAGATGGTGATAGAATGTGGTGGAGTGTTTGCAGACCCCGGCGCAACTGCCGTTGATTCTTGTGGTAATGTCATACAGATTTTAACGGCTGCAGCGATTTATGATGCTCAGACAATGTACACGGTATCTTCCATAGATACATCCTCTGCAGGAAAAGCGTATAAGGTCCGCTATGTGGCAGAAGATGCCTCAGGCAATAAATCATCAAAAGATATGCCTGTTCAGATTGTGGATACTACAAAACCTGTTATTAATTTATTAGGTGCAAATCCGATTATTGTGGAATGCAAATCGAACTTTGTTGACCCGGGTGCAACAGCGACTGATATATGTGATACAAATGTTGCAGTTACAGCTACAGGCACGGTGGATACGAATGAAGTTGGTTCGTATACGATCACATATACAGCAACTGATGATTCGGGTAATTCTGCAACTCCAGTAACTCGTACAGTCAATGTAGTTGATACCACGAAACCTGTGGTAACACTACTTGGTAGTGCGGAAGTGGTATTAGAATGTAAAGCCACATTCAACGACCCGGGTGCCACAGCAACGGATGGTTGCAGTGGAAACTTAAATGTTGTAACCGCCGGTAGTGTAAATGTAAATACACCGGGCGTATACACGCTGACTTACACAGCCACCGATGCTTCGGGCAATTCCGATTCCAAGACTCGTGTAGTCCGTGTCGTTGATACCCAGAAACCGACAATAACCTTGAATGGACCTAGCACAATTGAAATTCAAGTAGGACAAACCTTTACTGACCCAGGTGCAACCGCAACTGATGCTTGTGCAGGTGATCTTGAAGTTCAAGTATCTGGTAAAGTAAATACCAGTGTTGCTGCTACATACGAACTTGTCTACTCTGCACAAGACCCAGCAGGCAATAAAGCACAAGTTAGCAGGAAAGTTGTTGTGAAAGAGGCTCCTGTGGTTATTACAGGAAATCTATCCATCACTCCTGCAGTTGTTGACTTCGGCAAGCAGTTGATTGAAAAGACATACAAACAGAAGATCGTCCTTGCAAACAAAGGTAAGATTGCTGTCAATGTGGCAATTGATGTCAAGGATACAGCTAACAATGTATTTGCAGTAACATTTGAGTCTGCAAATATAGAGGTGCCCGCAGGCGAAACGAAGTATGTTGAAGTTGCGTTTGCTCCGAAGAAAGTCGGAACATACGCCGGTAAGGTGCTGTTTGTTGTATCGGATGGTGTCAGTGCTGCGAAAGAGGTGTATGTTGACCTTGCAGGTGAAGGTTACAAACCGAAACGCAGGTTCTTGTTCATCTCTTGTTCGCCGACAGAAGGAACAACCAATTACATGGCTGATTTGATGTTCATCACAATGACAAGCGCGGTGATGTTCTTCGTCCTCAGAAGGAAAAGAGCAAATAATAGTTAAGACGCAATAGATCACGATTGATAGAATCCGACCCCTACATCAAAGACGATGTAGGGGTCGGTCGTTTTATGTGTTGTTTATAGATAACAGAATTTAATTTGTGCGTATACTTTTTTTACAATATTAAGAACCAAACTTTATAAAAAGACATTATAATAATAGACTATCAATAAAAATTATACTGGAGAATTTTGATGAAAAATTTGTTTTTTTTCTCTACTTTTATTGTTATCCTTCTTGCAATTCAATTACAATTGAGGGCTGATAATCCACCTGTTTTAACCATTCAACCATCCCCACAATATGATTATATTTTTGGTTTTGTAGAGGTAGGAAAAATAGCCGAGAAGGAAATGTATATTATCAATACAGGACAAGGGATATTGTCCGGGTCTGTTACTCTGGAAGATGCAGAGCAGAACGATTCTAATAACGAAAAAGTATTTTTTATATCGGGGGATACAAATTTTTCTCTGTTTGAAAATCAGTCTGCTGTAATCAAAATTAAATTCATGCCCCTGAAAGCGAAAGAGTATCAGGGCAAATTAAAAGTAGTTGCATCAGAAAGCCAGAGTGCGGAAATAACACTCAAAGGGATAGGAAACAAAGCACCTAAAGCGTATTATCTCTTTGGATGTGGACAATCTTCTGAAAATAAAATGTCATACTATATGGATTTTGTTGTTATTCTATTTGCTATATTTTTCCTTACCACAAGAAAAAGTAAAATAACGGTTTAGAAAACAAACATATAACATAAGGACAATCTAAGAGTGAGGAAAGTTTTTTTTACAGGGTATATTGCATTCTATTTAATTCTAACGGGTTCCGTTCTGTTTGCGGAAACAGGAAAGGTATCTTTACCCGCTCCCAAGCATGGTGGTGTATATGTAATTTCCCATCGTGGGTTTCATCAGGGTTATCCGGAGAATACCTTGATTGCCTATCAGAAAGCCATTGAATTAGATGTTGATTTTATTGAGATAGACTTGCGAACAACAGCGGATGGGGAAATTGTAAGTATTCATAATAGTAAGGTGGATGATTATACAAAGGATGTTAAAGGAGAAGTAGCAAAGTTTTCATTAGAGGAATTAAAAAAGATAGATATTGGTAGTCGTGTGGGAATGGAATTCGCAGACCAGCGAATTCCCACTTTAGATGAGATTTTGGAATTGTGCCAGGGGAAAGTGGGGTTGTATCTGGATATGAAAAATGCAGACCCTAAAAAAGTCCTTGAAAAACTTGAAAAATATGGGATGAAGCACCATGTTGTTTGGTATGGAGGTTCACGGGACCTTGAAACCGTAAAAAAAGAATGTTCGGATTGTTTTATCATGCCTGACCCGGGACCCGAAAAGCACCTTGAATACATCCTCACACGGTTTTCTCCACCTGTGATTGCATCGGATTTCAAATCATGCACGGCAAGTTTTGTAAAAACCTGTCATGAACGAGGAGTGATTGTGTTTATGGACGATGCAGGACCTGACTCCTGGGAAGAAGCGATAAATCGGGGTGTTGATGGAATACAAACAGATTTTCCTCATAAACTTATCGAGTATCTTGAGAAGCGAGGTCAAAAAAAGGAATAAAGATTGATGATTCAATTAAATACGGGAAGGGTCTTGCAGGCAGTAGATTTAATAATGACTTTGCATAAAGAACAGAAAAGGAAAGGACGAGATGTCCCTTATATAACCCATTTGTTCATTGTTGCAAGTAAGGTTCTGGAGGAAGGAGGGGATGAAGACCAGTTTATTGCCGCATTATTGCATGATTCTGTTGAAGACCAAAGCCAATCTACTGCTGTCAAGATGGCAGATAAATTTGTTGAAATGTTAGCAAAAGACACTAAAGAAGATAGCGAATCATTTCTGATATCCTTAATGAAAGAAGAGGATAGAAATAAAGATGCTTTTGAGTTATTGAAAAAAATTGAAATTATATTTGGCTCTAAGGTTGCTTACTATGTGATGCAATGTTCCGATTCCTTTACCTATCCCAAAAAACCCTGGAAACAAAGGAAAGAAGAATTTATAGCCCGTTGTTATTCAATGTCAGCAGAGGTAAAACTTATTGTTGCGTGTGATAAGTGGCACAATTTATATTCGCTGTATCATGATCACTGTAAAGAAGGAGATAGTATCTGGTCGCGGTTTAACGGCAAAAAAGAAGGGTCTCTCTGGTATTATCGTGAAATTATTCAGGCATTGAAAATGGACTGGCAACACCCCATACTTTCTGAGTTGGAGTTTTACCTTACCCGTTTATTAGAAAAATAAAAATGTTTAGTTAAATCCTATTTTTGGGACACGCGGAACTTTTAGTTTCCTACCTGCGGGCAGGAGATATGGTTTCTTTAGGTTATTGAGTTGGATAATCTCATCTTTCGTTACACGCATATCCCGTG
The DNA here is from genome assembly GCA_000493945.1 of Candidatus Hydrogenedens terephthalaticus JGI OTU-1. Classification (GTDB taxonomy): domain Bacteria; phylum Hydrogenedentota; class Hydrogenedentia; order Hydrogenedentales; family Hydrogenedentaceae; genus Hydrogenedens; species Hydrogenedens terephthalaticus. The sequence goes on from AWNW01000011.1 coordinate 47,030, forward strand.
CTATAGAATCCAGGGTATCGCCATATTTCACTGTGTATATAATAGTCTCTCCTGTAGGAGCCGAAGGCTTTGGAGATTCCTGTGTTACGGTTTCCTCGCTTTTTGGTTTTTCCTCTGTAATTGTGGTTGCAGGTGTCGTTTGTGTATCTGTGGTATTGGCTTTATTTTCAGCTTCAGGTAAAGTTAAAGGAGCAATTTGGGCAGGTGGTTCGGCAGGAGGGGATGCTTTTGGCTTTTCCTGTGGAGCGAGTGCTTTTTGTTGGGGTTGTTTTACCTCTACTCCTTGAGGGACATATACAACCAAATTAAATCCAAACTTAATCAGATTGGGGTCCTGTATCCCGTTCCATGCCATAAGATCTTTGGGTTTTACCTGATACTTTTGAGCAATATTATATAAAGTTTCTCCGCGTGCGATTTTATGATTGATTGCTTTTGTTCCCGGAGGTTGAGGTGCTTTTCCAATAGATTTCATTTCGGTCTCTGCTTTTTGAGGAGCAGAAGTTTGTTGTTCTGTTTGTACCTCTTCTTTTGGTGGCTCTGCTGTTGCAGTTTCCACAGGTTTTTCTTCTTGTTCAGGTTTTGTTTCTGTGACTATTTGTGTTAGGTCTTGAGCAACACTTGTTTCTGTAGGTTGGGTAGTATTTGTAGGAGTTGTTTCTGCGGAAGGTAATGTACTTTCCGCAGGAGTAGTTGNAGTTTCTTGACTGGGTGCAGGTGTAGTCTCAGTTATTGCTGATGGGGGTGGTTCTACTGTGGGAGGATTGATCACTTCTGTACTGGGAGCGGGAGTTTGTGTTTGCTGTGCTATTAGAGTTGTCTCTGCAGGAGGAGTTGTTTCTTGTTTTTCTTTTTTCGAGAGAGGACGAACCGCAGAGACTAATTTCGCCAATCGCATACACCGTTCTTCTTTGGCTTCCTTTGAAACATTTTGTTCGATGATTTGCACCATCTTTGACATTTCATTTACATCTCCCAACGACGAGCAAATTAAGTCAATGCCTACGCCTGTCATTTGCAAAGCGACATCCGCATAAGTTGCCGTTCCCTCTAAAGGATACTCTGCTATATCATCGGCGATAATAACGCCGTTATATCCCCATTTCCCGCGGATTAAACCATAAATAATTTTTTGAGATACAGAGGCAGGTAGATAGGGGTTCTCATCGTCTAACAGCGGAATGGATACATGTGATACTAAAAGTGCGGGCAGATTTTGATGAACTGCTTCGGAAAATGGGAATAGCCAGGTAGCTAATTGCGATATGGCTTGATTCATGTTTTCTTCGGCTTTATCAACTTCCAGAGCCAAACATACTTTTCCATTTACCTCTTTTTTCACGGCGAGTGTTTTGCTGGGAAAGTTCTTTATTACAGGGACGACTTTTCCCTGCCAGATTCCCTGACAAAAAGATAAACCTACCCATTGTATCGCTTCTGTTGTATCACCGATATAATTTCCCTTTTCTGTTTCCGGAACTCGTCCTGCTACATAAATTTCTATCATAGGTCCGAATAACATAGAAATACCCCATTCGCGAATTTTTTGAGCATATAAATTGCCCGCTTCCACTATTTTTTGCGTATCTGTACTTGTGTTAAAATCAGCAAGTTTAGGTATTTCTTGAAACTCAGACAAGGACTGCAAAAAAGGGATGTCAAGGTCCATAGCCAATAATGGCAAATCGGAAACACCACTCTTTACTTTATCTTGAATGTTCTGTAATAGATTTAAAAATTTGCCTTTATCTGTATTTCCGGGTGATGGCTTTACAACTACCGCGAAAGGACGAATTTGATTCAGTAAATCTATTGTTGAATCAGAAAACTTGTCCTCATTCACAATATATATAAGAGGCGAGATTGTTTCCAAATCCGAGAGTAATTTTTGTTCCTCGTTCACCGGAGGAGGTGCTTCTTGTGTTTGTGGTTTCTCTTTGGGTAATTCAGCCGTTGGGCTTGTTAATGAAACCGCAGGAGGTGTTTCTTTCGGAGGAGGATTTAATTGGAAATATATATAGGACAGGGCAATTCCAACAAGCACGCCCAGAACAAAAATAAGCACACTACCGAAAGGAGATTGTTTCTTATACGCTTTTACATTTAAATCAATAACTTCCACTTTTTTACCCTCCAGTGTTGGGTTTAACTATTATATTAAATCAACATTATAAGCATGATAAATGAGAATCCTATTCCATTTCAATAAAACGAACAACCGACTTTTAAAAGTCTTATCGTTCCGAAAAATTATTTATGATATAGGTATAAAATTCATTTTTATTGCTGTTTATTGTTAAAATATATAGCCTTGAAAAGAAGTAAATGGATAAGAAACGAAAAAGATGAAATCACCTCGTAAAACTAATAAGAAAACTTTTTTGTTTGATTTGTTTGGATTTCCCATTCTTCCTATATATGGGGCACTTCGTGTAAAGAAGAAGAATGGACATATTGAGCCGTTCAGTCTTCAAAAATTATCGGATTCGATTAGAAAAGCCCTTCAATCGGCGGGGGTTGAAGAAAATGGGCTGGATTACAGTCTTGCAACGGCTGTAAAAACTTATCTGCGGGAATGTCATGGACTTGAGGCTATTATTTCTACCAGCGAGATCAATGCTGTAACCATTCAGGTGCTTCAAGAAATGGGGCAGACCCGAACAGTTCGTAATTATAAAGAATTTTCCCGACAGAAACGCCTTCAACAACGACTTATTGCAAATGCTAAAGTTTCCTCCAGCCGTGTTAAGAAATCAACAGAAGAAACCTCTCATGATTCTCTCTCTCTCTTCCAACAAGATATGGATAGGGTTACAGAAGAGATAGAACATATTTTAGAACCGTTAAAATTGAAAAAGGAGATTCAGAAAAAAATTATTCAGCAGGTTTTAGAGATACTTAATGGAATTCACTGTCAGCGTCCTTCCTCGGGCTTTCTTAGCGAATTATGTTCGATTTTGTTGAAGAAAGAAAAGATTGTAAGTTCTTATAAACATCCCGTAATCAATCTTACTACAAGCGATTGTATTGAAATTATAAAAAGTATCAATGCAAATGAAATAACACCTGTGGATACGGATATTCTTTTAGGCAAAAAAGTTAAAGAGCAGGTATCCCGTTCGTTAATATTTTCTTCGGATGTTATTGATGCCCATGATAATGGATTTATTTATATACATGCCATAGACCAACCTGATAAATTATGGTCGCTTCATCAATCGGCACTTTTTTTATGGTTATATGGTAGGAAAAAGACTTCTTCTATTTGTAGTCCTCAGGACTTCTGGAATTTTCTTAAAAACACCTGTTCCCCATGGAAGGATTTTTTTGTGAATCCAATAACTTTCTGGGGATTTAATTGGGCTATTGCACCTCTATTAAAAGGACTGGAAGGAAACGATTATAAAAACTGGCTATTCCAATGGGTGGAAGAGTGCGAACAAATGAGTGAAGAAAATTCGGGGATGCCGGTAATTTTTGATTGGGCTGTGACGGAGAAATGGGCAAATACTTATGCCTTTGGTAATCGAGGAAAAAATTTGGGGACGACCTATTCTGCCTATCAGCAGACGGCACAAGAGATGATGACAGATATTTTAGAATGTATCTGTAAAAGAGAAAAAAGTTTGTCCCTCTCACATCCTTTTGTGTGGCGGTTTAATCTTCCCTTACAAATTGCTCCATCCCATGTTTTTCTGCCTTTACTTGTTTCCTGTGTAGAAGATAAAGAAATACCAGTAACAGTTAACTTCACACCCCTCGATTCTACGGACATGTCTCCTCAAATTAGTCTCGGAGGGATTACCATAAATCTTGCACACCTTGCTTATAAAAATTCAACAGAAGATAGTTTTTATCCCGCTGTTTTTCAAACGATTCTGTTAGCGATTCGTGCTTGTGAAGAGATGTTGAATTTTCTATCCGGATATTATGGGGATGCTAATGGAAGTATCTGGAAGTCGCTGTTAGAACAAATTTACAGAACTCCCGGAGATATCCCTTCTTTTACAGCATTTCCTTTCAATATATTTTTTAGTGGAATAAGAGAGGCTTTACAGATACTCAATGTTGATAAAGAAATGAATAATATTGAGATATGGGCAGGAGCAGAAAATCTACTGAAAAAGATCAGGGGCATGGTATCAGGTTGCATTAAGGATAAGAATTTAAAAATCCGGTTAGGTTTAGAAACAAATCCAGATATTTTAAAAAAATTGGCTCAAAAAGATATGGATGAGTTATGCGACCTTTATGTTGTATTAAAGCGTGAAGAGCCTTTTCAATTTATTCCGCAGTATGCGGAAGAAATCGCACCTCTTCTATTCTATCATCCAAAAGAACTTATTCCTCAATTTCAGGGGCTGTTCGGTACTACCCAACTGTTAGATATTCCTATTCAGACACATTTTTCCCCTCAACGCGTTTGGGATAGTCTGGTTCTTGGGGAAGTGATACAATTATTCGCTCAAACGAATAAAGAGAATACCCCCGTTTTATTACGATTTTTACCCTCCGAATGAAGTCAGTATGTCTAACACGCAGGGCAATAAAGTGTTTACTTTCTTGATTTTTTATTTTCTGATATTCCATAATCATCTTCAGTTTTGGTTGAATCATCTGTTGCTGGATGTGTTTGTTCATAGATAGCACCTCCTTAGTAGGTTATGGGTTTGGTATATAATACAATAAGTCAGGTGTTATCTATGTCCATAATTCTTCAAATAATGTATGAGTTTAATGTATAAATCTATAAATATTGACAACGCTTAAATATCCTATACTCTTAGTGGCAAAAGTATAAAAAAATTAGCAACAACGGAGTAGGATTTTTAGACGGGACAAAAACCGGTACCAGAGGATTGAATTGCAAATTTATCAAACCCTTAATCTGGTGGGAATAGATAAATATGGATGAAATAAAAATAATCATAGAAAATACAAAAGTTGATAAACAAGTAGTTGAAATTAAAATTAAAAATCCAATAACAGAAAAAAAATATCCACAAAGGTTATTTTTTGTTTTGTTAAAAAAGTATGTGGATGATTTTTTAGCAATCGGTTCAGAGCCACGTATGGTAGGTATGGCAGGTTTAAGAGGAACAGGAAAAACAACACTGATGTGGCAAATAGCAGAATATATATTAAATAACCAACAAAATATTCCCATTTATTTTTTCAATGTGAACGACATTATTACAGCCGGGTACAATCTGCACAAAGCGTTAAAAGTGTTTGAACAACACATTTTAAAAAAAAGTTTTCGAGAATTAGATACCCCCGTAGTGTTGCTTTTTGATGAAGTTCACGATGATGAAAATTGGGCTCAATCGCTTAAAATATTATACGATGAAGCAAGAACTGCTTTTATATTATGTACAGGTTCCTCTGCACTACTTTTACAACAGACTGCTGATTTAGCTCGTCGAATGAAAATCGAACGAGTTTATCCTTTTCGTTTTATAGAGTTTATCACAGCAAAAAGTTTTCTCGAAAAAAACTCAACAATTTACCCACAAAAAGGGCTTTCGAATAGTTTGAAACAGATTATCTTCTATAGTGATACACTAAATGACTTAAAAAATCAATTATTGCAAAAGAAAAGCCAGGTAATAGAATATTATCAAAATATACTTAGTTATTTTGGCAATAACACGGAAAATTTAATTTTGGAATACATTAAATATCATAATATCCCTGCTTTTTTAATGTATAGGGAAAAAACATTGATACTTGGTTCAATTCGTGACCTTTTTGCTCGTATTATTGACGAAGATATTCGAAAAATAAAGAAGGACATAAACTTTAATATACCCTCTGATATTATTTCGAAATTGTTATTACAATTAGCAATTTCAGATGAGATCAATTTTGATGTTTTGTCTAACAAAAGTGGAATTAAGAAGGAAGAAATTGAAAATATATTGGATATACTGGATAAAGCCGAACTATTGATAATTATGAATACTTATGGAGGTGCAGAAACAAGAATTTGGAAAAATAAGAAGATATTTTTTATGTCACCATCATTACGATTAGCACTATTGTCTATTATTTATGGACAGCGAGTGCCCGATAATTATATTTCTAAACTATACGAAGATATAGTTGCAATGTATCTTACCAAGACATTGCATCAAGGTCTTATTTCTGTTTATAAACAAAAAAATGAGCCAACTCCGGATTTTATGATTTCAACAATGGAAAAACCGATTGCATTAGAAGTAGGAATCGGCAAGCAACAAACAAATCAATTTTCAAATATTGATTGTAGATATGGAATCTTAGTAAGCAATAATATTGATGAAATATCAGTAGAAAGAAACTACCTTAAACTTCCTTTAGATTATTTTCTATTGCTTTAAATTATATCTAATCAAAAATATATTAGACCTCTGAACAAATAGGATTTTTAGTTTTTGAGGTAATCTGCAAAATTATAATATCATTTTTGGAGAGGAAAAATTGTTTTAGAGAGAAAAAAATCTTCTTATGATAAATAAATGAGTTCTTTTTTATTGTTTTTTCTTTCTTCTATTTTATTTTTCCTCTAAACCCCATTTTTATTAGAATAGATGGAATCTTTATTCCGAGATATAAATTATTTGTCGGCTGATCTGTTATGTAGGTCAAAAATTTGTTATTTATTCCCATTCGATTGTTGCGGGGGGTTTTGAGGTGATGTCGGTTAGGACGCGGTTAATGCCTGAGACTTCATTGCAGATGCGGCTGGCGGTTCTTTGAAGGATATCGGGTGAGAAGCGGAACCAATCCGCAGTCATGGCATCTTCGGATGTAACGGCACGAAGGACGCATACTTCTTTGTAAGTTCGTTCGTCACCTTGCACACCAACACTTTTAACGGGAAGTAAACAAACGAAAGCCTGCCATATTTGGTTATATAAGCCGGCTCTCTGAATTTCTTCAATGAATATAGCGTCGGCTTCTCGTAGGGTATCCAATCTTTCCGCCGTTACTTCGCCGATGCAGCGAACGGCAAGACCGGGTCCCGGAAATGGATGGCGATGTATAATTTCATCCGGTATCCCTAATTGTTTGCCCACATCTCGGACCTCATCTTTGAATAATTCACGGAGCGGTTCTATTAATTGTAAATTCATCTTTTCAGGAAGTCCACCAACATTATGATGACTCTTGATGGTAGAAGAAGGACCTCCCGTAGCAGATACGGATTCGATAACATCCGGGTATAATGTCCCCTGAGCAAGAAAAGATAGGTCTCCTAACTTTTTGGCTTCCTCTTCAAATATTTCAATGAATAACGAGCCGATAATTTTTCGCTTTTGTTCTGGGTCTGTTATTCCTTTAAGGGCGGATAGAAACCGTTCCTGTGCCTTAACACAATGTAGATTTATATGAAAATTATCGCGGAATACCTTTTCTACCATCTCGGGCTCACCTTTACGCAATAACCCGTTATCTACAAATACGCAATGCAGATTATCTCCGATAGCACGATGTAACAGCACCGCCGTAACGCTGGAATCAACACCTCCGCTAAGGGCACATAAGACTTTCTTCCCGTTGATTTTTTCACGCAATTCCTGAATCGTTTGCGTTATGAAATTGCCCATAGTCCATGTTGAATCTGTCTGGCAGATAGTATGGACGAAGTTGGATATGATTTTTTGCCCTTCCGGTGTATGCACTACTTCTGGGTGAAACTGCACCCCATAAAATCTCCGTTCTGGATTGCCAATTACCGCATAGGGGCAGTTTTCCGTTGCCCCCATCGTGATAAAACCGGGTGGAATTGCGGTTACCTGGTCACCATGGCTCATCCAGACAGGTGTTTCTTTATGGACACCGTTTAGCAACTCTGAATTTCCTTTGTGTTTTAGATAGGCGATGCCATATTCTTTTTGGTGAGCGGGTTCTACCTTTCCACCAAGCAGTTGAGCGAATATCTGAACGCCATAACAAATACCCAATATAGGAACCTGTAAATCAAAAATTTCCAATTTTGGCAAAGGAGCATGGGGTTGATGGACACTGGCAGGTCCACCACTTAATACAATGCCTGCTAAATTTGGGGTATTAATCTTTTCCAGAGGTACATTGTAAGGAAGGATAATACTGTAAACGCCCGCCTCTCGAATGCGTCGTGCTATGAGTTTGCTATATTGAGCGCCAAAGTCAAGAACAACAATAACAGGTCCTTTGTATTCCATAATGGGTTACCTCGGTATCTGATAATTGGGGGCATCTTCTGTAATAGTTACATCATGCGGATGACTTTCTTTAATTCCTGCGGATGTAATTCGCACTAATTTTGTATTTTCTTGTAATGATTTTATATTGGGACAGCCGCAATAGCCCATTGCGGCACGAAGACCACCCACCAATTGATGAATTACATCTGCCAATGCACCGCGATAAGGAACACGTCCTTCAATTCCTTCTGGCACAAGTTTGGTTGGTTCCGTATCAAAATGCATATACCGTGTTTTGCTACCCTTTTGCATGGCTTTGATGGAACCCATACCTCGAACCAACTTATAGGTTCTTCCTTCATATAGAATCCGTTCACCGGGACTTTCTTCTGTTCCAGCGAACAAACTACCTATCATCACGGTATCTGCACCTGCGGCGATGGCTTTGGCAATGTCGCCGGAGTATTTAACACCTCCATCGGAAATCACGGGGATATTTTTCGGTTTACACACACGCACCACATTTAACACTGCTGTTATCTGTGGCACGCCTACACCAGTAACTACACGGGTTGTGCATATTGCCCCGGGTCCTACTCCTACCTTGACGGCGTCTACGCCGGCATCTATTAGTGCCATAGCCCCTTCACCTGTAACTACATTACCGGCGATAATCGGAATATGGGGATGTCGCTTTTTAACGGCTGCAACCATTTCAATGACAAGGGCAGAATGTCCATGAGCGGAATCAATGACAAGGACATCGGTACCGGCTTCGATCAATGCATCGGCTCGTTTTATTTCTTCCTCTCCCACACCAATTGCAGAGCCGACCCGTAGCCGACCCATATCATCAACGCAACGATTTGGGAAATCCCGTGCTTTAATAATATCCTTTACAGTGAGCAACCCAATAAGCCTTCCACGGTCGTCTACCACAGGTAATTTTTCGATACGATGTTTATGTAAAATTCGTTTTGCCTCTTCTAAAGTAGTTCCCGGTGGCACTGTTACAATTCGTTCCTTAGGGGTCATTATTTCAGATATTTTTTTTGTGAAATCTTCTTCAAATCGTAAATCGCGGTTAGTAAGTATCCCGACTAAAATTCCTTTTTCATCTGTAATCGGGACACCGGAGATTCTGTATCGGGACATCAGGGATTCCGCATCGGCAAGTGTTTTATCGGGTGATAAAGTAAAAGGATGGGTAATTACACCGGATTGAGACCTTTTTACACGGTCAACTTCCGTTGCCTGTTCCTCAATGGTTAAGTTTTTATGAATAATGCCGATACCCCCTTCTCTTGCAATGGCAATAGCGAGACGGGACTCCGTGACGGTGTCCATTGCCGCACTTATGATAGGAATATTTAACTTAATATTTCCAGCCAGTCTTGTGCTTACATCCGTATCACGGGGTAATACAGCCGAATAAGCAGGTTCTAATAATATATCGTCAAACGATAAACCTTCGGTAATCCGTTCCTCTTCTTGCATAGACAAATATCCCAATATGAAAATAAATAATGGATTATATTTTTTGACCCCGCGGACTTCCCACGGGTATATAATTATAAAGAAAAAAATGCAAAATTGCAAAAAAAATTGCCTGTCTGATGGATTTTAACGCGTCTGTATCTAATCCGTCGGACCTGTTACATCTATGGAAGGCGTATAGGAATATTTATGGGTTTGCCTCCTCGTATGATTTGAACATTGAGTTCCTTTACCCCTTTGAGTTTTTCATACAACGGCAATGCTTGTGAAAAATCTGTAATAGGGTAGCCGTTCACAGAGGAGATAATATCTCCGTCCTGAAAGCCAAAGGCGTTTGCATACGGTATTTGGTTAATATTAGGAACGGCAAGCCCAATTGGTTTTCCTGTTTCATCACGGGCGACTGTTGGTGTGTGTTTCATCAGTAGTTGTTGGGGATCTATCTTTGTATCATTAAAATTAATTTTTGAGGCATCAATAACAGGTACAGTAGAAGAGAAAGTCCCCGTATATACTTCATTCCCTTTTGCTTTTAAGACCGTCTTTTCTTTCTCCGATTCTTTTTTCTCTTCAACTTTCTTTTCTGTTTTATAGGAAATTTGGGTTAAGCCCTTGCTTTTACGATAATCACGGGGTGACAGTGGAGAAGTGTCTGCCCACAACCCCTTTTTTTCTCGGATAGCCTCTGCACAAAGTTTTTTAAGTGTTAGGGCATCCTTAGCGTTTTCATCATCCCACCAGGCGTACCCTTCTTTTATTAAAATTTCACTTATATTTTCTCCGTCTTCCGTCAGGACATTACACACGCGATAATCTAAATTATCCGTTGTCAGGATTTCTATGTCTACTTCCTTGTCCCCGATTTTTTCTTTGAGAAACTGTTTTGCTTCGGTATAAAAATTCTGTCCTTCTTCAGGACTATCCACGCCATATATCCGAATTTTCATCGTTTGAGAGTTGTCTCCCGTTGTTTGTGCAACAAAGGAATCCCCTTCTAAAACCTCTATAACCTTACACTTTGCTTTTTCTTCCGATTGCGCAGCATTGACTATTGAAAATATAAACAAAATAACAATGACAAATGTAAGAGACTTTTTCATAACCCGAAATCCTATTTTGTTGTGTTATATATATTCTACAACAAATCCTTATTTAAATAAAGAGATTAAAATCTTTGTAAAACGGTAACAATATATAAACGAATAGCCAATCATGTTTTTTATATAAAAAAGTCAGAAATTTATTTTACTGTTAATGTATAGGTTTTTGTCTGAACTTGTTTGTCGGGTCCCTGTACTTGTAAATCAACAGTATATTCGCCTGGTGAGGGGAAAGTAAATGTAAAAGAAGGTTCTTTGAATTTATCTTTTCCCTGTATTGTCCACTCACATTTTTTAATCATGGTGTCCACCGGAAAACTTAAACTGGCTCCTTCGGGAAAATCTTCACCCACGGATAGAGGCAACTTACCGGGAGGCATAGCAATAAGTTCTTTCAAAGAGAATGTATAAGGTTGATTAGGTTTCAGAGATATGTCGTGCATTATCGAGCGAAAACGGAAAGCGGGAAAACCTACAAGGGTTTCCGAAATAGCCTTTATAGCAATCTGATAAGCAGGGGGTTCTGCATAGGCAATTAAAATAGCATCTGCTCTTTTGGCACAGGAAAGCGCCTTAGGGTGTCCTAAAACAATGGCTACTATTTTTGACCCTTTTTCTTTCAGTCGGTTAATCAATTCTTCTTGTTCCGCTAATCGTAAGGAGGAAACAATAATGCATATTACCACCGGGGCTTTTCCTATATTCTTTTCGGCACGCTCTATCTCGAATGTTTGCAAATAACCCAGCCGAAGTGATGAAGGCATCGGTTGTAAGCCGATATTTTTATGATATTTTTGCAAGGATTCAGCCAATTCTTTAACACCTACGGGTCCTGTTATACCTATACCTGCGACAGAACCTTTTGTCAATGGCAAAACATTACCATTATTTCTCACCAGTGTGATTGAGTTTTTTAAGATGTAATACGAATCATCAAAAATATCGCCACCTGTTTTCGTCAATTCTGTAGGTTTTACTTCTTTTTCCTTTTTTGAAGAAGTACTTTTATCAGAGAACTGAATGTCTTTCAGTGCTTTGATGTGAGTATAGGCTTCATCAATCTGTGATACCGAAATTTCCTGATGTTGAACCGCATAATAAACACGGTCAATAGCACGCGCAGCAGTATTTGATGGTCCACGATAATATAAAACATCAGCACCGTTTCTTAATGCTTCCAGAGCCGCTTCCGATGGGTCCATAAACTGCAAAACCTCCGGCGCGTCTAAGGGTCCGGCTACAACAACACCCTTGAAATTCAGTTTATTACGGAGCCAATCGTGTATTACCGCCCTCGAAATACAAGCCGGTTTGCCCTGCGGGTCTAATGTTGGGACTAAAGTTGTTCCCACATGAATGATAGGACAACCTTTATCAATTAGTTGTTTATAGGGCAAAATGTCATTATCTATCAGGTATTGCTCTGGTGTAAGTAATACGGCTGGCTGTACACCTTCCCGATTTGTTTGACCCCCGGGAAAGTCCATAGGAACCATAAGTATTTTAGGTAAATTCCAGAGGTCGAACATTTGAACAGCCACTTCAGATGCTGTCTGAGCATTAGAACCCAAAGATTGTAGATTACTATGGGCTTTTGGTAGTAAGGATGCCAGACTTAAATGGGGACCTAACATCATGTTTAATTTTAAACCCTGAATATAACTCTTCCATAGGCGGATAATTTTTTCTATATTGGTGGCGTCCGGATTTGCAGAAAGAGCCAATAAAGGTGGCAGGTTGATATAAGGAGATGGGGCTCCCCGTTCGCGTTCAATCACATCATATAAATCACCTGCTAACCACAATGGCAACCCTTCATTGCGAACAGAAAACCTTAACCCCGCAATATATTCCTCTGCTCTTTTGGGTTCAATAATCTGAGGGATTACGACCCCTGCGGGTGTATATTGAGACAAAAAATTACGGTCCCCGAGTAATGTTCCATGTGTCCCCTGTAATGTAATTAAAAACAGTTGACTGATTTTTAATCGTAGTTCATCTTCTGTCTTTTTCTCTTTTGAAGGTATCTCATTATCCGTGTTTTCTTCCTTTTCATGAATTTGAACCTCATCACTCTTTATGGCTTCTTGCAGGGAAGGCTCGTTATCAGCACCTAATATTCCCATTAAAAAAATAAAATAAAGAAACATATCTTTCTCCAAAATTGGTAAAGTAAATATTAATTATAGTATTTCAGTTAAATCCAAAGAAACAATTTAAGGTAAAGTCTCTGTTCACTTTGTTCTAAAAGAATTAACCACAGAGGACACGGAGGGAATTTTACACAAAGTTCACAGAGGAGGGAAGAGGATATAAAAAACACAGGCAGGAATGTCTGTGCTACATTAATACCTATAATGTCTCATCTGTCCCATGTGTCCCATAAGTCCCATTCGTCCCATCCGCCACCCTATGTCATATAGTTCTTCCTTATTCTTTTTTCTTAGGGGGGATGATGAGTTTTTGTCCTATGTGGAGCGTTGACTGGGGTGTTAATTGATTGGCTTCTAATAGAGCATCTAATGGAACTCCGTATTTTTTGCTAATGATATACGGATTATCACCTTTTGCGACTATATGGGTTATAGGTTCTGTGGCTTTTTGCTCTTCCACAGTTTTGGTTTCGGTCGTTTTTTCTTTTTGTTCCGGGGTTTCAGGTGATTGTTTTTGAGTTTTTTCAGATTTTGAAGGTGGAATTTTCAATTCCTGTCCGACTCGTAGTTTTGTAGGGTCTTTGATGTTGTTGTATTCCATCAATGATTGCACAGGGATACCGAATTTTTTGGCTATAATTGCAGGAGTATCTCCTGGGTTGAGTTTGTAAGTCTGAACTTCTTCTGGAGAAGATGTTTCCTGGACGGGCTTATCGGTTTCAGGAGCAGGAGCAGATGTTTGAGGGGTTTCAGGTGCTTTTTCAGGGGTTTCCTCTTTCTTAGGAGTAGATGTTTCTGTCGGTTTTTCTACTTCTTGTGGTTTGGAAGAGGGCACTTTTAATTTTTGTCCTATTTTTAGTTTGGATTTCTCTGTCAGGTTATTGACCTTAAGCAATTCTGCGGTTGATACGCCTAAATTTTTAGCAATTAATCCTGGATAATCACCCGGCATAACGGTATATTCTGTTCCTTCCCATTTGGGTATAGGTGTAGATGGGGCAGCGGGTTTGGTTTCTTCCTCTCTTTGTGTTCTATTTATCTGAATTTTATAGACTTTCCCTGCTTTTAATGTTGCCCCTTTACGGACACCGTTCCATGAGCAAAATTCGTCTTCTGTAATGCCATAAAGTTTGCATATAGAAGATATTGTTTCTCCTTTCTTTACAGTATGCTCCAGAGGTCCGGTAGTTTTGGGTGGGGTTTCTTTTTCTGCTGGGACTTTGGGTGTTTCTTGTTTTGCTGGTTTCTCTGGGGTTGGTGGAGGAGGCGGCGTTAAAGTTGCCTTTTCTTCCTTTTTGGCTATCACTGTTGTTGCTGGTGCCGTAGTTTTGTTTACTTCTTTTGCTATTGGGTTTTGCCGTAAAAATTCTAAGGATTGGGCTCGGCTTTCTGCTAAATAGGCTAAACCTACCGCTTCAATTCTTTTGCCGTTAGAAGTTATTTTTCCTGCACGGTCAATGAGTTGGTGGACTTCTTCTAATATCCAGTTGGCACGGTAATCTTTTTCAGAAGAGGAAGAGGAGCCTGTCAGATATTCTGTAAGTCGTTCTTCACTACGAGCGATAATATCCAGCAGGGGCTCGCGGAAAGGTTCACCCCGATATTGTTCTGTAATGCAAACACATCGTAAGAAGTCGGAGAGTTTCGCTATAAAAAGTCTTTTCTGAGCCTGTGCCTCGTAGGTATCTGATTTTTGTTCTTCGATACGAGGTAATTCCCGAAATAGGTTTAATACATGCACACGGTTTTGATTGTTTTTAGGGTCTTGTGTTATTGATTTTAATGCCTCAGAAATTACGGGGTTTCGCAGGGAGGAAAATTCCGTGATGTTCATTTCCTCCGCTATGGATTTTAATTCATTAACCGCGGTGGTGTAAAGCACTTCGTAAGCATTACCTATTAGATACTGCGGAGAAGGTTTTCCATCTAAAATCAGCGAGTTCTCGTTTACTTGTGGAAGTGTGGAAGGGTTACCATAACTATCAAAAAATTGTGTTGTAGCAAGCCCTTCTCCTGTTATATTCAGAGGTCCCGTTCCCCAGAAAATCATAATCCATTGGGAAAAAGCATGGAAAACGAAAGCGTTTGTTGTTTCGGAACGGCTATACCAGCCTAAAGGTTCGATACCCTCCGCCCATACACGCGTAGTTCCGCATAGAAAGGAAAATAGTTGTGAGATATTTCCATCCTTCACCAATGCGGAATAGGGAAGTGTTATTGTCCGAACGCCGGCATATTTGGCAATCCATATTTGTTGTATCAGTTCTATGGGATTAGAAGAAATATTTTCTGTATCGAAACGCAAAGAAAAAGGTGTCCCTTCCCCTCTGTGTAAAATGATCGTATCTTTTAATTGTTTTAAATCTTCCATGGTAAAAGAATGCCCACACCAAGAAATCTCATTAACTATCCCCTCCGGAACGGAATAAAGAAGCATAGGCAAGGTTTCGATATTGGAAATCGAGATGCGGAAGGTAGCAATACCTTTGGTTTTTCTGACCCGTTCAAAGAAATTTCGGAGTTGTTCCGGTGTATAATTGCCTGCAATTTCCCAAACACTAACCAAACCACCTATTTTGTTATTTAAATCTTCAAAAATATCTGTAGGAGAAGCATTCTTGTCTACATCGAAAACAATTGTAACTCGGTATCCGAAAGAAACCGCTTTTTTTACCTGTTCAAGAAGGTTGGATGTGTTGCTATCAAAAGCCACCTCTTTAATTCCTTGCATTTGTGCAAGATATAACCCGGCTCCGTCGGGATTGTGTAGAACAAAAGGAGGGGCGATTGCCTTATCCGTATTTCTATCTATTCTACAGAAAGGGATTTCCCAATTATGCGTCTCATTTTTATATCTGATAGATATATTTGAAATAAAATATCCACGGTTAGCAGGTAGGTCAGGCACCGTTACCCAATATTTCCCGTTCAGATAAGTAGATGGCTTGTTGGGTTGTAATTGAGTGAGGGTTTCACCATCAGGTTTTGCAATTGTAATGAGCATATCGAAGGGGGTATTTGGTGGACCTGAAACACTTACTATAAGAGGTTCGTTTGTATAGGTTATCGGCAAGACCTGGTCGGGAGTAATTGTTACTTCGAAAGGCACCGCGGAGGAAACCGCTAATATGCATAGCATAAAGAGAGATGTCATGAATAATTCCTTAATATTCACCTACGAAAGGATTGTATTTTCGTTCCTCTCCTATAGTGGTTGCAGGTCCATGACCCGAGTAAACAACAGTATCATCTGGCAAAAGGAATAATTTTTCCTTTATAGACGATATTAAAGTTTGAAAATCTCCACCGGGTAAGTCGGTTCTACCAATCGAACCCTGGAAAAGGACATCGCCAACAAAGACAAAGCCATCTCCTGCAAGGGAGATATGTCCCGGGGCATGTCCCGGGGTGTATAACACCTTCAATGTTAAGTTGCCTACTTGTATTTCATCCCCTTCCTGCAAATAGCCATCCGGCGGAGGAGATGCCTGGAAAGGGACTCCGAATAGAAGTGCCTGCTGACCCAATGTTTGAAGTACAACCTCACTTTCCGGGTGCATTAATAAAGGTGCCGATGTCGCTTTACAAACGCCGCCATTACCCCCACAATGGTCAATATGGCAATGAGTATTTATAACTGCTTTTACTTTTAATTTTCCCAAATCCCTAATTAGTTGTAAATTATCCTCACCGGGGTCAATAACAATGGCTTCCCCATTATCAATCAAAATATAAGTGTTTACTAAAAAAGGTGTGATCTCATATACTTTAACTTCCAAAACATAACTCCTTATATCTATCTATATTTTTTATATTATATTGAAAACATGAAATCAATATAAATTCGGTTTTATTTTTTTGTTTTTTTTATAGATTTATATATACTGTTATGTATGACATATAACTATGACATATAACATTAATTAAAAAAGGACATGAATTATGAACAACGATGGAAAAGAAAAAAATTTGGGTTTATTGGGAACCGTGTTTATGTTATTAACGCCTATCCCATACATTGGGTTTCTACTGAGTATAGCAGGAATTATTATGCTACTTATTTCCTTGTACAATTTTTCCAAAATTTATAATGATAAAAATATTTTTAACAAATTTCTTATCGGCTGGGTAATGAGTTTTGTGGGGATAGCCATTGCTCTTATTTTGGGTTTAGGCTCTCTTATTCCAGCGATATTGCTATCGGAGTCCTCAGGAAGCGAGGATGCAGGTATGGTTATGTTCGGAATTGGGATATTTTTTGCAATAATAATTTTCTATGTTGTAATGGTAATTAGTGCTTATTTTTACAAACAGAGTATAGACCTTTTGGGGCAGTATACCTGTGTGAATCTTTTTAACTTAGCAGGGAATTTTGTTTTTTGGGGTACTGTGGCTATTATATTATTCGGGCTGGGTGCACTGGCAATGTATGTCGGTTGGGTATTACTTGCTGTAGCGTTTTACTCTATACCGCAATCAAGAGAATCTATGCCTCCTACAGAGCCAACAAACAATCTTTAAAACAGAATAAAACCACATACACAGGCAAATTATATCTATCATTGTTTGATTAACGATAGGACATAGGTAACAGATTTATATTTTTTTCTCAAGCGTAGGGGAACGGCATGCCGTGTCTTACTTCGTTGCAAGGTTCTTGGGGTAAAAAAATAAACCATAAAGGAAACTTTATACAAAGGACACAGAGAAGGTGGAGACGAAACAGGTTTCGCCCCTCCTTTGTGAACTCTGTGCAAAGTCTTTGCATCCTTTGTGGCTGAGAGATTTATCCACTTAAAAATACCCGAAGCGGGGACGCTTCAGCTACATTGAACAAAATAATGCATGATGTTTTTTTTCATTCGTTTTTATTTATGTCTATTCGTGGAATTCGTGGTTATGATTTTTTACTAATTTAAATCTATTCTACGAAGAGGAAAAGTAGCGTATGTCAAGTTGTGAGATATTCCCTCTCTTTGTTCATTCCTATTTTTGGTGT
The DNA here is from genome assembly GCA_000493945.1 of Candidatus Hydrogenedens terephthalaticus JGI OTU-1. Lineage (GTDB taxonomy): Bacteria > Hydrogenedentota > Hydrogenedentia > Hydrogenedentales > Hydrogenedentaceae > Hydrogenedens > Hydrogenedens terephthalaticus. The sequence goes on from AWNW01000011.1 coordinate 64,950, forward strand.
TCTTCATAGTTTAAAACTATGTCTTACCTATGTACCATAGTTGTTCATCTAAATTTAATCTTTTTTAAGTGGTATACCTTAGTGGTATACCTGTTTTAAAAGCAGGGTGAGAGGAGTTTGTATTTCCCCGGAGTATCTAACTACCGGTCGGTATTGGGTGGATAATTTGTTATGCAAAATCATATCGAAAAAAAATGAATTCTTTAGAAGGGATTGGTCAGTTATCGGATAAGTTCTTTGCCAATACCGAAACGGTTCCCGAAAAAAAACAGATTCTTTTGTAGGTCGTCGGAGAATTTGATTATTTTGCAAATTGCATATCTGAATATGATTTATCGTATAGGTTGCTTTGGAACTTGCTCCCATATTCCATTTCATACCAGGAGTTAAATACATGGGCGTATCGGATTATCCAATCGTATGTGGCTTCGGTTCTAACATTTCTACCTTGCTTCTCGGATTCAATCCAGATATGCTTTTCTATTTCTAACTTCTGCAGGATATTTTTGTGCAGGACTTTGATGTGATTCGGTGAGAATTCACACAGACACCGTATCATTTCATCAATTATGTAGTTATCGAGGGGAAAATTAACATGCTGGCGAAGATTACTTAAGAACAGTTCACGGTTACAACCTACGGATAAGAATGCTTTACCGTAGCAACATTCACTATCCATAAAATCCTTACTCCTTAATAAAAAATAACATTATAAAAACATGAATATAATTTATCAAATTTCAATGTTAATTTCAACATATTTTGTAAATAATTTTTAAATATTTTACCATATTTTTTGAATGATTGTGTTTTATCTCTTTAAGTTATTGATAAACAGTATATTATGATATTTTTATTATTGGGTTGTTTTTATGATTTTATTGTTGAATTCTGCTATGCCTGCAATTTTTAATTGCCCTTTGTTGAGACTTACTTTAATTTTGATTTCTTTGAATAACTTAATTTTATTGAATAAATCATTAATTTTTTTCGGGTCATGAAATTGCAACACATTTGATTCTGTAAAGACTGTAATTGCGTTATCAATTTCTGTAATAAGTTTTTCAGGTCTTATATGCAATATCAGTGAGTAATTACCTTCATTTGGAGCAGGTTTATTTTTTATATGTTCTATTACTTGATTTTGTAATTCTTTGTTATTAGCAAATAGTAATGAACCCTCTGCACATTGAATACGCAAATCTGTTTGAGAACTACCGATAAGAGGGATAATATATTCATTGGAATTGGAAGCAGGCAGAGCCTTATTTTTTTCTCCGAGTATAATAATAGTAGGGTCCATAATTGCCTGAACGATGTTTTCACACATATTGGGGTTTGTTTTTGCAATCACACAATACTTAGGTATAAAAGGAATAATTTCGTCTGTATAGAAAGAATCCAATGCAATGTGAAATTCATTGTTAACAAAAGGCGAAAAGGATTTTATCCACTCCATAAAGGGAATTTCTGTTGGGTTGTCAGAAGGCAGGACAATGCTGGCTTTCGGTATAGTTTCAAAGGCACGGAACCATGTTTTGATCGGGACACCCGTGTTCAGAGAACAGGAAAAAAGTGCATCCGCCGGTTCCTGTAAGGGAGATGATACGACCTCTGTAAGTAAAACTGTCCATGGAGTTTCCATATCCGGGGTTATTTTTGTTTCACATTTAAGTGCTAATTGGTTTTGCATCAAGGTGAGATAGAAATGGATTTGAGAGAATAGCCCTTGAAAATCCTCCTGTTGCGGTGTAAAAGTTCCCCATGCTAAATGTTTTTCCTGATTTCTCATAAGTTCAGCCGCAAGGACTGTTTCCGTTTTCGCATTTCCCTTTTGTGTGATGGATTGAACCAATGTTTCACGATTGGGTGATAGGAGTAATATCCTTCCTTTACGGGCATAATACAATTTTTGTTCCGGTAGATACCGTAAGTTTAATCCACCTGCCCAATCTATTTCTATAGGTTGCGTCCAGGAATATAGATTCTCAATAACGCAACCAATGCGTGATAGGCGAACGATTAATAGGGCATCTTCAAATGTTTTCAGATCGTTTACAGAGAAATAGAAAAAGTTAGCAGATGAAAAAGCAGTTATTATCGCCTCTGAAAAGATGACATCTGATGAGGACTGGGAACCCTTAAAAAATGGTGAACTACTAATCATTACCGAGAACCTCAAAATCAGTAAAAAGAATATAGTTCTAATAGATAAAATTCTCAAAGCCTTTATGAAAGCAAAATGGCCAAAGAATATAGACGACTTAATAAAAGGAAACATGAGTGTAGAAAATTTATTCAATAGAGATTATTTAACAAAATATTTGAAAATACTTTTCTCTTCTAGTAATCCTAAAATCTGGAAAAAAGGAATAACTATTGATAATAAAACTCTAAAGAAAAAACTGGATGAAAAAAATAGTTCTATACTTCTTTTTGGCTACAACGGAGGACCTGATGATGCTTACTGTGAATTATGCATTGAAGAATCTCTGATTGATTTTTTGGTTGAGTGCAAAGTCATAAAAAATGACAGTAGTGGTAACAGTGGGAGATTTAATATACAAAATAGTTTAAGCCAATCTGTTGGTTACCTTTCTAATTACACGGTAGACTTTCTGGTTCTTCTTATTTTCGATACTTGTGAAAGTAGTGAAAAAATAAAAAAAAGAAATTAACAAGGATTGGGATATAACTACTCCAGAATGTCGGTTTATTCATACGATAACTAATGAGTATGGAAATCTGTGTGTGGTGAGGATAAGAGAAAAAAAGACTCTGAGCAACAGTCAAAATAATACATCTGAGAATTCCAATGAACAGAAATCTGAAATGCTGAATAATTCGGAGTCTAATGCTCAGAATAATGTGAATAACAACCTACCTCAAAATGGAGAAACACAATTAAAACTTGTGCCATCCATAGTAGAAATTTTTTATCATAATGCCTATTTTTATCGAGAAAATAATGGTGAATGCTAAGTAAATATAGTAAGTTTTGATATTAAAGCCTTTGGTAACATATGATATTTCCTTTTAGAACTCTTTTTTGCCCAATTGTCTTATCTCTATTACAGTCGCTTATTGTTTATCATTAGTGATAGAATAAGGGATTATAAAGATGAGAAATGACTATGAAAAATCGAAATATCTTTTTGTATAAAGTCTTTATTCTATGTTTCATACTCTCTGTATTATTTCTGTATCCTTTTCATGCGGTGGCATTAAAAGCGGGGGCGGTTAAAGCGGAAATTACACCGGATTTAGGTGTGCCTTTGAATGGTTATGGAGCGAGATTAGGCAAAGGAGCGAGGGCAGTTCACGACCCTTTATGGGCTCATGTCCTTTATCTCGCTGATGATGAAACCGAATTATTTCTTATCAGTTTGGATTTGTGTGCTGTTGACCGTGAATTGAGAGAAAAAGTTATTGCGATGGCACCTGAGAATTTTCCGCCTCAAAATATTATCATGACAGCAACGCATACTCATAATGGTTTCGGGGGAATGTGTAAAAGTTATCCTATCCGTTTTGTTTCCGGCAGGTATATCCCTGAACTTGTAGAACGCACCGCACGGATTATCAGTCAGGCTCTTCGCGATGCAAAGGGGAAAGCACAAAATGCTGTGTTGGGTTATGGCAGTATTCAGCAAAACGATTTAACCTGTAATCGTCGTTATCCTGGGGGTCCGATGGACCCACAAATCGGTTTTATTGTGATTGAGGATGCAAACGGGAATGAGATTGCGATTATCGCTAATATGGCAGGGCATCCCACATCTATAGGGGATGAAGATTTTTATTCCTTTTCATCTGATTATCCGGGATACTATTATCTTGAAATAGAAGCACTGGCTTCACCGGGTTGTGTCCCGTTTTTTCTAAACGGTGCCGAAGGAAATCAAACCATTCAATCCCCCGAACAAAGCTCCGGCTGGGCTCGAACTGAAAAAGTAGGGAGACTTTTAGCACAGCGTGTTTATGAAGCACAGAAGAATGTAACCCTGTCCGATGCAAAATTACAATTGACAGCACAAGAAATACTTTTGCCAATGAGTATTGCGACCTTTTTCCCGGAAAAGGTGCTGTTCCATTCGCTACATGTAAACGGATTGGCTATTTCTTTTTTCCCGGGGGAATTATGTGTGGAATTTGCCCTCCGACTTCGCGAGTATGCGTTAGGGGCAGGATATAAGACCCATTTTACGGTAGGTCTGGCTAATGATTATCTCGTGTATTTTGTCCCCAAACATCTTCTTTTTGATAAAACTTATGAGGCAGGGGCTCATTTCTTCGGACCTCAAGCTGAGAAATGGGTATTGAATACCTGTTTGTCTCTATTAGGGATAGAAAAGCCCGAATTACAAAATCCAACGGTTGATTTTCCTCAAATAGACAAGACAAATCAAGATATTTCTATTGTAAACCTATCAGGAACTTCTTACGAAAGAGGGTATGCACGAGGAAAATTTTCAAAGGAACAAATTCAGAAGCGATTTGAAGAGTTAATACAAAAACCTGTGCTGGAAGGACGATACCTGCCCGAAAAAGGTTTCTTTTCTTCTATCCCATCATACTGGATAAATATGAGTTCTTTAATTTTGCCCGCTATGGCAATTAGTATTCGTCCATGGGCAAAGAAAATACATCCAGAGATAATTGATGAACTCATAGGCATTTCGGATGGCGCAGAAATGCCTTTTGACAAAATCTGGCTACTACAAAATGCTATCAATTTACAGAATGCTCAATCATATAATCCGTTATTTGATACACCTCTATGTACTGCCATTGCTATTTTCGGGGAACGGGCAGGGGCAAAGGATGTCCTTGTTGCGCATACAGTTGACTGGGCAATCAATGAATTACCGGTTATATTTCGACATCAACCTGCCAACGGAATAAATTTCATTGAAATTGGTTTCCCGTGGTTTGATGGGACAATATCTGGAATGAATAAAGACGGTATTGTATTATCTATAACACGTGATGCCTCTATAAAAACAAACCTGTCGGAGGACACACTGGGTCCGGAGTTTACTGTGAAGCATATCTTGTCTACATGCAGCACCCTTGAATCGGCAGTGGAAGAAGTGTCTAAAATAACTATCCAGCATACATATCACATTCTCCTGGCAGGCAAGAATAATAAAGGGAAATGGACTACACTCCTATTACCAGCACCGAAACCGGAGGATACTCTTGCTCAGAACCTCTATAAACAGGGCGTCTTATTAGGTTGTGGTTCAATTGCAAATGCAACGGAAACTACGGTAAAAAGATACTCAAAACTATTAAAAAAATTGGAAGATGAACGAATTATCAGTACGGAAGAACTCAAAACGATTATGACATCCTTTGATAATCAGGATACTTCTCCTGCTCAAATATGGAACGAAAATAGCCGTTTGAGCGTAATCTTTGAACCGACAGAAAATAAAATCTGGCTATCTGTCAGGAATAACGACGGAAATCCTTCGGAATTTATACCTATAGAATCAGGGAATTGATATTTTTTATGAGCGAAACCATGCGTGTATATAGTGGATTTGGGACGCGAAAGCGAAGACACAAAAGTGGTTTCTTGATGTTTTTATTTAAGTTATTTCTTCTAATTATTCTCCTTTTCTTCATCTGGTTCACATGGTCAACAAGGGATATATATCCTGTTGAACGATTTATTCCTGCGGCACCTGCCTTTCAAGTTTTCAGTCCACAACTTATGCAAAATTACCAAACTCTTATCGAATCTCCTCTCTGGGAATTGGCAGAACCTTCTTCGGCGGTTCTTGAAGTAAAAAAAATGTTATCTGACCAACAACGAGTGCCTTTATGGATAATAAAGCATCTTATCTATGACTTTTTCTATTTCTCTGTAAACGATCTGAAAACATTTGAAGATGCCCTATTAATCGTTCGCCTATCACGCATTGGTTGCGTTATTGAGAATCTA
>AWNW01000012.1 GCA_000493945.1 Candidatus Hydrogenedens terephthalaticus JGI OTU-1
TATGCGAAGGAGCGGTTGATGAAATTTCATGGGGTAAGTGTTCGATATTTTGAGTATTACCTCAAAGAGTTAGAATTTCGGTATAATCATCGGAGTGAAGATTTATATACACTCATTTTAACCTCCATCCTCTTGGTGGATTGAAATAGATAATCACTTTAAGTTAAATAGATACAAAATTTAATCAAGATTGACATGGGACATATCCAGCCGATTTATGTTTTTATAAGGTGAACTTTTCATCTAATCCCCCCGACTCATTAGTCTCCTCCGTCCCCTTCGTCTTATTCGTCCCATCTGTCCCATTCGTCACCTCTGCATCCGTCTCATCCGTCCCATCCGCCTCTCTGTTCCCTCCGTCCCATCTGTCTCATCCGTCCCTATGCCCCATCCGTCCCGTTCGTCTCCTCTGCCATCCGTCCCATCTGTCCCCTTCGTCTCATTCGTCCCATGTGTCTCATATGCCCCATCTGTCCCATAAGTCCCCCAAAAAACCCGCCTCCTTGGCAAGGTCGCCACGAATGTATGACGAATTAAATACCCAGAAGCGTCCCCGCTTTGGGTATTTAATTTTGCGCCATTATAAAATGTCTTGTAGGGGCGATTGGCAATCGCCCTATTAGCCTTGCCCCTATAGTGTAACAAATAAAAAACAATTATTATTACTATTCGTATTTAAAAAATTTATTTGTTTAATGCTTGAAAATAAAAAGTTAACTGTTTTAAAATAAAAGGAAGGTATTTATGTAAAATATTAAAAAAAGGAGGAATATATTATGTTTGGAAGTTTTCATATCAATATAGCCGAAGAAGATACCATTTGTCTTGCACAGTCTTTGAATTTGATGTCGGTGTCTATTTATAAGATTATTGGAACTCAGGACCGTGTTTTCTTAGACCTGGAATATAATAATATCATCAGAAATCTGAAGTTTGAACTGATTAAGAGAAAATTAAGTTCTGTTAGAGACATTAACAATCTTTATAAACAAATCATGGATGAAATTGGGGAATTCACACTATCTAATAATGAACGGGAAGAGGTTTTAAATCAATTGGAAAAAGAAAAAAGAAGGGTATTGTGGAAAAATGTTGCTGGAATTTGGGTGGAGGATAGTTTATTTGGAACATTGCCTATTTCTTTGGTTCAATCGGGGATAAGTGCTTATTTTAATTATCGAGAACTTAAGTCGGAGATAGAAGAATTGGAAGAGGAACTATGGGAACTGGAAAAAAACATGGTAGCAAGGATGAGCAGGTTATGGACGAAATGGTTACAATTGTGTTTCAATATCTCTTTTGTTTATAACTTTGAAGGGAAAGGTTTAAGAATTATTAGCGAAGACATAATCAGAGAATACCTGAAAGCGGAACAGGAACAAAATCTTAAAAGGTCTATAAGCTGTTTTCAAAAGTTGGAACAGAGTGATGTTTTTAATCAATCCTATCCCCCATTTTGGTTAAGTTATGCTACGAAAGCCGACAAAGCAGGCGATGCTAAAACGCGTGACCAATGCTTAACAAGGTTTTTTGAGACCCATCGCAATATTTTAACTAAAGACCCCATTTATAGTAAGGCGTGTATGCTTCAAATTCAATCCCTTTATCAACAAGATCTGCAATTAAAAGATGATAAGATACGGCAGGAGATAGAAACATTAACAAGAACAGCGGAAAAACATATTGAAGATACAGATGGTTTGGGTAGAATATTTTTATCTACCATATATCAGGAATTAGGCAAACCGGAAGATGCTCGACGAGGTTTAGAGGTGAATATTGCGAAGAGTATGGATATAGAATTATCGCAACGGGCTTTAACCAATTTACAGAATAAAAAAAGTATATTAACAGGCTTTTACCAGTTATTGGATTCACTAATCGCAAAAGATGCCGATGCTAAAGAAATGTCTTTGGAGCAATTGAAGCAATTAGCTGATAAAGGTAAACATCTTGCTATGAATATAATTGGAAAAAAATATTACTATGGTAGAGGAGTGCGAAAAAATTATAAAAAGGCTCGAGAGTGGTATGAGAAAGCAGCGGAGAAAGGAAATGCCGATGCGATGTTTTCCCTTGGCTTGATGTATGAGAACGCTAAAGGGGTGTCCAGAGATTATGGCAAGGCTCGAGAGTGGTATGAGAAAGCGGCGGAGAGAGGAAATGCCGATGCGATGTTTTCTCTTGGCTTGATGTATAACAAAGCCGAAGGAGTGCCCAAAGATTATGAAAAGGCGATATATTGGTACGAAAAAGCCGTGGAAAAAGGGCAAGACGATGCCATGTTTTGTCTTGGATGGCTATATTACTATGGAGAAGGGGTGCCTGTAGATTACGCAAAAGCGAAGGTATTATTTGAAAAAGCAGTTAGAAGAGGAAATGCCGATGCGATGCTGTGGCTTGGATATATGTATGAAAATAGTCAAGGAGTGCCAGAGGATAGAGTATTAGCTTATGCTTATTACATTTTATCCGATAAAAAGGAAATAATTTATTGTGAATACGATACGCGTAAGGCTAAGATCTGTATGGATAATTTATACGAGATGTTAACTAAAGAGGAAATTCGTGAGGCGGAGGAAATCGCCGATTCCTGGAAGGAAGGGCTATTACTGAAAAGGCTGAAGTAGTTTCCCAAATGGGTAAAATATGGGTAAAGGTAACAGCTTGTATTTGTTCTATTTGAGTTAACCTGGTTTGGACGGAATAAAGACAACTTTTTTGATGGGATAGTATAATTTATTGGTAAATCTTATATAATAGATTAAAAATAGATGTTTTTAAGTAAGTGATTTATTTCTTTATTACAGATTTTAGTGGTTATATAGGGAGAAAAGGTTATGAAGAAAGAAGCAAGTTGTTTTCTAATGTTTCTTGTCGTTCTTTGTCCTTGTATTTTGTCCTATTCGGGTTCTTTATGTGAAACGGATATATTTGTCCCTGTGTGGAGGATGGATAATCCTATCGTTATACATTCTTACGATACGGAACTTAGTACATATTCTTTAGAGATACCCCCATTTGAGAAGAAAATGGATATGATTTTAGTTATGAAGTTTAAAGCTCGATTGCATACAGATACCCCAGGGGGTTGGAATGAATATTTGGGAATTGAAATAAATGGACAAAAATTAGATAAGCAAACTTCTTTTTCAGAGCAGGCAAGTGGATATAATCGTCTTATTAATCGCGGAAGTGTATTTAAGACAAAGCTTGGCGAACAAGAATGGTGGAGTTCAAGGGATGGCTATCCTGTGCTTATTACCTTTTTTGGGAATGGTGAAACTTTAGATGAGCGTATATTAGATTGTCGAGAAGAAGGGTATTTGTATTTATTAAATATTTCAGATGTGGCTAATTATGTTGAGGTAGGTGCCGATGAGAGAATTGAAAAGGCAGAAAAGAATAGGATTGTTTTTGTCAATACATATATGAATAAAAATGTTCCGGGCAAAAATATAGATATGGTGATTGAAAACCTTGAGATAGGTTACCTACCGAAATCGTTTGTTGAAAAATATTCAAAGCCCGAAATGACTACCTATGCAAAGGTAAATGCGAAGGAAAGTATTTCTACAGGAGCCTATACGGTTAATATAGGGGAATGGGGTGAAACAGAGATTCAAACAGGAGAAGGGAAATATCTACTTGTCAGCACTTATTCATACCCATCAGAAAAAATAGGTTTTCTTTCTTTTGATTCTGCATGTGAGAAAACCCCGGATTGGAAGGTAGATGTTCGAAAACTTACGGATAATCGGTTGTCTATCACGGCATCAGGGAAGGATTATTCGATTATCCGTAATATTGACACAGAGAGCGAGAAAGTGATTATCAAAGAAACTATTACAAATAAAAATGATGAACCTATTGGAGTTATTATTGCTCATCAAATTATTCTGGAAGATATGCCCGTTCATTATAGGATAGTGGGTCTTGAAGATATAGAAAGATTCGCAGGGGTAGCAGAGAATCCAACTATTTTTATGGCATATAGGGACACATCGTTAGGTTTCTTAGCAGAGGATAATGTACTGCGGGCACAAGGTGAGATATCCAAGAAGCGTAATATGTTTCAATATACGACGAAGCATTTTGGATTGGACAAGGGCAAGAGTTATTCTTTCCATTTTTCATTGTATCCGTTTCAAAAGGGAGATTATTTTACCTTTATTAATAAGGTGCGCAAAGAATGGGGTGTAAATCATACCGTTGAGGGACCGTTTGCTTTCTCAGACCAGGTTATACCCGGACGGAAAATTAAAATATATACGGTGGGTCCATGGTTGGATTACTATACTATAAATCCAGAGACGGGTAAGATATACACAAGGGAAGATTATAAGAAGAAGATGAAACTTATTAAAGACAGAATTAAACAAGCCCAGCCTGATGCTTTGATATTGGGTCAAACGGAGACTAATTTATACACCATAGATAAACAGAGTATTAAAGGTGGTGAAATCCTTCCGGGAGGTTCTATGCCACGCACTGGAAAATATGGAGAAATACTTGATAAAACACAAAGCGAGGTATTAAAAGCAGGTATTAATGGCTGGTTGGATTCAATCTTACAAACGGAAGATGGCAGAGTTATTGTAGATACTTATTATCCGAATAGAGCAGATACACTAAATCTAATGGTATATCTCGAGAAGGATAATTACCGCTATAAGTTTTTTAAAAATCAGATAGATTTTCTGATGGATGAGGTTGGTTTGGATGGTGTGTATATTGACCAATTTACTCTGAATTGGGGACCCATTGGAAGAGCTGATAGGCATACTTATGAGAAATGGGACGGTTATACGGTAGACATTGACGAGGTAACGGGAAAAATTACACGAAAATATACCGATTGTGGGCTTATGGGTGCGGAAGCAAGAAAAGATATCCTCAATTATATTGTAAACAAAGGGGGAATCTCGGTAGTCAACAGTTTTCCAAGTGCTAATGAAGAACAAAATGTCCCAAAAGTATTTCGATTTGCTGAATTTGAAAATGACCCTGCAAATCCACTGACCTACATAGACAAAAAGCCACCGTTAACGGTCTACTGTGCCAAAGGGCACCTGTCTACGCCTATTATTTTAGGTATCCGACCGCAACGATTTAATGAAGAAGGAAAGAAAAGATGTGCAGAAATTATTATAAAATCGGTAATTACTGCATTAAGAAACGGCTTGTTGTATTACTATTATGGTGATATTATTCCATCGGAAGGAGAAGGGGCTGGTGAATATGGACCCATAAACCACATGTTCCCATTTACACCTGTTGAAATCAATGAAGGTTATCTGATTGGCGAGGAACGAATTATAACTTCTGTTTCAAAAACATTTACATGGGATAAAGAACCTCAAGTTTTCCTTTTTGATTTGAAAGGGAGACAAATCCCTCATAATTTTAAGATAACTAAGGAAGAAGGTCACTTCGTTGTTGATGTAAACTTAAATGATTGGAACCAGATTGCCGTTATCGAATAGACTAACTTTTTAAGAGTTGCGTTTTATATCTTTGTTTGTTTGTATCAGTCGGTTGTTTCGGATAAAAGGATATGTTGCAGTTCTTCCGGTGTATGAACAAGGTGATGGGGTTTTGCTTTAGTTAGCCGTTCTACTTCGTGCCAGCCCCATGTTACTGCAATGGTAATAGCCCCGGCTTCTTTGCCTTCATAAACATCACCGCTTGTATCGCCGATATAATAGGCAATGGCTTTGGGATGTTTTTTCCAGACCCGCTTGATTTTCTTTACTTTACTGGTTTCCACATCAGCCCCGAGGATATCCCGAATGTTATCAATTCCTTCACGGAGCAAAAACCTCTGCACGGCTTCTGTAAGGTTAGAACTAATAATATATACAGGATATTTTGCGGAGAGATGGTGGAGCATTTCCCGTATTCCATCAAAAGCAGAGACGCTATCATTGGCTTTTGCGATACGCGGTTGAAACCTATTAAACAATTCGCGTAATTTCCACGGAGGGAAACCTATCTTGATAACATTGAATAAAAGATTTCCTTCAAATAAGTTTAAGAAGGCGTCCTTAGAATTCAATCGGTCAAATCCCATTTCTGAGCATGCGGCGGTAAATTCGCGGAAGAAAACTTCAAAAGAATCTGCGATAACACCATCAAAATCAAATAGGATTAGTTTCTCTGTCATGGTTGCCATTAAAAACCTGTTATTTATAAATTGGAAAAATGTTAAAATAACCTTAAAAATATGTGCATGATTATAATCTTATTGCTATAATAATTTCGATTTTGATATAATTGTAATTTAGCAAAAAAATAATGTTTAACTTAAACAACAGGGAAATTATGGAGAAAACCGATGTCAGGACATTCTAAATGGGCTACCATTAAACACAAGAAGAGTGCTTTGGATGCAAAAAGAGGAAAGATTTTCTCAAAATTGGCGAAAGAAATCTCAATAGCCGTGAAGATGGGTGGTCCTGACCCGGAAGCCAATTCGCGACTTCGCACCGTTTTAATCGCATGTCGAAATGCTAATATGCCGAAGGACAACATCGAACGGGCTATTAAGCGTGGTTCGGGTGAAGGTGGTGAAAGTTACGAAGAAGTTCGCTATGAATGTTATGGACCTGCGGGTGTGGCTATTGTCGTTGATGTTTTGACAGATAACAAACGGCGAACCGTTGCCGATATTCGTCATGTCGTTACCAAACATGGCGGGACAATGGCAGAAGCCGGTGCGGTGTTGTGGAATTTTGACCAGAAAGGTCTGATTACCGTTAAGAAAGAAAATTTATCTGAAGATGATATTATGGAAAAGGCGTTGGAAGCCGGTGCAGAGGATGTAGACACAGAAGGCGAAATGTATGAAGTATATACCGCACCGAATGATTTGCATACAGTCCTGCAAAATTTTGAAAAGATGAATCTTCCCATCGGTGAAGCCAAACTTACCTTAAAGCCCAAAAATCTAATCTCCGTCGAAAACAAGTCCGCCGCTTCTGTGCTGAAACTTATGGAAGCACTGGAAGATATGGATGATGTCCAAGATGTTTATACAAATCTGGACATTACGGATGAGGCTGTGGCGGAGGCAATGTCGGAATAATCAGAGTAATGATTGCCCTCGGATTTGACCCCGGCTTATCAACTACGGGTTATGGACTCGTTAAAAAAGAAGGCTCACGCTATTTCTATATTTCCCACGGGACGATCCGAACACCTGCTATAAATATAGCCGAACGACTGGCTATCATTTATCAAAATGCCTTGGAATTAATAAAAGAGCATAAGCCCGATACAATTGGGATAGAACGGATCTATTTTGAGAAAAATGTAACCAATGGGATATATGTTGCACAGGCACGCGGTGTCCTTTTGCTTGCAACGGCTCATCAGCAGGTGCCCGTGGTTGAATTCAGTCCGACGGAAGTTAAAATAGCCCTTGTCGGATATGGTAGAGCGGAGAAAATACAGGTTCAAAGTATGGTGCAGAGGCTTTTATCGTTAGATGAAATTCCCCGACCCGATGACGCTGCAGATGCCCTTGCTATTGCTATCTGTTCATTAAATATGAAACCTATTTATCCGGGAAATATTTAAAAATAAGATTTGCATTATCCCGCATTTTTGATTGCTGATTGTGAGTTTATTTGTTTATTCACTCTTGTTAGGTTTATTAGCCGTGTAAAGCAGGACAGCGCCGCGGTTGAATTCTATCCATTTTGTATTTGTAAAACCTGTTTCTTGTAATAATTGGGAAAAATGGTCATGGGAAGGGAATTTGCATATTGTTTCACTTAAATATCTATATGCGGAAGGGCACCCCGTCCAGAAGCCACCTATGTATGGGAGCAAGTATCGCAAGTAAAATAAATAAATCTTTCGCCATAATCCCTTTTGTGGAAGGCCAAATTCGAGAATTAGAATCTGTCCTCCGGGTTTCAATACACGGTAGATTTCTTTTAGTGCTTGAGATACTTCTGATACATTTCGTATTCCAAAAGCCATTGTTACCGCATTGATAGCCTCTGACTGGATACCCGTATATAGGACATCCATTACAGCGAATAAATGTCTTTGTTCTTTATCATGAAACTTTTCCATCCCTTCCCTTATCATTCCTTCGGAAAGGTCAATCCCAATCAGACAACCCATATCAGGATAAAATTCTCGAAATGTTTTCATAACCTCACCAGTTCCTGTTGCAAGGTCTAATAGAAAAAAGTCCTGACCTTTTGCTATTTGAATCTGACGAACAAGTTGCCTCCGCCAATAAGCATCCTGACCGAGTGATAGTAGACGGTTTGTTATATCATATTTATGGGCAATTTGGTTAAACAGGCGGAAAATTTCTCCCCTTTGGCGTAATTCTATCTCAGGATTCTGGTTATTAGCCTTTTTTTGGTGTTCAGTCATAACTTCCTCTTATTCAGTTATATACAATATTTTTCGATTAACGGGAAAACCTGCTTTTTCTAAAAATTACTGATTTTTTTATTAAATCATTTGATATGTTTACCTTCTAACCATAAAATTTTACATTTTTTAATATAAAAAACTGATTCTTGAAATTTATGTTTACTTTTTGATATAATAACTTCATGTTAAGGTGTCGCAACTGGCGATTTAAGTGGAATAAACCACAAGGGAGCGACCAAACCGTAAAAAACGCCGTTCGCCTGGGCGTAAAATTCATTGTTTAATAATAATTGAATAGCATAATAACATATACTTAAATGTGTTATCACTCACAGGAGAAATTCATTGGAATTGAAAAAAACTCCACTTTTTGAGTGTTGCGAAAAATCGGGCGGACGGTTTGTAGATTTTCATGGCTGGTATTTGCCGGTTCAGTTTGAAGGAATTATTGCAGAACATCTTCATGTCCGTTCCTATGCAGGTATTTTTGACTGCTCTCACATGGGGGAATTTTTAATCCATGGGCATGATAAAATTTCCCATTTTTCTTTTCTCACCTGTGGTGATTTTGTTCCCCTTCCGATAGGAAAGTGCCGATATACTGCAATATTGAACACCGATGGTTCTATTTTAGATGACTGTGTGGGTATGAAATTGGACGAGGAAACTTTATTTGTTGTTACCAATGCAGGACCATTAGAAGAAGTTTCATCTTTATTGTGCAACTCCGATGTTCAGGCAGAAGATATTACGCAGCAGATTGTCAAAATAGATATTCAGGGACCTTTGAGTTTGGATGTTCTCCTTCAATCGGGTTTCGATTCGCAAGTTGCAGGATTGAAATATTGGACAGGTGGACGATTTGAATGGAACGGTGAAGAGATTATCATAACGCGTGCAGGCTATACTGGTGAATTAGGTTATGAACTTTATCTGCCGATTTCTATAGGTGCAGATATATGGAAACAATTGGTCTCCCATCCGCAGGTAAAGCCTTGTGGATTGGGTGCTCGTGATACATTGCGAACGGAGATGGGCTACCCCTTGAATGGACAGGATATTCTTCCCGGGACTACTCCATTAATGGCTTCTATGGACCGATTTATTGATTGGGAACATGATTTTATTGGTAAAGATTTGCTTCTACAACAAAAAAATGAAGGTGATTACCGTGTGTTAACAGGAATAAAAACACATACACGGCAGGCACCTCGACACAATCAGAAAATTATCTTTCAAGATAGTGAGGTAGGAGAAGTTACCAGTGGCACTTATGGACCCAGCGTTGGAGTAGGTGTCGGTTTAGCCATGTTGGATAAAAAGGTTGCTATTCCCGGAACAGTCCTGCAAATTGCCGGTCGTCCTTTGCAGGTTGAGGTATGTAATATTCCCATCTATCAAAACGGAACCGCCCGAAAAAAGGTTTTATAATAAATGTATGGTGTAAATGTAAACAAAATTAACGCCCCAAACAACAAATAAGGAGAACATGCTATGTATCCAGAGGATGTTCGCTACACAGAAAATCACGAATGGATTGGGGAAGAAGACGGATTGTATATCGTAGGTATTTCGGAGTATGCACAGGAACAGTTGGGCGATGTAACCTATGTCGAATTGCCTGAAATTGGCAGGCATGTTCGGCAAAAGGAACCTGTGGCACAGGTGGAATCTGTGAAGGCAGCAGAAGATATTTATGCTCCTGTCACAGGTGTAATCGTAGAGGTCAATGAAGCATTAGAAGGTGAGCCGGAACTCATTAATCTTGACCCCTATGGTAAAGGTTGGTGCTTCAAGATGGATGATATTGATACTGCTCAATATCGCCGATTGATGAACCGTGAAGCCTACGAGAAATATCTCAAATCATTATAATCCGTTGCTCAAAATTATTACATTTGAATTCTGATTGGTTACTTAAAAGGTAATGTATTTTTTATTTAAAATTAACATGGGTCTAAGGAATATATTATGGCGTGGATACCTGTAACTCATAAAGATGAACAAGAAATGTTGCAAGCAATCGGTGTTTCATCCGTTGACTGTTTATTTGAAGATATACCACCATCCCTTCGATTGAAATCATGGAATATCCCGGAAGGTTTATCGGAAATAGAGGCATATCAACATCTGGAAGCGTTAAGTAAAAAAAATGAGACGGGTTATGTCTCTTTTGTTGGGGGAGGATATTACGACCACTATATCCCCGCGGTAGTTGATTACCTTTCTCAGCGGGGAGAATTTTCTACAGCATATACGCCCTATCAGCCGGAATGTGCACAGGGGACACTTCAGGCAATTTATGAATATCAGACGGCACTGTGCCGATTGACAGATATGGAAGTAGCAAATGCTTCGTTGTATGATGGTGGGACAGCCCTGTTTGAAGCGATCATGCTTGCGGTTCGTGTTACGGGTAGAAGAAAAGTGAAAATCATACCGGGGCTAAATCCTATATACGAACAGATGATACGAACTCATATAGCAAATTTAGATTTGGAATTGGAATACGGAGATGAACCCGAAGGTTGTGCCTGTATCGTTGGTGCTACACCGGATTTCTTTGGGAATATACATGATTTTACGGCTATTGCTGAGAAATGTCATTCCGCATCTGCTCTCATGATAATTCAATTCTACCCCATTGCATTAGGTATCATGAAAACACCCGGCGAAATGGGTGCGGATATAGCCGTCGGCGAAGGACAGAGTTTAGGATTACCATTAGGATTTGGTGGACCTTATTTGGGATTGTTCGCAGCACGAAAGGAGTATATCCGTAAAATGCCGGGGCGTATCTGTGCTATGACCGTAGATAAGCAGGGGAAACGCGGTTTTGTCCTCACCTTGCAGGCGAGAGAGCAGCATATTCGGCGAGAAAAAGCCATGTCAAATGTATGTTCCAATCAAGCACTGTGTGCTTTGCGTGCTTTGATTTATCTATGTGAAGTAGGGAAACAGGGATTGATAGAAGTAGCTCAGGATTGCTATTCCAAAACAGAATATCTGAAGAAGAAATTGAGTGCGTTTGCGACGGTTATCAACCCGAAACCTACTTTTAATGAATTTGTTGTGCGTCTTCCTATCCCGGCGGAAAAAGTTATTTTGAAATTTAAACAAAATGGAATATTGCCCGGTATACCCTTGAAATCTTTATTGGAACATTGTAAACAACAGATACCGTGTAAAGATAAAGATGGAAATACTTACGGTGAAGAGGGCGATTTGCTTATAGCGGTAACAGAGAAAAGAACACAGAAAGAATTGGACATGCTCGCCGAACTTATTCGGGCAAATATCTCATAGGAGTAGTTATAATATGGACTTGATTTACGAAAAATGCAATCATCGGCAGGCGTTCTCTTTTAGGAGTAATAGGGAATTTGATGTTCCTTTTCCCCGAGAACTAAGACGGCAAAAGGCTGCGGAACTTCCCGAAGTTTCAGAATTAGATGTTGTCCGTCATTTTACCCATCTCTCGCGGAGAAATATGGGGATAGATACAAACTTCTATCCCTTAGGTTCCTGCACGATGAAATACAATCCTAAAATTGCGGATGTGGTCTCTTCCTTTGTCGGATTTACACAATTACACCCCCAATTGCTCTATTCCGAAACTTATCTTGATTGTGTTCAGGGTGCTTTAGAACTGGTCTACCATTTGGAACAATTACTAAGCGAAATTTCGGGTATGCGTGCCGTCTCTCTTCAACCTATGGCAGGGGCACATGGCGAATTGACCGGTGTGTTGATGATGTCCGCTTATCATAAACACCATAAAAATACACATAAAAAGATAATACTTATACCGGACTCGGCACACGGAACCAATCCCGCCAGTGCAGCCATAGCAGGGTTTCAGGTGCAGGAAATTCCCTCCAATCCGCAAGGGACTCTGGATTTAGACCGTTTTCGTGAAGCCATGAATGATGAGGTAGCAGGCATTATGCTGACCTGCCCCAATACGCATGGCTTGTTTGAAAAAGATATTCAAGAAATTGCTGACCTTGCTCATCAGCACGATGCGCTGCTTTATTATGACGGTGCGAATCTGAATGCTATTATTGGACAGTGTCGTCCCGGAGATTTAGGGTTTGATGTGATGCATTTTAATCTGCACAAAACTTTTGCAACCCCGCATGGAATGGGTGGTCCCGGTTCAGGTCCTGTTGGGGTTAACGAACGCCTGCTGGATTTCTTGCCGGGTCCCAGAGTAATCAAGAAAGATAACGATGTTTTTAGCCTTGACTATCCCAAAAACACTATCGGGAAATCGGCACCTTTTTTAGGCCATTTTTTAGTTGCAGTGCGCGCTTATGTCTACATTTTAATGCAGGGAAATGAAGGATTGAAAGAAGTCAGTCAAAAGGCGGTCCTCAATGCAAATTATGTTTTATCCCGACTTCGTGCGGCTTTCCCACCTGCTTATGACCGTTTATGTATGCACGAATGTGTCCTTATGGCTATGCCCTATCATGATTGGGAGGTGAGGGCTTTAGATTTTGCCAAGGCGTTACTTGACCGTGGATTTCATGCACCGACAGTCTATTTTCCATTAACAGTAAAAGAGGCGTTAATGATTGAACCCACAGAAACAGAAACAAAAGAGACGCTGGACCAATTTTGCGATACGATGCTCGAATTAGCCGAATTGGCAAAACAGAACCCGGATGAGTTGAGAAATGCCCCCATAACTACACCCGTTCAACGGTTGGATGAAGTAAAAGCGGCCAAAGAATTGAATGTTGTTCGTCCCTTGAACACTCCAAAAACATAGCAAGAGAAGGAGTCAAACGATGCCTACACCCAGAAAACCTAAATTATTAGACGGGGTAAAACTGAGCGAGATTATTAAATCAGAACTGAAAAATAGGATTGAAGAATTAAAACAAAAAGGATGTATACCCGGTTTAGCCGTAGTTGTAGTAGGGGACAATCCTGCCAGTCAGATTTATGTTCGCAATAAGAGAAAAACATGTGAGGAATTAGGAATTCGCTCTTTTGCATACGACCTACCGAAAGAGACTTCCGAAGCAGACCTGCTCCAATTGGTAGACGAACTGAATTGTAATCGAGAAGTGCATGGGATACTTATCCAAAGCCCATTACCCAAACATATCAATGAAGAAAAAATCCTGAATGCTATTGACCCGAATAAAGATGTTGATGGATTTCATCCTGTCAATAAGGGCAAATTACTCAATGGACAGGATTGCTTTGTAGCCTGCACCCCTGCGGGTATACAGGAATTACTTATAAGGTATGGATACAAAATACAAGGTAGGCATGTTGTTATCGTAGGTCGCTCCAATATTGTGGGCAAACCCCTGTCCGCATTATTAGTTCAAAAAGCCGAAGGTGCAGATGCTACAGTTACAATCTGCCACTCACGCACACGAAATTTAAGCAATATTACCAAAACCGCCGATATTCTCGTTGCTGCGATGGGCGTTCCCGAATTTATTCAAGGCAGAATGGTGCGAGACGGTTGTGTGGTTATTGATGTAGGCATGAATCGTATCCCTGACAACACGAAGAAATCGGGCTATCGCCTTGTTGGAGATGTGCATTTCCCCAGCGTTTCCAAAAAAGCAAGAGCCATTACACCTGTCCCCGGCGGCGTTGGACCTATGACCATCGCCATGCTCATGAAAAACACCGTTAAATCAGCAGAAAAATCCCTCGCATCTATTCCCGAATAATCAAAAAATTTGCTTTCCTGACGAATAGGATAGAGACTACCTTTTATTGTTCAAAGAAACAAAGGGAAGGGAATCTGTACAACTGTTTGTTTAATATTCCTTCATCCCTTGCATTGCCATGAATGACACGAATAGAAGAGAATTTGTTTGTGATATATGGGACAAATAGGATAGAGGGGACGAATGGGGGAGATGGACAGAGGAACGCATGGGACGAATGAGACAGATGGGACGGAGGGGAAAGGAAAGATTAATTTGTTACCTATGTCATATAGGTAATTACTTGGAACAACTTTTTCCTCTGTTCTCGAGAAGCTGAGTAAGATAAGAAAAGTTATCATGGGGATTTTTTGAACAAATAGATAAATAGTTTGCAAGTGACTATCGTAAACGGACAAAATAATAGAAACAAATAAAAATCCATTTTTGGGAAGGTTGTTAAAATATGGCTTTTTTATGGGAGCAAATGTGGGAACGGTTGGCATCGGAAGAGTTTGATTTAATTGTGATTGGAGGAGGTATTGTCGGTGCGTGTGTTGCGAGGGATGCTACATTACGCGGATTGAAGGTAGCATTGCTGGAACGAAAGGATTTTGCCAGTGCTACCAGTGGTGCTTCTTCGAAACTTATTCATGGTGGACTTCGCTATTTGATGAATCTTGAAATTGGTTTAGTGCGAGAATCCTTGAAAGAGCGCAGAATCTGGTCGCAAATAGCTCCGCATCTTGTCAATTCGTTGCCTTTTATTCTACCGATACATGGGAGTAAGAAGTTTCGTGAACGGCTTTTATATTCATTGGGATTGAAAGCGTATGACTGGTTATCCTATGACCGCAACCGATTGAGCGACCCAGATAAGTTTATTCCACCTCATAAACGCGTTTCGAGGCAGGATATTCTGGCGATAGAACCGCGTTTAGAAGAGATGAATTTTAATGATGCTCTTTTGTTTCATGATTATCAGATGTATTCGCCGGAGCGTTTAGCATGGGCGTGTTTGAAGCAAAGTATGATGCAAGGGGCTGTGATTTTAAATTATACAGAGGTGGTTGGATTTTTGCGGGATAAAACTCGTATTGTGGGTGTGAAAATAAAAAATCGGGATGATGGTAGTGAAACGCAAGTAAAAGGCAAGGTTATTGTGAATGCAACAGGACCGTGGGCAGACCGTCTTATTGCGATTGCTACGGAAAAAGAGCCTGCACGGAAAATCATCCGTTCTAAAGGGATTCATATATTAACAAAACCGTTAACGACAAAATATGCTATTGCCATGCCCGGTAAAGGGACACATTTCTTTGTTCTACCATGGCAGGGATATTCGCTTTTGGGAACAACGGATACGGTATATCAAGGGGATCCGGATGATGTGCATGTGAGTGAACGGGAACTGGTGGAATTTTTATCAACCATTAATCGAGGATTTAATGGGGCAAATCTGAGGCGTGGTGATGTGCTTTTCTTCTATGCCGGTTTGCGCCCTATCGTTGAAAAGGATCCGCAGGAAACGGAAGAAGAATTTAATTCCTACAATGCGAGCAGGTCTGCGGAAGTTTTTGACCATGCTCAGGACGCCTGCGATGGATTGATAACTGCCGTTGGAGGGAAATGGACAACTTCACGACATTTAGCCGAGCGTGTTGTAAATAAAGTATTCGAAAAATTAGGAGCAACCCCTCCACCCTGTAAGACAGACCTGACGCCAGTGCATGGGGTTGACTTTAATGTCTTTAATGAGTTTCTTGATGAGGTAAAGAAACAATATGCTGATTTTCCGCCGGAGCTTATTGAAAATCTGGCGCATAACTACGGGACGGAGATACATAAGGTTCTTGAATTGGCACGCATGGACCCACAATTAGGGGAACCTTTATCTAACACAAGGAATGAAATCGGGGCTCAGGTTGTGTATGCAGTGCGTGAAGAAATGGCACGGCACCTCAACGATGTTTTGTTCCGCCGTACCAACATGGGAAATATAGGAGACCCTGGCGAAGATGTGCTCCGTAAGACGATAGATTTGATGTCTCATGAGTTAGCATGGCAGAAAACAGTTTGTGACGCTGAGAAGAACAAATCCCGAGTTCAATTTGTTTCGTGGGCACGCACCTTTGTTATTGTAAATCCGAAAGCATGGGGAAATATGACGGGAAAGATATGGCCCAATATAGAGAAAAAACTACATCATGCTATTGGTCCTGTTAAGGTGGCGTTTACGGAAAAACAGGGACATGGGACCATCCTTGCTCGTGAAGCACTCACTGACGGATATGAGCAAATTATAGCGGTGGGTGGAGATGGAACAATTAATGAGGTTGTAAATGGCTTTTTTAAGGACGATAAACGGATAAATCCTGAAGCGGTATTTGCTATTATCAGCACGGGCACAGGCAGGGATTTCTCGCGAACCTTAGGCTGGCCTTATGACATTGACCAGCAAATCGAACATTTGGCGGAAACCTCTGTTTATCCATTAGATTTAGGGAAGATGAAATTTGTTAATCTCCATGGGGAAGAGGTATCCCGCTATTTTGTGAATATTGCAAGTTTTGGGTTGAGTGGGGCAACAGACCGTGCTGTTAATCGTTATGTCTGGCTAAAACAATACAGCGGGAAATTGGCGTTCTTTTTGGGGATGTTGCAGGCATTATTGACTTATCGTAACAAGTCTGTTCGCTTGAAGATTGATAATCAGTTTGATGAGGTGCTGGATATAAAAACGGTGGCGGTGTGTAACGGTAAATATTTTGGTAGTGGAATGCAGGTCTCGCCCAATTCTGAGATTAATGATGGCTGGTTTGATGTAATTGTGATTCCAGGTATTTCAACATTTGAACTGTTATTAAATGTGAACAAAGTTTATCAAGGGACTCATTTAACCCATCCTAAAATAAAGGTATTCAAGGCACAAAGAGTTGTTGCAACACCGGCTCACACCGCAGGAGAAGTATTGCTCGATGTTGATGGTGAAGTTCCTGGCTATTTGCCTGCTTCCTTTGAGATATTGCATGATGCTATCTATGTCCGTATTGCCCCAAGAAAAGAAGTTGAAACGGATTAAAATATATCCACCTTTTTCATTGAAAAGACGAAGAAGACAGTGTTCATGAAATAGGGAAAATTCTCCGTAATTGTCCACATGCTGCTTGAATGTCCTGACCGCGTTCTTTACGGAGAGTTGCATTAAGTCCGTTTTGAGTTAAAAATTCAAGGAATTGGTTGCATATTTCTTGAGAAGGAGGCGAGAAAGGTATGTCTGAAACGGGGTTCCAGGGGATAAGATTGATAGTGCATTTAAATTGTTTGGCGTAATCGAATAATTCTTGAGCATGTTTTAGTGAATCGTTTACACCGCTTAACAATACATATTCAAAGGTTATCATACGGTCTGTTTTTTGCTGGTATTGATGGAGTGCCTCTGCCAGTTTGTCGAGAGGATATTTCCGATTGAGGGGAACAAGACGGGAACGAAGGGTATCATTGCCTGCGTGCAAGGAAATGCTTAATCGCACCTGCCAGTTTTCATCGGCAAACTTTGCGATGCCTTTAATGTCGCCGGCTGTGGATACGGTAATTTTTCGGGCACCGATGTTTACGCCCAACGGGTGCATAATAAGTTTTATGCTACGGATAAGTTCATCATAATTCCAGAAGGGTTCGCCCATTCCCATGTAAACAATATTGGGTGTGCGATTGCCCAAATCTATTAATGAAAGCAGGTGTAATGCCTGTTCAACAATTTCACCCGCATTTAAGTTTCGCTTAAATCCTGCTTTGCCTGTAGCACAAAAAGCACATTTGAGTGGACAGCCGACCTGTGTAGAAAGGCAAAAAGTTACACGACGCCGATGGGGAATTATTACGGATTCGATGGTCTGGTTGTCTCTTAAACGAAAGAGGACCTTTTTTGTGCCCGATGCGGAACTCTCTTGAATATGAACAATCTCCGTTTGACAGAATACCGCTTTTTTTTTCTAATTCGTTTCGTAAATTTTTAGATAAATCGGTCATTTTTTGTATATCAAGTACATGTTTTTCATGTATCCATCGAAATATTTGTCGCCCCCGAAAGGGTTCCAGTCCAAGTTGCTCTGATATTTCTTCTGGAAATAGTCGTGTGATAAGTATTTCTTCCATTCTTTTATACTCCTGAATTTACCCCCTTGTGTTATGGGTTTTCTATATCAACGGGAACATACCCCGAACGAAGTAATTTTTCTTTTTGTTGTGAGAGCCCAATTTTAGGCTCATCAATGGATACATTAATAGAACAGCGATTTAGTTTAATGGACATAAAAGCATATTCGCGGGGAAATTCGCAATGTATTGTTTCCGGGAAACGAATCCCTTCGGGCGTTACTTTGTAATTTTCGCGGCTACTTTTTGCAATAAGTATCCCCTGTTTTGAATATCGTTCGCTATTTACCAGAACCCAGGGTGTTCCCTGCACTTCAATTCTACGGAGGAGTTGTTTGTGATGTTTATCGTTATAGATTTCAATAATTGCTTTTTGATGTTCCGGGTCGAAAGATTTTAACAGAATTTTGGAACGGGGGAGTTTTTCCCATATTTCGGGAAAAAATGTCTCGCTAAAAATATCTAATGGTGTAACGCGGGTATCCGAAGATTCAAAATATTCTCCTCCGCGTTGATAATAAAATTGTCTCTCCGTAGGGAGTTCTATCAGGGCTTCATCTTTATAGCAGGTCATTCGCAATACAGTAGCGGTATATTTCCTTCCGATAACATAGAGATAATCGGGCATACGGAAAGATATATCACTTTGATGAAGTTGATATATCGTATCTAACTGGGGAGTTTTTAGGGTAAAAGTCCCTCTTCCTTTTAATGTCTGTATGGATTGGTCATTCTTACTTAAATCATTTAAAATCTCTTCCAATTGAGGTTCTACGCCTGTAATTTTTCCCCGTTCCAATGAAGTACCCCAATGGGCACAGGAGAACCATCCCAAAGGGAAAAGAAATAATATTGAATATAAAACGAACCGACTGTAATAGCGGTAATTTTTTAATTTCATTTTTTAGGGGTTTCCATTCTTTTGTATTAACAGGTGGGTCAGTTGCTTTTAACGATTAAAATTGGTATAATATTAACCCTTGTTTAATTCTTTATTATAACAATAGTATAATCTCTTTTTCGAATATAAGATAACACCTAAAATAAGGGATGTCCCGATGGCTTTTGTATGTGAATACAGTGGAAAGAAACCTATTGTCGGAAATTCTATAATCCGCAGAGGTAAAGCGAAGAAAAAGGGTGGTATCGGACAAAATGTGACCGGTATCACAAAACGCAGATGGAAACCGAACCTGCAGAAAATCCGTGTAATTGATGAAAACGGAAGGGTTCGCCGTATCCGTGTATGTGCTCGTTATATCCGTGCAGGCAAATTTGTAAAGGCACCTCGCGGCATTCAAAGAATATCTGCAGTTAAGAAAGAGGCAAAATAGCGATTCAACAGAAGATATTGTTCTGTTAGGCGTAGTTTTCAGGGCAACTCAATACTAATTGAGTTGCCCATCTTTTATTTTAAATCATATAGTTATTGAAATAGCCGATATTTCTTCAACAACGACTTAACGGAAAGGTGCTGATTATGAATATCTCCAGGACGCACTATTATTTTCACGAGTTGATATTTCCTACTCTTTTGTTTGTTGTATTGGGAGGAATGACCTGGGCGGTTCGTGGTTGTTCCGGGTTTGGAGGCTCCAATGGTTGTTTATTTGCAGGGATTACATTAGGAACCGCATGGTGGTTTCTTTCTTACGACCCTAAGCGTTTATCCATCCGACCTTATTCCAATGCGTTTGCGCTTATGGCAATGACACTGGGTATTGCTGTTGCTGGGGCAAGGGGTTGGATGCAGTGGGCTTCTTTTTTTGAAGGGAGAATGTATACCAATTATCCCGCAGGCGAATATGTTTCCATACCTCGTTACTATGGGTTTATCTGGCAGTTTATCTCGGGAATTCCCTGGGCAGGATTGGGAGCATGTTTCCTTGCCTGGGCAAGTTGTGAAAGGGAAACAACAAAGAAAGATTGGATTATAAGGATACTATGTGCTATCGGTGGGATTGTTGTTGCGATGTTTCTTTTTGATAATTTCCCGAATATATTTCTTCCTTTATATAGCACAATGAAAGAACGGTATATGGATTTACAGAACAATCCGAATTTGCGTCGCTTGATTAATGATAATCGCAGTGCAATTACTCATTTAGGGCTTTATCTGGGTATTCTAACAGGCGAAATCCTTCGGAAAGATAAGAGGAATATCACCTTGATTTTAACTGTGGGTGTTATAAACGGTATTGGTTGGGCATTATTACAGAACTGGAAATGGGCACAGGGCATCTGGGAGGGATACCACTTTAACTGGTGGCGTTGTTGGGAGACTTCCGGCGGGATTAGTCTCGGTTTTGCATACGGTATTGCGTATTTTCTGACCAATCAGCCTTTACATTCTTCTATGTCAAATAATGTAATAAAAGTAAAGCCCGCTACGGAACGCATGACCTTGTTCCTGACGGTATTTTTAGCCATAGCCCTATCCTTGCGAAATGGAATAAAAGGCTGGGCAAATATCTATTTAGGAAATGAGGAATATTGGAGCAATTTATTATGGCTTGTTTTTGTTCCAATAATTATCATAGGAATAATCATCATTGTTTCCTATGTAAGACAAACTTCAAATGAGCCCCAGTTTGAAAAAAATCCTTTTCCGAAATATTCCTATATAATATGGACGGTTTTACTCATTCAGAATTTTATAGCCCAGTTAGTTANAGGACCCTGGTCAAATTGGGTGGAAGTCTCTTTTGCTATTTATTATATTCTTTTATTCTTCATCTCTGTGCCTATAATCTATCATTATCAATATTTGAAACTGAGAGAAGATTTATCAATGTGATTTGATTGTTAAGATTATTTAGAATGATATAATACTTTCTCAAAGAGTTATCTTTTTTATGAAGGATGCGAATTTCTTGTTGTAATTATTTAACACAAAAAATAATAGGGCGAATTC
Organism: Candidatus Hydrogenedens terephthalaticus JGI OTU-1; assembly: GCA_000493945.1. Lineage (GTDB taxonomy): Bacteria > Hydrogenedentota > Hydrogenedentia > Hydrogenedentales > Hydrogenedentaceae > Hydrogenedens > Hydrogenedens terephthalaticus. The sequence continues at coordinate 21,154 of AWNW01000012.1, forward strand.
ATGCTTGCGAGGGTTCAATCCGCACATATATTAGGAATAGAGGCGTTTCCTTTGACTGTAGAAGTGGATATAGGACATGGGGAGAATAAAACAGAGGTAGTAGGATTGGCGGATACTGCGGTAAAAGAAAGCCGGGAGCGTGTGGCGTCTGCATTACGCAACTCTGGATTTCGCTCGCCCCGAGGACATGTGGTCGTAAATTTAGCACCTGCGGATATTCGTAAAGAGGGGAGTTATTTAGATTTGCCTATTGCCTTGGGGATTATTTTGGCGGGGGAACAAGGTATGCCCCGTGTGGAATTAGAAAAGATATTAATTGTAGGCGAACTGGCGTTAGATGGTTCCATTCGGCATGTCCCCGGCACTTTATCTATGGCAATTTTAGCCCGCAAAAATGGTTTTCGTGCTATCCTTGTGCCTGAAGTTAATGCGGAGGAAGCAGGGTTGGTGCATGATATTGATGTTATCCCAATAAAAAATTTGCAGGATGCATTCCGATACCTGAATGAGCCTTCTGCTTATACTTCATATCGGACAAATTATCAAGAATTGTTCCATAGCAAAAAACATGCGGTTCTGGACTTTGAGGATGTAAAGGGGCAGGCTCATGTAAAGCGCGCTTTAACAATTGCTTCTGCCGGTGGGCATAATGTGCTGATGATAGGTCCGCCGGGGACAGGGAAAACGATGCTGGCTTCGCGTATTCCGGGTATCCTGCCCGAAATGAGTTTTGAAGAATCCCTTGAAACCACACAAATTTACAGTGTCGTTTCGCGGAAAGGACAAAATTCCGCGCTAATTACAACTCGGCCTTTTCGGTCTCCTCATCATACTGTCTCTACCGTTGCTATGGTTGGAGGAGGAGCAAATTTCCAGCCGGGCGAGGTCAGTTTAGCCCATAACGGTGTATTATTTTTGGACGAACTTCCGGAGTTTAATCGAGCTACATTGGAGGTGTTAAGGCAACCCTTAGAAGAGGGATTTGTGCATATACGGCGGGCTCATTATGCGGTAACACTTCCCAGTCGGTTTATGCTTGTATCTGCCATGAATCCCTGTCCCTGTGGTTGCAGGACAGACCCCAAACGCGTATGTCGTTGTTCCATAGGTGAAATACAAAGGTATATCAATCGAATATCAGGTCCTTTATTAGACCGTATTGATATGCATATTGAAGTGCCTGCTTTGCCTTTCCATGAATTGTCTCAAAATCAACCTACCGGACCCAGCAGTGCGGATATGCGAAATCAGGTGCAGGAAGCCCGCAATCGGCAACAACATCGCTACGGAAAAACAACGCTACTTAATGCACACCTCGATACAAAACAAATACGGCGTTTTTGCAAGCTAACCGATACCACACAGCAATTGCTCCTGCGAGCGATTGAACTTCATGGGTTAAGTGCTCGTGCTTATGACAAGATATTGCGGATGGCAAGAACTATCGCTGACCTTGATAACTCCGAAGATATACAGGATACCCATATCGCAGAAGCCATCCAATACCGCTCCATAGACCTGAAAGCCATTTAGTAAAAATAATATGTTATATATTTTTGTATCTGGGGGGAAGTTTTATATATCCCTTATTTTATGGATGATTTCGGAGTAGGCACGGGAGAATGGGTATTGATGAATATCTTTAAGTCGGACCCATTGGTAAGGATGTGAAATATTCTTTTTTGCACAGCGTTTTAATCGGGTTTTGTATACATAAAAATGTATAGTGCGGTGGGAATATTTTCGGGTAAATTGAAATAGAAACTCCCATTCTGATGGTGCCGAGGTATTTAATTTTTTGTTTAATAAGGCAGATATATTTTTAGGGGCGTGTTTGATTTTTATATCTGTGATGTCTACTGTTGGCAATGCATAAAGATTTTTCAAAAAGTTATGAGTTACTTCACGGGTAAGCAGAATTTCATCTTTATTCATCATTATGCCCACAGCCCAATGAAGAATGGGCACGGAGCGAATTTTTTCCTTTATAGGGAAACAGGTTTGTGTTCCGTGTTGGTAGGCAAGACAGAATTTTTTCAAAGGACACTCCATACATTTAGGGTTCGTAGGTGTGCAGATAGTAGAGCCGATGTCCATCATCCCTTGATTAAAATTGCCGGGATATTTTTGCGAAATCATCTTTTCCGCTAATTGTTGCGTCTTTTTACAAAAAGATGTTGAATTAAGTTTGTCCTGTATCTCAAACAGGCGAGAGAGAACACGGCGGACATTTCCATCAACGGTTGGAACAGGAAGATTAAAACAAATGCTCCCTATTGCCGATGCTGTATACGGACCTATCCCCGGCAATTCTAATAGTTCTTCATAAGTCTGTGGAAAGTGCCCTTTGTATTGATGATAAATAATCTGTGCGGTTTTTAATAGATTGCGGGCACGGGTATAATACCCCAGTCCTTCCCAGACTTTTAGCACTTTTGTTTCATCGGCTAAAGCCAGATTTTGTAAGGTTGGAAAATTTTCAAGAAATCGGAAATAATAATCGGTTCCCTGTTCAATGCGTGTCTGTTGTAAGATAATTTCACACAACCATATTTTATAAGGGTCTCTTGTCCCTCGCCATGGCAAAGGTCTTGCACATTGGGAATACCAGCGAAGAACTTGCTTTCGTATTTCCTTTATCTGAATTAAATTTAAATCCATTATCAGAAGTTAAGACAAAAGCGATAAGATTAAAAATACCGTTTGTTTGTCTATATTGATTAAAATATAAGTTTCTTACATTTAATTACGACTTATTTATAGTGATGAGGATATGATTATAACACGGATTGACCGATACATACTTCGGCAGATTATTCCGCCGATGTTTATTGCTTTTTCTGCGGTTGCGGTTCTGATGATAAGTGGAATACTCCAGCAACAGGTGAAAGAGTTGTTAGATGAACTTCCTGTGGCTCCACTTCAAGTGACTGATTTCCTCTGGATGTCTTTATATGCTCTCCCGATGATGGTAGGAATGATTATTCCGATTACCTTCTTGTTCGGTTTAATGTTAATGTTTGACCGTATGAGTCGGTATCGTGAGATAATCGCTATGACGGCTGGGGGTATTTCCATGCGTCGGATAGCGATGCCTGCGGTGGTATTGTCATTTGTTCTAAGTATCCTATGCTTTGTCGTTCAAGATATTGCTCAACCGTGGGCTTTTCGACAGTTTATGAAATTAGCCCGTATGGACCTTCCTTTGCGTATGTCTTTAGATTTAATCCCTACGGGCAGGATGTATGAATATGGTAAATTGCGGGTATATATTCGTGGGCGAACAGAAGATGGCGAATTGCAGGATATTGTGGTATTACAACCTGGTGATGAGGGGAATATGGTGGCTTTTTATGCGGAAAAAGCACGCTGGCGAAAGGGGAAAGATGAGAATGTGCTGGAAATGCTAAATGGCTTCTGGATAGAGTCGCAAGAACAGAATAATCAGGTTGTTCGTGGGAGTTTTCAGCGATTGGAGAAAACAATCCCCCCTCTTCAGCCGATGGAAACAATCCGACTGCGAACGGGTATGTCCATCCGCGAATTATTGGCGGAACACCGTCGCATTTCACAGGAGTACGAGCGAACTAAAGGATTGCCGCTTCTGTCTGATGTGAAAAAATTCCGCAGTGAAATTGCGGAACGGCTCTCTTTTCCGTTGATGTGTCTGGCATTGGGATTAATTGCGTCGCCGATAGGTGTGCGTATGCGTGGAGCGGGCACAACATACGCCTTTTCGACAGGTTTCTTAATCGTTGGAATGTATTTCCTCCTTTATAAAGCAGTGGGAGGAGGTGGGCTTATGCCTTTATATGTGAAATGTATCGTCCAGCAAGTTCCCAATATTCTCATAGGCGGATTGGGCATATTCTTTTTGATAAAGGCAGACCGATTATGAAAACGATAGATAAATATTACCTTTCGTGGTGGCTTAAGACCTTTTTGAGGGTATTGATTGCACTTGCTTTTCTATATATTATTGTTGATTTTTTTGCCACTCGACAGGAGTCCGTGCAGAAGTATAATGTGCCTTTTACCATTATTGCCCAATATTATCTGTTATCCCTGCCGAAAATATTTTTGCAATATCATTTCCTGTCCGCAGGGGTTATGCTAACGACCTTTTTAGTCTGGGGTAGAAGCACTCAGGAAGGGGAAATATCTGCGTTGCTTTCCGGGGGAATACCTTTATTGAGGATTACAACCAGTGTATTTCTTGTCGGATCGTGTATTGCGATAGGAAGTTTTTTTGTGGAAGATACTATGGGTGTATGGTGTGCGGAACAGTTTCGAAATCTGGAAAAGATGTATTTTTCATACCATCTGGGAGATACGCGTTCTGGGGTTAGTTGGACTAATTTGAGTGGGAATTGGACCTGTCATATATTACGCTTCAATCGAGAAGCCATGACAGGCAGGGATGTAGTAATTCATCGTATTCAGGAAGACCGCATTGACGAAATACGGGCACGGTATATCTGGTGGGACAAATCGCAAAAGAAATGGTTTATTGAAGAGGGTCGCCAGTTTATTCTTTTCCCGAAGAAAGATATGGAACAGGAAGTAATTCGTATCACACAAATACCGGCTCCATTTACAGAATCTCCCGAAACATTATTTGCCCTTGATTTGCCTCAAGAACTGAAAACATGGAAACAGTTTTATGAGGAAATTAAACGAGCCCGTTTTTTTGGAATACCTACTTATAAATACGAGGTAGATTGGTATGCACGGATAGCCCGACCTGCCAGCGTTTTTATTATGTTATTGCTTGCTTTGCCCTTATCTGTGTTATGGAAACGGGGTGGATTTATATTAAGTTTTGGAATAACGGCTATTTCTGCATTGTGTTATATGCTTTGTTTTGTCCTGTTTACTGGTTTGGGTTATCTCCAAACTTTACCGCCAATGGTAGGTGCATGGGGAGCCAATTTTTTGTTCCTGATTCTGTCCCTTTCGATTTGGAAACGAACTCCGACATAAAATAAAGTTTGACAGGTCAATCCCATTAGACTTAATAAGAAATTCCGAGGTTATATAAATGGAAAAGAAAGAAAAAGTCCGATTTGGATGGAAAGAATTTTGCCTTTTATTCTTTTCTATCTTTCTTGTAGTCCTTGTTCTACATTTTATTGATGATGTGATAAGTTTCCCCGATGATTATTATTTAATACAGGGTCTCCATCTGATTTTTCCTAAACATTCGAATGAGGAATTTGTTTCAACGGATTTTCGCTATCGGGTAAGCATCAATTCTATTGGTATCCGCGATAAAGAGATTCAAATTCCGAAAGATAAGAATACCTATCGGATACTTGTCTTTGGCGATTCCTATACCTATGGTTGGGGTGTTAATATCGAGGATACTTGGGTGCGTCGTCTGGAACATAAAGTTAAAGTGGAAGGGAAAAATGTAGAGACGGTCAACCTGGGAAAGCCCGGTGCAGACCCTTTATTTTACTATGAATTGGCAAAAGTGGCAATCCCTATATTGGAACCAGACCTTATTCTGATAGCATTATTACAAGGAGATGATCTGCTTGCCGTTTGTGGTTCCGAAGTAAAAACGACGAAGGATAATTTTGTTTTTAAGGCTCTAAATCGCCTTTTCCCAAATATAAGCAAAAGTATTCAAAAATATCTAACGCAAAAATACCTGATAGAAAAGACAGAAAGGAAACCGGCTTTATTTAACAGTGCGGAGAAAAATCAGGAAGCCGCTCGTAGTTCGGCAAGGGAAATTTTGGCACAATTTAATGAAAAAGAAAGAGAAAGTTTTAATACTCTGGATAAAGAAATCCGTTCCGCTTTCCTTGATGGGCTAATTAATCCATTTCTTATCTCTGTCGCAATTAAAAGTCCCAAGGTTACCGTAATACCTCTGGAGGATAGTTCAAGTCCGATGATTATGCCGTGTATAGAAAAATTGGCACAAATATTAAAGGGAATAGCCGCGATGGGAAAGAAAACAGGAGCAGAAACGATTGTTGTTAGTATTCCGCAGGGATTTTATGTTAATCAGTATGCTTGGGAAAATATGAAACGATTACATTTTGAAGTATCTTCCGAGATGTTAACAACGAAAAACATAGACAAGCATTTTATACTTGCTGCGGAACGGGCTTCTTTACCTTGTTTTATTTTGACACAAGAATTTCGAGAGCAGAAAGATAATCCCAAATTATTTTTTCCTATTGATGGACATCCAACCCCTAAGGGGCATCAACTCATCTCAGAAATTTTATTTAAAAAATTACAAGAATGGCTGGAAAAACATTAGCGGATTACATATAGGACTTATGTAGATGATTTGTATTTCCCTTCACAATCGTAGAGGCACGGAATGTCATGCTCCTACTAAAAGAATTGACCACAGAGGACACAAAGGGAATATTACACAAAGGACAAAGAGAGAATTTTTAAGAAAATGAAAAAAATATAAAAATTTATTTGACAAATCATTTTTTTTGTAATATAATAGAAATAAATTATGTGATGTAGGCAGAATTTGGTTTTGTCAATTTTTAGCAGGTAAAGATGTTGAAAAAGAGAAAAAATTATAATGTTATTTATTTGATACGGGGAAAAGGAAGGGGATTATTTCAACAAAAAATCTACAGTGGGAATTTAAGATGTCCGTTTGGGTTGGGGCATCTTTTTGTCATTTTAAAATCTAATAACATATAAAAGGAAAAGTATTATGTTTAACAACAGGCTGGACTCAATTTTAACAGTGCTGGTGGTAGTGGCTATTTTTGCCGTGGCTGTGCCAGCACAAGCAGTTGTCTATGTGGACAAGATGGCACCGCGACCGGGTGGTGTCGAAGACGGTTTAACCTGGGCGACAGCATTTGACACGATTCAAGAAGGTATTGACCTTGCTGCGGCACTTGGTAATGAACAAGTTTGGGTTGCAGGAGGACCCAATGGTGGAGGTTATGTGTATGACGAAGACAGACCTATTCCATGGGGGAGTGTCCCAGTTTTAGGGTCATTAATTCTTGAAGATGGCGTTTATCTCTATGGTGGTTTTGAAGGCTACTGGGGTATTCAGGAAACTTCAATAAACCAAAGAAATCCTCGTCGGGCTGTTACTATCATTGATGGTTCTCGTTCTCGTGGTGGTGCTGCTGCTTACCATGTGATAGTTGTAGGAAAACAATTTGACCCCGCACTTGATATACTTATTGATGGTTTCCAGATTACGGGTGGTAATGCAGCGGGTGTTGCGGGAGACTATCATACCTGGCGTGGCGGTGGATTATATAACTGGGCAGGACAGGTAAAGGTTGCCAACTGCACCTTCATCGGCAACATTGCAGGAGTATCCGGTGGGGCTATAGCCAATGAACAGAACGGTTCTATCGTTCCCCAACTTACCATTGAAAACTGTGTGTTTTATCAAAACACGGCTCAGCGACAAGCAGATTCTTTTGGCAACCCGATTCGTGGTGGTGGTGCTATCTTTTCTAACCAGGCAGGTGTTATTACCATTGCATTCTCGACATTTGTAGAGAATACAGTGAATACCACCGGTGGATTGTATGGTTTACAAAGCGGTGGATTTTTTGGATATAACACAACCAACGCAACGCAAATCAACAGTTGTATCTTCTGGAATAATACTCCTGCATTAGGAAATTGCATTCAGGTGTTATGTGGTGTCCTTCCGCCTCCGGGCTGTGGAGTGCCTACTTTAATTAATACGAATGCGCTTCAAAATCAAGACCCGTTATTTGCTACGGCTCCTCCGGAGTTCGAATTGCAATCTATCTCGCCATTTGTCAATGCAGGGACAACACCGTATCCGTTGACAACTGACATACGGATGGTCCCTCGTCCTCAAAATGCGACTAACGACCGCGGTGCTTACGAAACCGTGACACAGCCTATGACGGCAGTATGTCGGAATGACCAGTCGGTATCGTTGGATGACACGGGGCATGCGAGCCTACCCGCTGTGAACTTAGCAGATTTAGTAAATAGCGTTGTTCCGGGCGGATTATGGCGTGTTTTGGTGGGTGGTTCGCACACGGTTAATTTCAATTGCAGTATGTATCCATCTACATCTATTACGGTTCGGTTGATTGAAAATTCGGGTCGTTGGGCAGAATGCAATGCAACCGTAACGGTAAATGACCCGATATCACCTGTGGCGGTATGCAAGGACATAACTGTATATCTGAACAGTGCGGGCACATACACTTTAAGTGCTAATGAAATTAATAATGGTTCATCAGATAATTGTTCTGTTATCCTGTCTATTCCGCCAACATCATTTACCTGTGCCAATGCGGGTCAAACCATACCGGTTACGCTTACAGTAACCGACCCGGCAGGAAATAGTGACCAGTGTGTTGCTAATGTGACCGTGCAGGATAATATACCTCCGACGGTAATTACCAAAATGATTACAGTCCAATTAGATGGAACAGGGAATGCATCCATTGTTCCAGGTGATGTAAATAATGGCAGTTTTGATAACTGTGGTATTGCCAATTTATCACTAAATAAGAGCACCTTTAACTGTCTGGATGTGCCTTCATCGATAGTATTTCTCACGGCTACGGATGTGAATGGAAATGTCAATTCAATGCCCGCCTTAGTCATAGTACAGGATTCCATAGCTCCTACGGTGGTAACAAAGGATATTACCGTGCAGTTGGATAACTCCGGACAGGTAACGATACTTCCGGATGATATAGAGAACGGTAGTTCCGATAACTGCGGTATTGCCAGTATGGAGGTTGTTCCGTCAACACTTACCTGTGCTGATTTAGGCACTGCTGTGGTTGATTTGGTTGTTCACGATGTGAATGGGAATACTGGAACAGCGCCAGCAACCATAACGGTGCAGGATAATATTGATCCAACGGTAATTACAAAGGATGTGACGCTGTATCTGGATGCTTCCGGTCAGTTAACGGTGCTTCCAGCGGATGTGGATGATGGCAGTTATGACAACTGTCCGATAGACCGTATGGAAGTAGACCCGAATACATTTACCTGTGAAGATATTGGTTCGCATGTTGTAACTTTGACGGTGTATGATGAGGCGGGGAATAGTTCTTCGGATACCGCCACTGTGACGGTTGAAGACAATATGCCTCCGACAGTTGTTACAAAGAACATCACCATAGATTTGGATGCCGATGGCAATGCCAGCATTGTCCCAGCCGATGTGGATGATGGCAGTTCCGATAATTGCGGTATTGACTATCTTGCGTTAGATAAATCTTCCTTTACCTGTGCAGACCTGGGTGCAAATATTGTGACCCTCACGGTTTACGATGTGAATGGCAATTTTAACTCTGCTACAGCAACGGTAACCGTGCGTGATGTAACGGCGCCGATAATAACTGTAACCGGGGATGAGGAAGTGTTCCTGAAGATTATGGTAGACTGCTACACCGAGCAAGGTGCGGTATGGACCGATGCGTGCGATGGAACGGGTGCTGCTGTTATCGGTGGTGATACTCCACCTACCAATTGTCCACTACAGGAAAGTGATTTGGGTGATTATGTGATTACCTACGATTACACGGATAGCAGTGGCAATGCTGCCGACCAAAAGACGCGAACAATTCATGTTATCCGCAACTATCCGCCAGAGATTACTCTGTTGGGTGATAATCCGATGATACTTAATTGTAAAGAACTATATGTAGAACCTGGATATATAGCAACGGATGTAGAAGATGGTGATTTGACCGCAGAAGTAGAAATAACGGGTGAACTGAACACGGCTATACCGGGAACCTACATTATTTCATACGAAGTAACTGACCATGACCCGGATTATCCGATGACCACAACGGTGTATCGGACCATTGAAGTGGTAGATAACGATTTGCCCGCAGTTACCTTGGAAGGACCATCTTTATTAGCATGGCAAGCAGGCGAACCGTGGGTAGACCCGGGTTACTCCGCAGAAGATTATTGTTGGGGTGATGTAACGGCATTAGTTGAGATAGACGGAGTTGTAGATGTGGATACGCCGGGTTCTTATCTGCTGACTTATACACCCAAAGATGGCAGTGGCAATTCCGGTGAGCCTAAACAGAGAACCGTATATGTAGGCGACTTGCTACATATCATTGATGAATATCCCGATGTTACGGACACTTATGTTGATTCAAATACCTTTGTATTAACTGTGAACTTTACTGGTGGTATCTTTATCCCCGGATACGATACTTATATCTGGTATCGGGATTCGGATATCGTAAATAGCGGACCCCTTGAAGTGGGAATGAATACACTGGAATTAGTAGTTGATCCAACAGCTCTGGCAAGAGGAATATACGGCTATATGCTCGAGTTGACTGATGTCGAAAAAGTCCATTCCTCTGGAACCATGACGGTTCGTATCGCAAGACATATAGCGATTACGCAAGATATTTCCGATGCGGAGGTCATCATTGGCGATAATTACTCCATGACGGTGCTGGCAGTAGGTGGAGTCGCAGAAAACGGAGTGGGCGAATTGCGGTATCAATGGCAGAAACAAACCGCAGGTAAGGCATGGGAAAATCTAACCGATGTTGGAAATATCTCCGGTACGAATACCAATACATTGGTGTTCTCCCCGTTTGAAGAAGGAGATGGTGGACAATATCGTTGCGTAATCAGTGATGATTTGACGGATATTGCATACAGTAATGTCGCAACACTTACCGAAGCCACAGGCATTCCTGTTACGGGTGTATTTAGTCTTGGTGTGATGACGGCTTTGAGTGCTTTGGCAGGTGCATTTACACTGCGTCGCCGTCAACGCAAATAGAAAAATATCCTCGAATATAACGAGGTAAGAATTCCATACGCGGGGACTTGTCCAGAAAGGCAAGTCCCCATTGTTATGACTATTTATAATAGCGATGATTTTTAAATCTGTGGAGGCGAAAGATTTTTCGCCTCTACAGATTTTGTGCTAAAAAATGAACCACAGAGGACACAGAGGAAATTTTTAAGAAAATGAAAAAAATATTTAAAAATTTGTTTGACAAATCATCTGGCAATCGGTTAATTACTCCTACAAATTAATTGCCTAATGAAGAACATTTTTATAGTTATTATTGTTATAAAGTGTAGTTTTAAAGGTAATTTACAAATTTCCCTTACTATAATGAAAAAAAAAATAAATTTAGACTTGACTTTTTGCATTTTTTAGTGTATAGTATAATATGATGTCATATTTATAGGTATTAGTATTAAAATATATAACATTAGATGATTGTTAGGCTGCAGAAAATTGAATACTAACGAATTGAACAAAAAGAAGGTTAACACTATTTGACTTTGTTCGACAAAAATACATATCATTTTTCAGTGTTGCGATTGAGATGCGATTCTTCGTGTCTTGATTATGTTTTGGCTTTACATAATGATTTAATAATTTTCAACCTTTAACGAGAAGGGTTCAAACCGTGAGTAAAAAATTATTTATCCCAACCTTATGTGTGCTGGCTGTGTGTTTATTTATGTTTGCGACAATGCCGGCACAGGCACATCCGTATATGTATTACAACGATTCCAATAATGAGTATTGGAGCAGTTTAGAACAGATGGCGACTCAGATGGATGATATTCTTGATGCCATGCTCGTGTCGTTAGGTTTGTGTCCGCAGTGGTCGCAGGACTGTGCGGGAGCCAACTCCGCATTCTGGCGGAGTGTAGCGGGTCAAGACGGACCTGCGTGGGACAATGGCGATAACGGGACAGTGAATCAAGGTACGAGTGCTCCTTGGCCCTTAGTACGGAAAAATGATAATCCGAAGATATTTGATTCGCGGTATTTTGCTTTTTTAGATGCGGTGTTAGATCCGAGTCGGAATACAAACTTACCGTCCGCAACGCTGAATTCAATACGGACGGCATTCCAGAACAATGTTCAAAGGGCATTGCAGTCTGAGATAACGATATATCAAGCCCGGATAACAGCAAGTGTATTAGGTTGTGATAATGATATTACACGGGATATTACAACCAATACTACGATGACGATAACGATTAGGGCGCTGACTTTTTGTATAGTATCCTATGATGTGACCTTTGATGTGCCTTCGTTTTTTACCAGCAGTCGTGGTGGTCCATTAGCAGAAGATGCTGACCCGCGTTTGGATGATGCTTTGGTGAATTTGATAGCGGCGTATATGACCTTAGGCGACCAGCGTTCAGTAGATTATATTTATTCTTTCATGGGTGAGATGATACGAATAGTGATAAATGAGTTGTTGGATGATATTATTCGGAATATGGTCAAGGGGCTGAATGACAAAAAATTTGTAGACCAACTAATAGCCGCAGGACCAGAGAATTGGGATTTAACCCCGAATCCAGAGTTATATGCCCCTGAGCCGGAATCGAAGGCGGTGTGTTATCCGTTTAGAAACACATCCAATGTAGATTTTACGGTGCCGGTTACAGTTGAAGGTGTAGGAACTTTTGATGTTCGAGTTCGTGTCTCGGATGTGAATGTATGCAATTCGGTTCGTAATTTTGCGAATACGCATGTGGTAGCGTCGGCGTATCAGACGCGAGGTAGTTATTTATCAGTGAACAATGGTTCAACGGGTAATTTGAACGCCGATGGGAGGAAGAATTTCTTAACTTATGTGGATACATTTGGTTCATCGAATCAGAATCCGAGTGTGGCGGAGTGGGCATTGCGAGAGGATATATTCCCGCAGGCATTGACATTAGAAACTCAGCCGGTAGGCCGCACGAGTCCGCCATTGACTTATGGACAGGATAGTTGGACATTGAGTGTAGCGGTGGATAATGGAGATGGGACGATATGGACTGTGAATAATCTACCGCCGACGCCTCCGAGGTTTAGTTATCAGTGGTTGTATGGCACAGACCCGGGTAATGTGAATACGCCTTGGCCCGGTGGTAATGTGCGGGTGTTGAATATTAACCCTGTGAACTGGATAGGTTCGCGGTTTTTCCGTTGTCGTGTAGCGGACCCGTATAGTAAGGCGAGCACATATTCGAATACGGTGGAGGTATTAGTGCAGGCACCGCCGATAGTGATAACGCAACAGCCGACGGTGAATCCGACACCGCCGATTAATGCGTTAAGTCCGTTTTCAATTACATGCAATGCGACGCAGACCGGTGGTACATTGAGTTATCAATGGCAAATAGACCGTGACTTTGGTGGTCCGTTAGGCTGGGAGAATGTGAGTGATGGCGATAGTAATAATGTATATAATGTGAGTTCCGCCACAGCGAATGATGAAGGTTCATATCGTTGTGTTATAACCTCAGTAACATTTGGGAACACTACCACAACTGGAACGGTAGGCGTGACGGTGAATGTGCCACAGCCGGTAGTGACAGAACAGCCAGTTGGAGGTAGCATTGATGTAGGTGACAACTGGGTGTTCCAGTGTAATGGTGATATATCGCCCTCGAGTCCATTGGTCTTCCAGTGGCAAAAGAATAGGGTGAATTTTGGTCCGGCGATACCGGGTCCGGGTCCGGTGCAATTGCCAATAACAAATGCCCAGCCGTTAGATACAGGTTGGTATCGTTGTAGGATTACATCAACGGTTTATGGTAGTTTCGTGTTTACAAATGAGGTATATTTAGGTGTTGGTGCGCCCAGTGGAGCGGTGTTCCGTGTTGATAAGATGTCGCCAAATCCGAGTGATGGTTTGACCTGGGAAACCGCGTTCCATACTATCCAAGAGGGTATTGACGCGGCGGCTGCGGAAGGTGGAGGCGAAGTTTGGGTAGCAGGTGGACCGAATGGCGGTGGATATGTGTATAATGAGTTACGGACAATACCGTGGGGTTCGCCGGCAGCAGTAGATGGTTCATTGGTGTTAGAAGATAATGTACAGATATATGGTGGCTTTGAAGGGTATGCTGGTCAGCAGGAGACGATACGGGCACAGCGTGGTGTGCGTCGGTCCGTAACGATAATTGATGGTTCGACTTCAAGAGGTGGTGCACCGGCGTATCATGTGATAGTGATAGGTAAGGGAACAGAGCCGAATGTAGGAGTGCGAATTGATGGATTTGATATTCGTGGTGGTCGTGCCAGCGGTGTAGCGGGTGATTATCATACATGGCGTGGTGCAGGAATATACAACTGGGGCAGTGCGCCCGTGATAGCGAATTGCACTTTCTATGACAATATAGCGGCGGTGTCAGGTGGTGCGATTGCGAACGAGACCAACGGTACCTTTAATGCCGCGGCGCAGATAATTAACTGCGTGTTTTATCAGAACAGTGCAAATCGTCAGGATGTTGGTAATCCAATGCGTGGCGGTGGTGCAATCTTTAACGATATGGCAGACCCGATAATTAAATTCAGCACCTTTGTGCAAAATACAGTGAATGCAGGCAATGGTGGCTTATATGGGTTATTAAGTGCTGCAATCTTTAATTACAATACGAGTTCTGCTCAGACGATAGATAGTTGTATCTTCTGGCAGAATGCACCGGGTTGCATAGAGACTTTCTGTCCGCCGAGCAATCCGGGTTGTTCACCCCCGACCATAAATAGTACGGATATAACACAATTAACCGATCCGTTATTTGACCCGTTATTCCCGCCACCAACATTTAAGTTGACTTTGACATCGCCATTTGTGGATGCATCTATATTGGCTACTCCGAAATATGATATTCAGGGTGTACCGAGACCGCAGTCAGCGGGTCCGGACCGTGGTGCTTATGAATTGGTGAAAGACCCGATGACGGTCGTATGCACCGATGTCGAAGTTGACCTTGACGAGACAGGGAATGTATCGTTCCCGGCAAGTGCTTTGTATAATGCGGGAGCGAGTACAATACCGGGCGGTTTGTGGAAATTAGTGGTGAGCGGTTCGACTACGGTGTCTTTGAATTGCACGCATTATCCGAGCACGCAGGTGACCTTGACTGCTATTGATTATGATGGTAATCAAGGCACATGTCAGGCGACGGTAACGGTGAATGATATTACACCGCCGACCGCAGTTTGCAGGGATATTACGGTATATCTGGATGCAAATGGCGAGTATACACTGACCGCAGCAGAGATAGATGGTGGTAGCACAGATAATTGCAGTGTAAGTGAATTGACGATCCCACCAACGACATTTACTTGCGCCAATATAGGACAGAATCAGGTACAGTTGACGGTGAAAGACCAAGCAGGCTTGACAAGCAATTGTCTGGCTACGGTAACCGTTGAAGATAATCGTCCGCCAACAGTGGTAACAAAGAACATTACCGTTGATTTAGATGAGAATAATCAGGCAACGATTTTACCTGCAGATGTAGATAATGGTAGTACAGATAACTGTGCCATTGACCGACTTGAACTTGACCGTAGCACATTTACCTGCGATGACCGATTAACTCCGCAAACGGTCAACCTGACGGTACATGATGTAAATGGTAATCAAGCATCTGCACCGGCTCAGGTAACTGTGCGTGATGTAGAAGCACCTGTGATTACAAGGAGAGGTGCAGAGAATATAACCTTAATAATCAATGTAGATTGCTATGTTGAAGAAGGAGCATTCTTCACTGATAACTGCGACGGTACAGGTGAGGCGATTGTTGGCGGAGATACGGTGCCGAGCAATTGTCCGTTACAACCTGGTGATGAAGGCGATTATGTTGTAACTTATGATTATACGGATTTAAGTGGTAATCCAGCAGCACAAGTAACACGAACGGTGAAGATTATTGCCAATATGCCGCCGGTGATTACACTATTAGGTGATAACCCGATGACCATCGGTTGCAAAGAAGAATATGTCGAGCCGGGTTATATTGCAGAAGACTTCGAAGATGGCGATTTAACCAGCGAAGTCATTGTAACCGGTGAAGTCAATTCTGCAGAACCGGGCATCTATCAGATTGAATACAAGGTAACAGACCATGACCCGCAGTATCCACAGACAACGATTGTCTATCGCACGGTAGAAGTGGTAGATAGTGATGTGCCGAGTATAACCTTAGAAGGGTTAAATCCATTACCGTGGCAGAGAGGCACACTGTGGGTAGAACCCGGCTTTGAAGCAACTGACCCATGCTGGGGCTGGGTAAACCCGTTAGTAGAAGTGACTGGCTCGGTGGATGTTGATACGCCGGGTGTTTATGTGATTACATACACACCGTGGGATTACAGTGACAACAGCGGAACGCCAGTAGAACGCACTGTATATGTGGGTGATTACTTACAGATTTATGGACACCCGCAGAATGCGGATGCGTATGTAGATTCGAATACCTTCGTATTAAGTGCGTCCTACACGGGCGGTATCTTCATACCTGGCTATGATACTTATGAATGGTTGCGTGACAACGATGTGATAGAGAGTGGGACGGTGCCAGAGCCTGCTGGCGTGAATACAATTTCGCTGGTTGTTGATCCGTCCGCATTGACTGCGGGTACCTATTGGTATAAAGCACGGATAACAGACCTTGTGAATACTTATACATCAAATCAGGCTCGTGTCCGTATTGCCAATCATATCTCCATAACAGGCGATATATCTGATGCGGAAGTGGTGCCGGGTGATAACTTCTCCATGACAGTAATCGCTCAAGGTGGTATAGGCACATTGCGTTATCAGTGGCAGAAATCTGATGGTGAAGGCGGTAAAGCCTGGGTGAACCTGACCAATGGTGGAAATATCAGTGGTGCCACATCGAATACGCTTGTATTTACACCGTTTAATGAAGATGATGTAGGTCAGTATCGCTGTGTGATTAGTGATGACCTGACAGATGTCATATATAGTAGTATTGCGACATTGACGAAAGGCAGTGGCATACCTGTTGCAGGTGCCGTCGGTATTGCACTGGTCAGTGCATTGAGTGCTCTGGCAGGTGTGTTCACGCTACGGAAACGCCAGCGCTAATAAGTTGTACTGATACTTAAAGGTGAGGCGGTTCATGATAAATGAACCGCCTCACTGATTTTTTAAAAAAGTTTAAGATTGTGTAAACATCTATAGTAGTAAGGGCACGGCATGCCGTGCCCCTACGATTAGGAAAAAATATAAACCTGTTACCTATGTCCTATAGCTTATTAGGTTATGATTGTGCTTTATCAGAGGCTATATATATCTGGTGAGGGCTCAGGTCTAAAATAAAGCCCCGTTTCGGAATAGTGCGTAATCGTTCTTTCCAGCGTTTGGAAACGGAACACAATTTTTGTAGGAGCAGACACTTTTGAAAAGCAATTTGTGCTTCTTCAACAATAACATCTTTCCAGAGTTCTTTATATATATCTTCATACGAAACACAACAGCCAATATTGTTGGCAAGCAGACACAGTAACCGATATTGTTTTTCAGGTAGATGAATTTTCTTCCCTTCCAGCCAGACTTCTCCAGGACGCTTCTTATCAATGACTAATAAAATATTCCTTTGTTGTTCATGGGCATGAGGTTTTGCAATAGAAAGATTTTGTTCTTTGGATGTAAGGGATATATTCTTTGTAATAGGGTGATAGGGAAGGTCATTAGAAGTTTGGGTCGAGTGTATCGGGGTGAAGAGTGATTTTTCTGAACTTGTTTTATTTTTTTGCAGGGATAGATTAGGATGTGTTGGGAAATTAAAATATTTTGTGCGTATTTTTTTGGAGAGTTGTTTTAGGGTATTGATTTTATCCTCGGGGATATATTTTGTTAATTCGCTTGCGGGTGTTTTTATAATCTGCTCTGCAGTGTATATCCCATTGCTGTATAAGGAGAGTATTTGTGAGCGTGATAGTAATCCCTCGCAGTTTCGGGCAAGGGACAAACTTTCAGTAGGTATACCCCATCGCACCTGTTCGGATAATCTTCGGAAATCATCAGGGTTATCAATGCTCATCATTTCTGCCAATTGAGCAAGCACATCTAAAATCCAGGCAATATGTAATCCTGCTTGAACTACCTGTCCCGCTGAAACACGAAATGCTTCTTCTATTTCTGAAAGAGGCTTCCCGTTCATCCATTCTTGCAGAACAAATGCAATCTTTAGCCCTTTTACCTCGTGAATGGTTGGCTCGGCTAAACCCTGTCGAAACTTTTGCAAAGGTGTCATGAGATCCCATGGGGTTCGTAGGGGATATTCGTTGAGCCGTTGCATATATATTTGCGAATGAAATTCATTTGTGGACAGTTCAAATTGGGGTAGCCATGCGTCAGGAGTGAGCGAAGAAATGAATAATGCGTCCAGATCATCTCGTTCCCGACCGCGTATTAAGTTTAGCCATTGTTCCAATTGTTCCACTGTCTCGGGGGAAACTCCTTTTGTGGCGACAATCTGTCCACGCGGGGTTAATCCAAATCGGTGTAAACTTTTTTTCATACAAAAGCCTCTGCGAACACATGAATCTATAAAATCATTTGTCCACGCGGAATAGGCGTTCTGTTTGTTGTCGAACAATAGTTTTTCTCTGACATGCCAGCACGATTGGAAAAACTCTACTATATGTTCCATCGTAACGGTGTTGTAAGATGCAATAACGCCGAGCATGGGGGAATTTATAAGCGGAATTTCGTCCGATAAGAAAGTAGGACGGGAAGAATGCTGAATATACCACGACAATAACAGGTCTTTTTCTTCCTCACTATTTGCGATGAGTATTGCCCGTGCGGGCTGGTCGGTATATCCGTATCTGCCGGCTCTGCCCGCCATATTTTCATATTCGGAGAGCGATAGCGGTATATTTCCACCATTTCCCTGTCTGTCTGCGTAATACCATTTTTCATGCGAAATGAAAACATTTTGCACAGGTAGGTTCAGCCCTTTGGCTAAAGTGCTGGTCGCTACTAAAATACGAATTTCTCCCTTACGAAAAGATTCCTCAACAATGTGTCGTTCTTCCGGTAGCAAATCGCTATAATGGAAGCCAACGCCATGTTGAAATGCATGTAATAGTGCATCACGGGCACGGGTCGGTTCTAATAATTTGATGCGTTCTATTGCCTGTTCCGCCGGTGGAAGGTTTAGGGAATCTGCCAATTCCCATGCAAGCGAACGCACCTCATTGCGTGTTTTCATAAAAATAAGGCAGGTTTCGCCTCTGTGGATGAATTCCACGAGCCCTTGTAAATAAGGATTTTCAAAGGAAAGGGATGTATCGGATATATGTTCCTTCTCTATTTTGCCTGTCTCATCCAAATAATAAAAAATTCCGTTATACATTACGCCTTTCTTCAAAGGCACAGGTCGTATTTCGGAGAGGATAAGTTTTGCTTTCATCCATTCAGCCATCATGGCAGGTTGTGGGAGGCAGGAGGATAGTGCGATGCATCGAGCGGATGAACCGAGACACCGTGTTAGAAGAAAGTCCGCAGTTATACCCCGTTCGGGGTCGAAGATTAAATCAATATCGTCAAATATCATTAACCCTATCTTATTTAATACGGAAGGTTGTCGGGCAATTAACTGGAACATTTTTTCATAAACTACAACGGCAATGTGAAATTGTCCTTGTTCCAGCCGTATGTCATGATGGCGGTAATCACTTGTGGAAATTAGAACTTGTATGCCAAATCGTTTGTATCGCTCTCGTAATGTCCGAAACATTTCTTCCGCTTGCACACGCAAAGGAACGAGATAGATAGATTTTCCCTGTTGAAGGTAAGTGTGAACCATTGCCAATTCCGCCAGGAAAGTTTTACCCGCACTGGTTGGTGCATGGATAAGCAAATGAGGTTCTAAAAATAAAGTTTTGTTTTCAATGGCTTCCCTTTGTAAGGGTAGGAGTTCATGGCAAAACTTTTGATATTCTTTAAGTAAGGGTTCCGAAAAACCTAATTTGAGTAAAGTTTCGATAGTGTCCATAGTTTATCTCCCAAAATATATTCTTATATTATAGTGAAAATATTTTCACTATTCAAATTAAGTTTTGCTCTTTGCCCCAATGAGTATTTCGGAGAGCAAGGGAAATGTGTTATACTTTTAACGGGTATGCTCGGGGTTTGAGACATCTTTTGAACAAACCTTAAAAGAAGGAAAAAAACAATGGCAGATAAGATTGATTATCAAATTTATGGTGATGATATGCAGGCTGTGCAGATTATCCTTGACCCGGGGGAATCGGTTTTTGCAGAAGCCGGAGCCATGCTTTCGATGGATAATGGTATTGAAATGCAGACAAGTGCCGGTGGACTTATGAAAGGGCTGAAACGGATGCTTACGGGGGAATCGTTTTTTATTACGAATTTTTATAATCAAGGGAGTCAAAGGGCAAATGTGATTTTTTCGGCTCCGTATCCGGGGAAAATTATCCCTATTGATTTGAAGATGTTCAATGGGACTTTTATCTGTCAGAAGGACGCTTTTTTATGTGCAGCGGGTGGCGTAGAGATAACACCGACGCTGGTGAAAAAAATGGGTATAGGCTTGTTTGGTGGTGAAGGATTTATCTTACAAAAAATAGTAGGAGATGGATTTGCCTTTGTGCATATTGGTGGAACAGTTTTAGAACGCGAATTGTCTGCCGGGGAGACACTGCGTGTAGATACGGGCTGTATTGCGGGCTTTGCATCTACAGTGAAATACGATATTCAATTCATGTCTGGGTTTAAGAATGTTCTGTTCGGTGGCGAAGGGCTGTTTCTTGCGACCTTGCAGGGACCGGGAAAAATATATCTTCAGACCTTACCTTTTTCGCGTCTTGCAGACCGTATCATCTCTGCATCGCGTAGAAATCGTGAAGAGACGAATATTGGCGGTGGCGGAAAAGGATTAGGAATGTTAGGGCGGTTAATAGGTGGAGGCGATAGTTTTTAAGATGGAACGATGGAAAGAATCAGCCCTGATTTATGAAGGGAAAATTGTTAATCTCAGAACGGGCAATGTTTCGTTAGAGGATGGCAAGACAGCGTTTCGCGAGGTGATAGAACATCCCGGTGGAGTGTGCATTGCCGTGCTGGATAAGGAACAGGTTGTTTTGGTTCGTCAATTTCGAATTGCGGTTGGGAAGTATATCTTAGAAGCACCTGCTGGCAAGATGGAAGGCAATGACGACCCGATGGAACGAGCAAGGAAAGAATTAGAAGAAGAAACAGGTTATAGGGCAGGTGTGTTTGAATATTTAGGTTCTGCCTATTCTTCTGTGGGCTATTGTTCAGAGATTATACATTATTACTTTGCGACTAATTTGGAATTCATTGGAACGAAACCGGATGAGGATGAAAATATTGAGATTGTAAAAATCCCTATTTCTGAGGTTGAGAAAAAACTAAGGACCTTTCAGTTTGATGATAGCAAGACTTACATTGCTTTGCAGGCTATGTTTTATCGCTTAAGAGAGAAAAAACTTTTATAAATAGATGTGATTTTATTTTGTTATTTTTTCCGCTTCAATACCTACAGTAATGGATACTTCATCGCCAATCTGGGAAGGTAAGTATTTTACCATTCCAAAATCGCTTCTTTTAATTATAAAAACGCCTTCAAAACCGATACGATCTTCGTTATTTCTTCCTTTTCCACTGCCGACCAATCGTGCTTCAAATTCAATAGGTTTGTCTACACCCAGCAGTGTTAAAATCCCCTTAATGCGGTAACGATTTTTATCAATCTGTTCCCAGGAATTGCTTTTAAACTTTGCTTCTGGGAATTGTTCCACATTAAAAAAGTCTGCACTGCGAAGGTGTTCATCGCGTTTATCGTTAAGCGTATTTACACTGGCAGTTTTAATGGTAACCTCAATAGAAGATTTATCCGTGTGTTCTGTATCGAATTGAATTGTCCCGGAAATATCTCCGAATGCACCATACGCAGGACTGACATTTAAATGCAATACACGGAACCATACCGATGAGTGTATGGGGTCTATTTGATAAGAATTACTTTCCGCATAAGAGGCAAGGGTTTGAATGCTTATGAACAGGCTCAATCCAAACAATATTCTGGGGATAGTTTTCATATTTAATTCCTTCTTTGCTTACTTATAAAACGAAATTATTCAAAAATATATTTCATGGGTGTTTTAGAAATACGAGACAAAAATAAGAATACCCCATTCTTCAAAGGAGAATGAGGTATTCTTTTATATAGTGGACTTACAACTTGTTTTGTTAACTGGCTTCGAACAGAGCCATGATATTTGCCATGGCTTGATTAATAGGTTGTTTCGTTGGATAGCGGATAAATTCTACATGCCCATCCAGATACAGGATATTGCAACCACCGGGGATATGGTTGAAGAGTGCTGTTGTCCCTGCCGCCCCTAATTGGTCAAGCATGATAAAAATTTCACTTTGTGCTTTCGATGTTGCGGCAGGATTATTAATGTCAGTGATGAGGAATCGTTCTATCCCTTCACGGAGGCGGTATACTGTATTTGAACCGCCATTCCCATAGCCTGTAAGTAAGGGACCACTTACATCACCATCAATGGCTGAATTCAGGTCTGCTATCTGAGCCGGTGAAGGTTGACTATGTGATGAAGCGGCTTGAATTGCTGCAACGCCATTTGGGTGGTTTAATGCCATTTGAGCAATTGCAAGTGGTAATTGGGCAGGGACGGGTTGGTCCCCTGTTAAATTAACATTTCCAATTAGATTGACGAACAATTGAACTTCGGAAGGCAGGGAACCAATTGGGACAAGGTCATTTGGATTATCTCCCATTCTATCAAAAACCCAACCAAAATAAGCATAACTGGCGTCTATTACATTGACCCCCGTTCCACCACCGAGATAAAAGCCAAAATGAAAATCATCCGGTGTAATTCCTAATGAAGGGAAACTATCTCCTTTCAATGTATCCTCTACGGTATCTTGTGCATCCGATGGACAAATTACGATAGATGGATCGGTTAAGTATTCAGGATAAATCGCTTTCACTTTTGGACCTGCAGCAATGAACAGATTCCATTGTCCGTTATCTTCTCTTTGTGCTGCTTCTAATTCAAGCGGGGGAAATCGCTCACCTTTGGATTCGTTAGAATACATCTTAAAAACGAGACCCCATTGTTTTAAGTTGTTCTGACAACTGGAGCGACGCGCTGCTTCACGAGCACGGGCTAATGCAGGCAGTAAAATTGCTGCAAGAATACCTATGATTGCTATGACGACAAGCAATTCAATCAATGTGAAACCTGTTTTTTTCATAATAATATCCTCCTATACCCTATAAAAGTTATTGTTTGTTATTAAACAATTATAATTATCTTTATTCACCTCCTTTCTTATTGTTTCTGTTTAAATTATAATACTATTTACAATAATTGTCAATATAAAATTAATATTATTAATAAATAATTGACAACCTATAAGACATAAGTGACAGATTTATATTTTTATAT
The DNA here is from genome assembly GCA_000493945.1 of Candidatus Hydrogenedens terephthalaticus JGI OTU-1. Classification (GTDB taxonomy): domain Bacteria; phylum Hydrogenedentota; class Hydrogenedentia; order Hydrogenedentales; family Hydrogenedentaceae; genus Hydrogenedens; species Hydrogenedens terephthalaticus. The sequence goes on from AWNW01000012.1 coordinate 44,420, forward strand.
GATAAGATTTTTATCTATCCTCTATATAAAAGACAAGGGAAAATCCGTATTGTATTAAGATGCGGTGAATATAGACATAATATTTGCCACGGGTTGATTTACAGGCTGTTTCGTTGGGTAGCGAGTAAATTCTACATGACCGTCAAGATATAGTATATTACAGCCACCGGGGATATGGTTAAACAAACTTATAGTTCCACTGGCACCTAATTGGTCCAGCATAATAAAGATATTACTTTGTGCCTTATTTGTGGCTGATGTATTGTTGATGTCAGTTATTAGGAATCGTTCAATACCTTCGCGGAGGCGATATACTGTATCTGAACTGCCATTTCCAAAGCCAGAAAGCCTACTTCCACTAATATCTCCATCAGCAGCCATAAGCAGATCTTTGACTTGGTTTGGAGAAGGTTGCCCGTTTGCTTCTGCTATTTGCATTGCCAGAATTCCCTGGGGATGATTTAAAGCCATTTGGAGGAGAGCCAATGGTAATTGGGCTGGAACAATTTTATCTCCTGGGAGATTTACCTGACTGATAATTTGAATAAAAATATTTACTTCTTGTGGTAACTGATCAATTCGTTGTAAATCATCAGGGTTATCTCCCATTTTATCGAAAACCCATCCAAAATAAATATAACTGGCATCAATAACAGCCACTCCCTGGTAGTAGCCAAGGTAATAACAAAAATGATAATCGTTAGGGGTCAGATTTAATGGGGGACAGGTATATCCTTTTAAGGTTTTGTCTACCGTGTCGTTTGCGTCCGATGGACAGATAATAATAGAGGGGTCTGTTAAATATTCAGGATAGATAGCCTTAACTTTAGGACCTACTGCCATATATAGTTCCCATAAACCTGTATCCTCTTTTTGAGCAACTTCTAATTCTATAGGGGGAAACTTTTCCCCTTTTGATTCATTTGCATACATCTTAAAAATCAGCCCCCATTGTTTCAGGTTGTTTTGGCAACTGGAACGACGCGCTGCTTCACGAGCACGGGCTAATGCGGGTAGTAGTATTGCGGCAAGGATACCAATTATAGCAATAACTACCAGTAATTCAATAAGTGTAAAACCTTTTTTCTTCATATTAAACCTCATTGTTATACAAAGTTTGTCATTAAACAGAGAATAAGGACATAATATTTGCCACGGGTTGATTTACAGGTTGCTTGGTTGGATAACGAATGAACTCAACATGTCCATCCAGGTATAGAACATTGCAACCGCCCGGAAGATGGTTAAATAATGTGATTGTTCCGCGTGCGCCTATTTGATCAAACATAACAAAGATATTACTTTGTGCCTGTGCTGAGGCAGACGGATTGTTAATGTCGGTTATTAAAAACCGTTCGATTCCCTCACGAAGCCTATAAACGATATTTGAGCCTCCGTTGCCAAAACCTGTGAGCAATTCCCCCGAAATATCACTATCAATGGTTCGGTAAAGGGCTGTAATCTGTGCAGGAGTTGGTTCGCCATGATTTCGTGCAGTATACATAGCCGCTACGGCATCTGGACTACTTAGAATCATTTGAGTAAAAGCGTAAGGGAGTTGAGCAGGGACTAATAAGTCCTCTTCAAGTGTTCCCTGTTCGAGAAATTGTATGAGCAAGGTTACTTCTTGTCGTAACTCATCAACCCTCAATAAATCCGATGGGTTATCTCCGGATTTGTCAAATACCCAACCTAAATATGCATAGCTTGCATCGATCATATTTACGCCATATTCTCCATGTAGATGGAAGTGGATGTGGAAATCATCAGGTGCTAATCCTAAAGCCTGTGCCACCTGTGGTTCTAAACTCACAGCTTTTAAAGATTGGATAGTTTGTTTTGAGTCTGATGGACAGATAATTATTGATAAATCGGTTAGATATTCGGGATAAACAGTATCTACTTTTGGTCCTACATTAAAGTAGTTGCTATATATACCGTAAAAATCATTTCGTTCTGCTTCGACATCTATCGGCGGGAATTTTCCACCGTTGGATTCGTTAGCATACATCTTAAAAACAAGCCCCCATTGTTTCAGGTTGTTTTGGCAACTGGAACGACGAGCTGCTTCACGGGCACGGGCTAATGCCGGTAATAAAATTGCCGCAAGGATTCCAATGATTGCTATGACGACAAGCAATTCAATCAATGTAAAACCTGTTTTTTTCATAATAATATCCCCCTCTATTCTTTCAAGTTATCTCTTTATTATTACAAAATTCGTTTTATCTTTGCTCACCTCTTTTCCTTTTGTTCTTATTAAATTATAATTCAAATAATAATACTTGTCAATATAATATTTATGTTATTAATATTTATTTGATAACCTATTGGATATAAGTAACAGATTTATATTTCCATTCCCTTTTAGGGGATGTATCTTATTGTGTAGGAGGATAGGGAGTAGAAATATCTCTTATGCCACAAATACACGAATAATAAACGAATTTTTCTATTTGTTTTAATTCGTATTCATTTGTGTCAATCGTGGTTATATAAAGGGTTTTTATCATAAAAGTATGTTTAATCGTGTAGAAAATAGGAGAAGCTGGGACACTTTATCTGTAAGGGCGAAAAATCTTTTCCCCTTGTAGATGAATCTGATAGGCTTCAGGTTATTTTTACTTTGTGGACTTCGTGTAGAGTCTCTGTGCTCTTTGTGGTAAAAGAATTAACTGCATAAAAATATCAGAAGCGAGGACGCTTCATCTACATTATTCGAATACAATAATGCATAATGGATTTTTTCATTCGTTTTTATTCGTGTCTATTCGTGTAATTCTTGTTTATAATTTTTTAAACCCATTTAACATCCAGTCTACAAAGAGGAGAGGTAGAGTATAGCAGGTTGTGAGATTTTCTCTTTTCTTCTTCATTAATATTTTTGGTGTTCTTCGGGATATTATGAAGATTCTAAAAGACCGGTATTCCCTGTGTCCTATAGATTAAGATAAAATTTAGTTTCTTTGATTGACAAAAGCGTTTTTTTGTGATATTATACAATATATTGTGTTTCTATATATTGTATATAAAGGTTGTTCTATGTATGATTATAATCATATAAGTAAAAAAAGAGTCGGTTTTTCTATATTATTCCTTATCATTAGTATATTTTTATTTATAGCCGTAACTTTTAATCCAAAAATTCATCCGGGCAAGGACGCAAGTATCTCCGTAGATAATATGCCCTTTATATCGGTAATTGTCTTATTAACGCAGAATATTATTTATAAATTTTATTTAGGTTTCGGCATAGCAATACATTTTTCTTACATAATATTATTTTTATGGGCAATTACTATGTGGGATAATCGGTGTCCATTCCCATTTATTCAGAGAGGTATAGGAATATTTTTATTATTACTGAGTATCTCTACTTTTTCTCAGGCATATTTTTTGCTTTGGGATGGAAAATTAGAAAAAGGAAATAGTATTGGATACAGTATTGTATCGGAGATATTAGTTCCCCATTTGGGTGTTCTTCCTTCTTTTATTACTTCATTAATGTTTATTATTGCAGGAACTATTTTATCTCTGGACTGGATTTTTATTTTTTCCCTTTGGTTGATGTTTTTCGCTTTTCTTTATTTCTGTTATCTCGTAAAAAAAGTGTTTGTATTAATAAAGCATGGGATTGAATGGATTAATACAAATATCATTTCTCTGGAGCAATATACACTTATAACAGAACCGTCCTCAGTTCAATTGCAACTTCCATTGAGTAATGGTAATGAGGACTATTCCAACTTTCAATCTAAAGTAAATACCAGTACTTCCTGTCTGCCTGATTTGCCTTTAACGGAAGTTGAGCAGGAAGTTTGTGAAATGTTTTCACAATCTCCTTCAACAGTTTCTACTCTCCCCAAGAATGTAAATGAAAGTAATGAACGATTAAATAATGAACCAATTATTCCTGACTTGAAAACGGGCAAGGACACAACAAAAGATATTAAAGAAAAGAAAATTGGTTTCTGGAATTTTTCCCGGAAGGAGAATAAAGAGCCGTCAAAGAATAGTGCAACAAATTCCTATACTCCGTCGGAAGAACCTATTCGTTCGGGTCGCCCTTCTCAATATAAATCTGAGAACATGCAACCCGCAATAACTACACCTGAGTATCCGTCGCAATATACAAAGCCTCCACTAACCTTATTAGATGAACCTGTTCCTTTTGAGATACCTAATTATAACGAGCAACTTCAGGAGCGGGCAGAAATTTTAATAAAAACATTAGAACGATTTGGAGTGAAGGCACGAGTTACGGGGATTACTCATGGTCCAACAATTACAAGATATGAATTAGAACCGGAACCGGGGATAAAGGTAACACGCTTTTTATCTCATGCAGATGACATAACCCTTGCATTAAAAGCAGACCGTGTTCGTGTAGAAGCGCCTATTCCGGGAAGGGGCAAGGTAGGTATTGAGGTCCCCAACCCGGTTCGTGAGCAGGTATTATTGAGGGAACTTCTGGAAAGTTATGTATTAAAGAAACATAGGGGAAGATTGCGATTACCCTTAGGTAAAGATATTACAGGCGAAGTCAAAGTTGTAGACCTAACACAAATGCCGCACCTTCTCATTGCAGGTGCTACAGGTTCGGGGAAAACCGTTTTCGTAAAGGCATTGCTTGCAAGTTTGTTATTCCAGTATACACCCGATGAACTGCGGTTGGTTTTGATTGACCCAAAAATGGTTGAATTTTCTATTTTCAACGATATTCCTCATTTGTTGGAACCGGTCGTAACTGATGCCAAAAAAGCAGGTGAAGCATTAGATATTCTTGTAAAAGAAATGGAGCGGCGATATACACTTTTTGCCAATACGAATACGCGCAATTTAGAAATTTACAATCAGAATGTGGAAAATGGGCAATTAGAAATCTATGAAGAAGGCGATAGAGATTTGTTTTCAACTCCTATAAAAGTTGTCCGCAAACTTCCCCATATTGTTTGTATCATTGATGAATTAGCCGATTTAATGATGCTGCAGCGGAATGCAGTGGAAAGTGCTATAGCACGGCTTTCCCAATTAGCCCGAGCAGTAGGTATCCATTTAATTGTAGCGACGCAAAGACCCTCCGTAGATGTAATTACAGGTGTGATTAAGGCGAATTTCCCTGCTCGTATTTCGTTCCAGGTTTCCTCTAAAATTGATTCCCGTTGTATTTTAGATACGATAGGTGCTGAAAAGTTGATTGGGCATGGTGATATGTTATACCATAATGCTGGGTTACCAAAGCCGATGCGCATCCAGGGTGCTTTTGTTAGCGATGAAGAGATAGAAGCATTGGTAAATTATTTGAAATCACAGGCACCACCGCAGTATCTTAATTGTATTGGTTTTGATAACCAGAAGAAGAAAGAAGCCGAGTCGTCTTTTGATGATGATGACCCTTTATTTGAGGAAGCGGTTCGCATCGTTCGAGAGACAAAACAAGCATCGGTTTCATTNCTTCAGCGTCGGTTGAGAATCGGATATGCTCGAGCCGGGCATTTGATAGATTTGATGGAACTGCGAGGAATTGTAGGTCCTCACCGAGGGAGTAAACCGCGTGAGATTTTAAATATGTCCTCTGATAATGGGGATGAAATCGAAATGCAAACAGATTATAATAATGAAGAAATAAATCCTTCCGATGAGGAAGATAATGAATATGGATAAGGGACAAAAAAAATTTGGAGATAAATTAAGAGACCAGCGGGAATCGTTGGGGCTGTCTATCCAGCATGTATTTGAACAGACCCGTGTTCCCATTCAATATATTCAAGCATTTGAAAATGAAGAGTTTGAATTATTAGCAAATAATCCCAATATTCGTGCTTTTATCTATTCCTATTGCCAGTATATTAATATAGATCCAAGACCGTATTACGATTTTTATTTAGAATGGTTGCGAAATCAACGCAATTCCAATGAACCTAAAAAAATATCTCCCCTCGATATACCCAAAGGAAATATAGAGTTACCACCGTGGTTAGAACCGTTAATTACATGGGGAATTGTTTGTGCTGTGCTTGTTTTATCATGGCTTGCCTATTCCTTCTTCACTCAACCCATTCGTGAAGACCCTTCATTAAAAGTGAATGCTGGAACTGTTGAAGCGCCGGTAGTCCATTTTGATGAAGATTTTTAATTTTACAAAAAAATAACAGCACGGTTATTATGAAAATAAATTTACCCAATCAGCTTTCAATTGCACGATGTTTTCTTGCTATTGTTTTTGTTTTTTTCATGTCCTTTACCCATTGGATACCGTTTGCAATTGCTTATATTATCTTTATTATCGCTGCTATTACTGATTATTGGGATGGGAAAATCGCACGGCAGACAAAAAGTATCACGAAGTTTGGACAGTTAATTGATCCCATTGCTGATAAAGTATTGATGGTTGCTGCATTTGTAATGATGATGAAGTTAGAAGAGTTGAAAATCCCCGGCTGGTGTGTTGTTATTATTTTTGCCCGCGAATTTTTAGTTACAGGAATTCGAACCCTTGCTGCGGCAGATGGCACTATTATCCCAGCAGACCCCTGGGGCAAATTAAAAACGGTGCTCCAGATGACTTATGTAATAGCCTTTCTTTTCTTAGCCACGGCAAGACGATTTTTTTTAGATGTTCCGTTCACATTTATGCCTGAAAATATGATAAAATCATACGACCCGTTACTGGGAAAAACATCATTGGTGTTCATGATGTTTATTGCAATTTATACTCTTTATTCCGGGTGTGAAGTCTTATGGAAAAATTGGGAAAAACTGAAACTGGACTAAATCTTTCACAACCTCATAGTAATATAGATATAGAGAAAGAAGAAGTTATGTCTAAAGTCATAATTGATTTAGATGCATATCGCAACAATCTTCAGGTGGTAAAAAATCTTGTGGGTTCGTCCGTGCGAATTATAGCGGTTGTAAAAGCCAACGCCTATGGACATGGGCTTGTTCCTATCTCAAAGTGTGCCGAAAAATGGGGAGTGAATATGTTAGCAGTTGCGAATATCGAAGAAGGTATTACTTTGCGAGAAAGTGGGATAAAGATACCTATTCTTGTTTTACTTCAACCCCATGATGATGAATTGCCCGCACTTATTGAATATAACCTTACCCCTTTACTATCGGAGGTTGATGTTGCGAAGAAAATTTCGGAACTGGCAACTCATGCTAAAACGAATATTGCTGTTCATTGCAAAATTGATACAGGTATGGGACGGCAGGGCTTTAACATGGACACCGTTATAAACGATATAAAAAAGATTGTTTATTTGCCTCATATTGATATTGAAGGTGTGGCTACTCATTTTCCCTGTGCGGATGAGGAGAATGATGTCTTTACTGCAAATCAGATTCGAATCTTTTCAAAATTATTAAATGACCTTGAACGGGAAGGCATTCCGTATGAGTTCGCTCATTCCGCAAATTCTCCCGCTATAATAAATTATCCTAAAAGTTATTTTGAAGCGGTTCGTCCCGGATTGATGACCTATGGGATATGGCCTGTAAAAAAGAAAGCAGAGAGGAATTTATTAAAGCCTGTTCTTCGTTGGGAAACGCAGATAACTCAGGTTCGTTCCATACAAGCAGGTTCATCTATTGGCTATGGTAAAACATTTGTGAGCGACCGGGATATGGATGTTGCCATAGTTCCAGTAGGTTATGCGGATGGTTATCGAACTCAATTGTCCAATAAAGGGGAAGTGCTTATTCATGGCACTCGTTGTCCTGTTCGCGGGAGTGTTTCTATGGACCAAATTGTCGTTGAACTGAAAACCCGAAAACCTGCGAAACGAGGAGATACTGTCGTTTTGATTGGCAAAGATGGGAATGAAGAAATTCATGCAGAGGAGTTAGCCCAAAAAGCAGGGACTATTGTTTACGATATACTCACCGGCATTGGACCACGGGTACTTCGCACATATATAAATGATGGAGATGAAGAGCAAAGGAAGATTTCATAAGTGCCTGAACATTATTATATAGACGGCTACAATTTACTTCATGTTTTGGTAAAGAATAAAAAGATAAAGCATGCAAACCTTGAAGAACATAGAAACCAACTGATACATCTTTTACAGGAATTTGCGTCCATTACAGGAAGCAGAGTAACACTGGTGTTTGATGGAAATTCCTCCGAGAATAGCCGTCCTTTTTTCCCAAGAAAACCTTCATCTGCAGGGTATCAATTTGAAATATTATTTTCTTCACAAGGTTCCGACGCAGACAGTCTCATAGAGCATTGCATTTATAGAGAAACCAATAAAGAAAATATATTTGTTGTATCATCAGACCATGCGTTGAGGCAGGTATGTGTTGGAATGGGTGTATTTGTTATGCAACCCGAACGATTTATCAAATATCATCATCAAACGCAGCAGTCTACCAGAGTTTCCAAACATTCCTTTTTCAATCCCCTTCCCGTTGAAACACCCCTTCGTGAAAAACTTCAAGATTTTCTAAATTCTATTTCAGACTGTAATAAACAATAATCACTCTTTTCCTATGAAGAAAAAATAGGGATATAAAATAAATCGCAAATCTTTTATCAAACTATATTAATGGTGATGGTTGCATGTTAATCCTTCTTCATGTTTCAAAGAACCTTGAAGGAAAAGGTTAAGGGCTGCCTTTATATCTTTTTCAGATGTGATTATAGTTTTTATACCCGCAGAATCAAACCTGCTTTTCATCCCATATCCCATTCCACCCGAAATAACGACATCAATATTTGTGAATTTTTGTGCTACTCTCTCATGCGTATCTACGGAATGATTGTGTTCATGGGAATGTTCCTGTGCCGAGTCTTCATTGTGGGCATGTTGAACATGTCCTGTAATCGTATTGGGAAGATATTCCTCACTTACGACCTTGCCGTCTTTTATTTCGACAATCAAAAAGCCCTTAGAGCGTCCAAAATGAGAGGATATTTTCTGTTTATCATTTGTTGGAAAAGCGATTTTCATAATTGTTCCTTTCTAAATTCTTAAATATTTTGTTTGTTTACTGTTCATTATCTCTTATTTCAGATACATGAACCAGATTACCTTTTGCATTGCGGTAGAACGCATGAGGACCTCTTCCACATCTACATGGACCTACATATCTCATTCCGGGAGGTTCTGCTGCTTCATTAGTCGGGGTATTTTCCAGTGTAGAATCAGGGACTGTTCCTCTCCATCCCCATCCCTGGAAACCTCTATCTCTCCCAGGTCGGATTTGTCCACGATTATTAAATGGATTACCGAAATATCTTTGTGTTCTCATTGTAAATCTCCTTATATTTAAAATTGTTAAGATTATTGTTTGTCTGTATTTTTATATTGGTTAGGCTCTAAAGAATAAGCCCTTCTTTTGCAATGTCTATGGCAATGCTGACCATAGCCACGACCTTTTTGTTTGCAAACAAAATTTACAGGACCGCCTGCTATTCGAATGGGTTTTCCTTCTACGATGGCAGTGGCAACTTTTTTTCGTGCTTGCTCAATAATTCGGGAGAATGTCGGACGAGACACCCCCATCTTATTGCCTGCCTCTTCATGATACATCCCTAAATAATCTGCAAGGCGGAGTGCTTCAAACTCATCAAGGGAAAGAATAACCGGTTCTTTTCCCGCACTTTCCTGTTCAAAAGGAACGAATTCCTCAACAGGCGGGCATGCATTTAATCTTCTTGAACAATAGGGTCTTGCCATCAAAACTCCTTTAAAGTCCTATGGATTAGTTATGAACATACGCTCATAATTATAACGCAATAGTCCCTTAAAAGTAAACATATTTAATAAATATTTTTGGTAAATTTTGTCAATAAATAAATAAAAAATCAGATAAATTTGTTAGTATAATTAGATAATAAATACATAATATTTTGTAAAATTGAATAACAGGGGATGTCCTATATGAGTAATCCTGATTATAAAAATGAGATACGGGAAGAAATAAATACAATGACTTTTCCAGATGAAGAATGGATGGATGCATTAAAAGCCTATCTGGAGGAACGAGGTCCTCAGGCTACGGCAAATTTGGTGCGACGGCTACAGGATTACACTTATCTTTTAGGTATTCGTAAACCCTGTCCCGCGACTACTCCGTATGTGAACACCATTCCTGTTTCGGAACAGCCGGAATATCCGGGCAATCGCGAGTTAGAACGAATTATTAAGTCTTATATCCGCTGGAATGCGATGGCTATGGTAGTTCGTGCTAATCGTGAAGCGGAAGGTATCGGGGGACATATATCTACTTATGCATCAGTTGCCACTTTGTATGAGGTAGGGTTCAATCATTTTTTCAAGGCACGAAGTGAAGACTACGGTGGCGATTTGATTTATTTTCAGGGACACGCGGCACCGGGCATATACGCTCGGGCTTATTTAGAAGGAAGACTTTCTGAAAATGACCTGAATAATTTTCGACGCGAATTAAGTAAAGAAGGTGGTTTGCCATCCTATCCTCACCCGCGTCTTATGCCGGGCTTCTGGCAATTTCCAACGGTATCTATGGGCTTGGGTCCCATTATGGCGATATATCAAGCACGGTTCAATAAATATTTAGAAAATCGTGGTTTGAAACCTAAAAATGGCGGATATGTCTGGGCTTTTTTAGGTGATGGAGAAACGGACGAGCCGGAGACCTTAGGTGCTATCGGTTTAGCCAGTCGTGAAAAATTAGATAATCTTATATTTGTTATCAATTGTAATTTACAGCGTTTGGATGGTCCCGTGCGCGGGAATGGAAAAATCATACAAGAATTAGAAGCCATATTTCGTGGAGCAGGCTGGAATGTGATAAAAGTTATCTGGGGCAGTGATTGGGATCCCCTATTTGAAAAGGATGAACATGGGCTATTGGTAAATGCATTAGGTGATATTGTAGATGGAGAGTACCAGAAGTTTTCCGTTTCGTCCGGGGAATATATTCGTAAGAAAATGGTAGAGCATGAACCGCGTCTGGCTCCGTATCTTGAACAGGTTTCGGATATACAGTTGCGCCAATTGCGTAGAGGTGGTCATGACCCAATAAAGGTATATGCGGCTTATTATCACGCTCTACAAACACAAGGGGCACCCACAGTAATATTAGCAAAGACAATCAAAGGATATGGACTTGGCGAAAGTGGTGAAGGAAAGAATATAACCCATCAGCAAAAGAAACTAAACGAGGATGAATTGCGTGAATTTCGGGCACGGTTTGGTATCCCGGTATCGGATGATGAAATTGCCTTTGCTCCGTTTTGTAAACTACCAGAAGACCATCCCGCCATGATATACCTACAAGAGCGACGCAAGGCATTAGGAGGCTACCTGCCTCATCGTGAAGTATTGGCACCTCCTTTATCACCGCCTGAAAATGAACTTTTTGACGAATTTTACAAAGGCACGCCTCGCCCTGTTTCCACAACAATGGCATTTGTTTCTATTTTAAGAAAGTTATTGCAACATGAACGAATTGGCAAGTTAATTGTTCCGATTGTGCCCGATGAAGCACGCACTTTCGGAATGGAAGGATTGTTCCGTCAGATAGGGATTTATTCCTCACAAGGACAAAAATATGAACCCGTAGATTCTGAATCTGTTTTATATTATAAAGAAGCGACAGACGGGCAAATTCTCGAAGAAGGCATTTCTGAAGCAGGTTCCATGGCTTCATTTATTTCCGCAGGCACTGCTTATGCAAGTCATGGGATTAATACCATTCCATTTTTTATTTTCTATTCCATGTTTGGATTTCAGCGGATTGGTGATTTAATCTGGGCGTCTGCGGATATGAAAGTTCGCGGATTCCTTGTGGGTGGCACTGCGGGCAGAACAACCCTTGCTGGAGAAGGTCTGCAACATCAGGATGGACACAGCCACCTTCTCGCAATGTCTGTTCCTTGCCTTCGTGCATACGACCCTGCTTATGCTTATGAAATTGCGGTTATCGTGCAAGAGGGTATTCGTAGCATGTATGAAAAACAGGAACCCGTTTTTTATTATTTAACTGTCGGCAATGAGAACTACACCATGCCACCTATCCCCGCAGGCAAGAAAATACGCGAAGGGATTATTAAAGGCTTATATCTATTGCGACCTTCTTCCCTGAAGAAATCAAAGGTGAAAATAAATTTATTAGGTAGCGGCTCGTTGCTTAACGAGGCGTTGAAGGCGCAAGCCATTCTTGAAGAACAGTTTAATATTTCTGCCGATGTATGGAGTGCTACAAGTTACAAAATGCTCCGTGAAAATGCACTCGAAATAGAACGGTGGAATACACTTCATCCGACATCCAAAAAGAAAATCCCGTATGTGACTGAATGTTTGGATAACAAAGCCATCGCTACCATTGCTGTTTCGGATTATGTAAAATTAGTGCCTGACAGTATATCCCGATGGGTTCCTCATAAGTTTGTATCGTTAGGGACTGATGGGTTTGGTCGTTCCGATACACGAGAAGCCCTGCGAGATTATTTTGAGGTGGATAGCCGGTATATTGTATTGTCTGTTTTATATACATTAAGTCAGGCAAAGAAAATAACTGCGGACACAGTTAAGAAATATATGCGGGATAATGATATCCCTGCGAATAAAGTGTATCCTTTAGATGTGTAAAACTAAATTTATATAAAAAAGGAACTAAACATGCCTAAAGAATTTCGACTTCCCTCATTAGGTGAGAATATTTCTGAAGCAACTATCGGCAAAATTCTTGTTAAGATAGGGGATATAATTAAAAAAGGACAACCTGTATTAGAAATCGAAACGGATAAAGCAGTTGCAGAAATTCCAGCGACTTTAGATGGAAAGATAATGGAAGTGCATGTGAAAGAAGGGCAAAAGGTAAAACCGGGGGTTTTAATTTTTACTATTGAAGAGAAAGTAGAAGCGGGAACAGTATCTTCCGAACCTCCTGCAACCCCATCTGCAGAAGAAAAAGCACCTGTTGCAAAAAAGGAAACGCCTGTTTCTACTGCTGTTGAAAAAACTGTTCCATTGCGACCCCCTTCGCTTACTGCGGTAGCAGGACAAAAGGCAAAATCAGATATTCCCATTCTGGCTTCACCATCAGTTCGTAGATTAGCACGCGAATTAGGCGTTGCACTTGAAGAAGTCCCAGCGTCTGACCCGTCTGGAAAAATCTCTGCGGAAGATGTTATGGCATATCACAAACGGAAAACGGAGGGAGAAACTGTTTCACAGCCCGAACCTATATCCGCTATTACAACACATGAAACAACATCAATCCCGATAGAAACTCCTACTGCAAAAGATTCATGGGGTCCCGTTCTTGTTGAACCCATGACAACTATTCGCAAAAAAACAGCCGAACAAATGATGCGAAGTTGGTCTATCCCACAGGTAACCCATTTTGACAAAGCCAATATCACACAGTTAGAACAACTCCGTGAAGCGTGGGCTAAAAAAATCCAGTCTGTCGGGGGAAGGTTGAGTATTTTGATATTTACATTAAAAATTGTGGCAGAGGCATTGAAACGCTTTCCAAAATTTAATTCCAGTATTGACCTCGAAAAGGAACAAATTGTTTATAAAAAATACTATCACATTGGAGTTGCCGTTGATACAGAGCACGGGCTTTTAGTGCCTGTTTTGCGAGATGTAGATAAAAAATCTATCAAAGAAATTTCTATCGAATTGACCCAATTAGCGGAAAAAACCCGACAGCGAAAATTAGCCTTAGAAGAATTGCAAGGAGCAACTTTTACCATCAGCAATTTGGGCGGATTAGGTGGTTACGGCTTTACACCGATAGTTAATGCACCCCAGGTGGCTATTTTAGGTATGTCCCGTTCGAGTATGGAACCCGTATACCAGAATGGGAACTTTGTCCCCCAACTCATGCTACCTTTAAGTCTGTCATACGACCATCGCGTTATTGACGGTGCGGAAGCGGCTCGGTTTGTTCGCTGGATTTGTAATGCACTTGAAAATCCGTGGAATATATTTTTTGAATAATAGGAATTACAAACAGAAGGAGGTCTTATGCCAGAAGTAATTCAAACACAGGTTGCGGTTATTGGTGCAGGTCCCGGCGGTTATGGATGTGCCTTTATGTGTGCCGACTTAGGGCTACAAACAGTCCTAATTGATGTGGAAAAGAACCCCGGCGGCACATGCCTTTATCGAGGTTGTATTCCAACAAAAGCCTTACTTCATATATCCCATGTGATTTCTAATGCGTTAGAGGCAGAAAAATTCGGTGTTCATTTCCAGAAGCCTAAATTAGATATAGATGAGATACGCAAGAATGTGCGGGGTGTCGTTGAACATTTAACGGGTGGATTGGGGCAACTGACAAAGTTACGGAATATCCATTATATTCAGGGAAGAGCCAGTTTCCTGGATTCAAACACATTAGAAGTTTTCCTGATGGACGGACGGGAATTACGCATAAACGCAGAATATACGGTTATTTCGGCGGGTTCAAGACCTGCTCTGTTCGGACAGCCGATTGACTCGCCAGATATTATGAATTCCAATACCGCTGTAAACATAGAGGAGATACCAGAACGCTTACTGGTTATCGGTGGTGGGTATATCGGATTGGAATTAGGCACTGTTTATGCCACATTAGGATCCGAAGTAACCCTTGTGGAACTTACCGATGGGCTATTACCCGGCGTAGACCGTGATTTAGTGCGGCCTTTAGAGAAACATTTGGAAAAAATTCTACATCAAATCCACTTAAAAACACTGGTCAAACAATTGAAACCGCAAAAAAAAGGCATTGCCGTGGAACTCGAAGGTGCAGAAATCAAAAAGCCACAACAGATTTTTGATAAAGTCCTTGTATCTGTTGGTAGAAAACCGAACAGCAGCGGTTTGGGCTTAAAAAATACAAATGTGTCTGTGGATGAAAAAGGCTTTATCCGTGTGGACGAACAAAGACGCACAACCGACCCGTGTATTTTTGCTATTGGCGATGTTGCTGGCGGAATGATGTTAGCCCATAAGGCAACCCACGAAGGAAGAACCGTTGCAGAAGTTATTTCTGGCAAGAATGTTGCCTTTGAGCCGCAAGCCATCCCTGCGATTGTCTTCACAGACCCTGAAATTGCATGGTGCGGACTTACCGAAGAACAAGCCCGTGCAAAAAATATACCTATTCAAATAACCAAATTCCCCTGGTCGGCTTCCGGCAGAGCCATGACCATGTTTCGGGGTGAAGGCATAACAAAAATGATTACCCATGCCGAGACGAAGCAGATACTCGGTTTTGGCATCGCTGGAGCCAATGCAGGCGAACTTATTGGAGAAGCGACCTTAGCAATTGAAATGGGTGCCACACCCGAAGATATTGATTTAACCATCCATCCACACCCGACCCTTAACGAAACCATAATGGAAACCGCGGGCGCCTTACTCGGTAGAAGCACGCACCTCTACCGCAAACCCCAACGAAAAGAATAACCCACAAACAAACTCACTACCATTAACTATCAACCATCATCCACCTTCCCCATATCCCTTATCACACCTTGCCCCATCCCACCCTACCTGTCCCATGTGTTTCATGTGTCCCATCTGTCTCATCTGTCTCATCCTTCCCATGTGTTCCATCCGTTTCATGTGTCCCATTTGTCTCATCTGTCTCATCCGTCCCATTCGTCCCATCTGTCTCATGTGTCCCATCTGTCTCATGTGTCTCATTCGTCCCATGTGTCCCATCTATCTAATTTGCATTAAACAACCCTTCTAATCCATAATCCTCTCAAAAAAAAGGAGCGTCACCATGTCCAACCGATTTATTCCTCCACACGGTGGTTACAAGAAACTCCTTTCCTACCGCAAAACAGAAATTATCTACGATGCGACCGTAGCGTTCTGTTCCCGTTTTATTAACAAACGCGACCGCACCTACGACCAGATGATACAAGCAGCCCGAAGCGGTAAACAAAACATAGTCGAAGGTTCTAAAATTTCCGCCACATCGAAAGAAACAGAAATAAAACTTATAGGTGTTGCCCGTGCCAGTTTAGAAGAACTACTCACCGACTTCGAAGATTATCTACGCACCCAAAAATATTCTATTTGGGACAAAGACAGCAAAGAAGCCCTGTTTATTCGCCAATTAAGTAAGAAAGACAATATATCTTACGAACTTTACAAGGAATTTATAGAAACTCGTCCTGCCGATGTCGTCGCAAACATTATTATTTGCCTTATCCATCAAGCCAATTATCTTCTTGACAAACAACTACAATCATTAGAACAGGAATTCCTAAATCAAGGAGGTCTCCGCGAACGAATGTTTAATGCCCGTTTAAAAACCCGCGAAACAAAACCTCCCAATATTCCCCAAGATTAAATCCAACTTACACCTCTTTACTTTCATTTATCCTGCTTATCCCATCTGTCCCATCCGTCTCCTCCGTTCCATTCGTCCCCTATGTCCCATCCGTCCCATTCATTTTTCTTTCCTATACCGCATAACTCGCTTATCCCCTTTTTCTTCTTTCCCTCCATTTTTCCTCACCACTCCCTTTTTATTACAATAAATCGAGGTCTCATACAATTAAAGAATAATAAAATGAAAGTTAATATGAAAACAGTAAGACTAATTAAGTATAAAATTAATCTTAACAGGAATATTTAAACTTTGGAAGAGATAATATGCTAAATAGAGAATCAGTAAAAGAATTTTTAGACGAAGAACTCGATGGAATAGAAATCCCTGATGAAGTATCTAATGATACCCTTGTAGAAGCATTCTGTAAGTATGTTGAAGATGACTACTACGAGTGGTTAAAAGATAATTTCAAATCATTTTTTAACTATGGAAATCCTGATTGGAAGTGGATAATAGAGAAAATAAAAAAATATGAGACTGAATAATATGTAGGGACTTTCCTACGCAAAATTATGGAGATAAACCACACGGGGACAATAAGTATCCTAGAGTTACACCTGCTTTTGTTATCTGGAATTTATTACAGAGATATACAAAAGAAGGAGACTTAGTACTAGACCCTATGTGTGGCAGTGGAACCACTATAGATGTTTGTAAGGAAGAAAATAGAAATTGTATTGGCTTTAATATAGTCCCTTATAGAGATGATATAAAACAAGCGGATGTAAATTAGTAAAAAATAACAAGGCACCTTGCTTAATAGAAAGCCCATATCTATTGCAAACCCCAACGAAAAAGAATAAATAAAAATAAACTCACTATCCATAGTTATCATATATCTTACCCATATATCCAATCGTATCTTGTCCCCTCCGTCCCCTCCGTCCCATTCGTCCCATCCGCCCCATCCGTCTCATCCGTCCCCTATGTCCCCTCCGTCCCATTCATCACTCTTTCCCATCAGGTCGCTTAATATGAGTATCAATCCCATACTTCTCATATACATCAAAAATCTCCTCGCAAAACCGCATAACTCGCTTATCCCCTTTCTCTTTCGCTTTCTCCATTTTCCCTCACCACTCACTTTTTATTACAATAAATCGGATATTGCCACAAAACATCAAAGGACAAAAAATGAACAGGAAACAAATTGATCAAGAATGGGAAAGGTTAAATCATGAACTTTTCGAAAACAAACCCGAAGTAAATGAACCTTATCCATCAGATATTATCAGAAGGAGAGAATTACTGCTTTTTGCACAAGTGCATTTGGGCAATATTATGGAAGCCCAAAATAGGAACGATAAAGAAAAAGAAGATTTTGAGACTGAGATGTATCATATAACAATGTCAACTTATTACAATTGGGATAGCAATGAACACAACAAATCTAAAAATTGAAACTACCACGATTTGAGACTTTCCCACGCAAAATTATGGAGATAAACCACACGGGGACAATAAGTATCCTGGAGTTACACCTGCTTTTGTTATCTGGAAAAATTAGTGATATGACTTACAACATATAGCCACTAAACTTTATCTTTCCAAGAATCAAATTCTTTCGGTAATATATTTAAAATTTCCCTACAATTCATTGAAAAGACATCGTATGTAAGTCTGAACTGATTGATTATTGTAGTAAATTTCCGTAGATTTCCAGGAACATCCTGAGATGTTGCATTTTTTTTGGGTTTTTCTTTCTCTTCATCCCAATACAACTTTTTCGCTGCCTTGATTATTTCTGGGTAAGAAATAATATAACCATAGTTCCCCATATGGTCAATAAAATCACTTATTACATAAACCGGGGTATACAAGAATAAATTAATCAGGTCTTTACTTAAATTTAAATTATAAAACCAATACGCTCCCCAAACTAAATGAACATAATATCTTCTTTCATTATCCGTAAAAATATATCTCTCCCATCTACCTATATTATTTCGCTTATTTGTTAATTGGTCAAACCAAATATATGCAAACCAACTAAACAATCCTTCTCTTTTTTCCTTTGATAATCCCTCCACTACATCTCTGGTGATTCCATGTTTTTCAAAAACATCCTCCACTAAATATTTTGCTAAATCCATCCTTGTCTTAAAAATTATATCTAAATCAATTTCTACCTCTTTTTCTTTGAACAAAAAAATATCTGAATATCTCTCTTCATTTAAATTAGGTATTTTTGTGTTTATTTTATCTTTTACGGTAATTAGAAAATCTTTGAATCTTGATATTCCTAATTCGTTTAATATGCGGATAGAAACTATTGGCATAAATTTAGTCCCCGTTTTCAAGAGTATATTTACTTTTTATTTGTTGACAAAACTCACAAACACAATTGTTTATCCATTCAAATATTTCTGCTGGATTATTTTCTTCATTAAGAGGAGGATTACCTACAAATTTTTTTGCAAACCTAATCCAATCATTTTGCCATCCACCTTCAATTTCCATAGCTTCCTTATTATACTTTTCATAGAAGAAAATATGGCATAATATTTCTCTAAACACCGCTGAATATATACTCAACCCCAACTTTGAGTCTCTTTTTAATAATTCCTTGAAATCATTTGGCTTAGAATTTAAAACTAAAATAGGACCCTCATCTTCATCATATTCTATTTTCCAGGGAAGATTTCCCATATCCCTAATCTCAAGAGGAATAATACCTTTTTGTGTTCTTCGCCAATTTAAAGGTTTAATCCTATCTGCTCTTGCAATAATCTTATTTCCTTCAAACTCATTAACTACTAGTATTCTAAGTCTAACACTACTTATTGAATTTTTAAATTCGTCTAAATTTTTATCCTTGGGTAAACTCAATACTTTTACAGTACCCAATGAAAATCTTTTTATTCTGTCTCTGTAATAAAATTCCAAATATACCTTTGAATTTATATTTTTAATGTCAAGGTCATTTAAATCTATTTCTCCATCGAAATAGTAATCGCCATTAGAGCCTCCACATATTTTAATCTTTATTTTCTCTCTTAAAATCTTTACCCTACCCGTATAATTGAAATGCCTCTTCATAATTATTCATTATCCTCAACATCTATTGATAAAGCCAAGTCCCTATTTTTATCAAATCCTTCAATAGAAAAACTAAAACTTGTATTGAGAACTCTAAACTTAATTCTATTTTTCTCAAGCTCTTCTATTTCACATCCTATTGACATAATTTTGAATTGCGTATCTTTACTAAAATCAAAATCATACGGCTTTAAGGTCTCATATTTTCTAAATGGATTTCCTTGAACTGTATCATAAGCTACAACTATCCTGACGATAAATGGAAAATATGCCTTTACAAATTCAGATGAAATATTTCTTATATCACTTTTTAATCTTACTATAAATCCCCCATTATTATTTTTTGAAACTTCGACGAGTTCTAACTTTCTATTAATATTACTTGGCACCTGTGGCTTTGAAACGCTTTTTTCTTTGGGTTCTTCCTCTAATTCTTCATCTTCTTCAATAAAAAATATATCTGATAAAAAATTCCAATCTTTATCTTTTGTTGGAGTGCCTAAAACCCTTGATATGTTACCAAATATACCAATAACAGATTTTATTATATCTTTAGCGCCAGAACCATATTTTTCTTTTATTTTTTCTTCATCGAATTCCCACTTATCATGCGCAGGAGTTTCGGCATCACCCAAGAAACTCGACATTACAGAATCTTCTACTACTAAAAGACCTAAACCTCTACTTCCCAAACTTCTATTATATTTTTCGTTTTTGATTCTAATTCCAGAGCGGTACCAAAATCTATGAGGCTCTTTAAATCCTTCTATTTTTTTTATATAAACATCAAAATAAGTTTCTTTTTCTTGTTTATGCTTAAATGGAATGGTAATTGGAATTCTGAAACTTAATAACTTACCACCACTGAAAGCCTCCTTTAATTTATCAATATCATCTTCATTAAATGATTTCTCATCTACCTGATATTTCTTGGCTTTATCAATATTTATTGTTACATACGCATTCTCTCTTTTTGCCTCTTCAACATCTTCAAAAAACTTTATAAAATTATATTTTCCTCTTTCTTCATCTTCAATATCCTTTTCAAGACAAGACTCTGTTCCATTCATCTCCGAAATTATATTGTGTTTATTTAATGTAATATAATCTTTTTTATCTTCATCTACTATATCCACTTCGAGATTCCCAGTTAAGATAGTATAAAAAAATTCTTTAATCACTGCTCTTTTTATTGAAATCGAGTTTATTTTATTTTCTTCATCTTCTTCATCCCATGAAGACTTGTAATACGGTATAACAATGGACAAACCAGGATATTCAGTTCTTTCTTTTAATCCAAATATTTCTATAAATTTATTGATATACTCCTTATTTTGAATTGTAATACCATCATCTTCTTCAAATATTCCCATATAATCATAGCGTTTGTCCCCCAAATTATGTGCTTTTAATACTGATTTTCCAAACATGAAAACTTTATTATCTTCTTTCCGATGAGTAACCCCAAATATAGTTTTTATTTTTGAAATTTTATTAAAAACTGCTTTGCCGACACCCCACCTTCCTGCCTTTTCTTCTTCTTTTCCAGAGTATCCAGTTCTATAAACAAAATCATAAAAATTACTTTTACCTATATCAGGGGGTTTTTCTCCTCCGTCACAAACTTCTCCATCAAGCCCTGTCGTGCCAAAATCTTCAATAATTAAATAATGTACATCTACATGATCTCCTTCTGTAAATTCTTCAAACAAGCATTCCTTTTCTTTTTGGTTTCTCATTGCCTTAATGTGTTCAGATAAACCTTTAAAGTATTCTTTTATGTTTTTATATTTAGTAACACCAAGACAAAATTTAACTTTGACAATATTACTTTTGTCAGATTTTGCGTCCAAAGAATTTTGTATTGCTTCTCTTACTAATGAATCACAATTAGTTCCTTTACCTGTGAAAAATTCCTCTTCTATAGGAGCTTGTTCATGCATCCCTTTTTTAATTTCTTGAAATCTCCATTTCATTTAATCACGCCTCTCTAACAAATTATTTTTTGTTAATTTTAATACAAAAAAATAATGTATTACAAAAGCAAAAAGGCAGATTTATTTGTGGAAAAAATATAAAATGTTTACTTATTACTTCATAGATCTTTTATAGTTTATTAAACGCCAATCTTTATTTTTTTCGTATACTTTGTATCAACTTTTGAGGTATGAAGGCTCTGTATTTGTCTTTGTATAAGCCGATTTGGGGGAAGGGGATGGGGTCGAAGTTGAAGTTTGAGGATTTTAGGATGTCGCTGTTTATCTCGAAATTGCCCTGGGCGGAGTGGGGGAATAGAGTATCGTCGGTGTTGGTCAGGTTGTTCTCGAAGATAATCTGGGATGCTTCCATTTTTCTCATCACTTCGTTGCATTTCCAGAATATGTTTCGTCGTACGGTATTTTTGTTTCGGTCTTCGTAGATATGTGCCATTTCGGGGTATCTCTGCACATAGAGGTTGTAATCTATATCGGGTTTGTTGAGTGCCTCATTTACGGTGTTTTTCCATTCTTCTTCTGTGCAGGTTTGGAAAGTTACGCCGATAAAACAGTCCGCAAAGATGTTATTTTCTACTATATTATCCTTACCACCGTTGACCTGAACCCCACCGAAAATACCTTCTTTAGCACATGCCTTGTAGAAAATATTCCCGTAGATCTTTACACCGCAGATAGGATAATCCAGACGAACTCCTCCCTGTAAGGGTAATCCGGGTTTGTCCCAATTACCGATGTGGTGCCAGTAATTATAGCGGTATATCATACCGCGATAGGTTGGGTTCCCGTAAGTATCTAATCCGCCCTGGTCATCTGATTCCAATACGACATCGCAAACCTCGTTGTATTCAACGATGATGTCGTTTCCATCCATTCGGAAGGCACTGCTCGGATTTTTATGCACAAAATTATGGGAGACAACATGCCCAACCCCCTCTCCGTATACCGCCGGGTTATAAGTATGGTCAACACGAGCCAGGTCATAGAAATAACAGTTATCTACCTTAAACCCACTGGGCGTTAGTGTCTTTCTGTCTCCACCCCGCAAGTAGACGCCTCCTTTGCCCAGCGTTATGAAATCGCAAGATTGAACGCAATGGTTTTTCCCGCCATCAATAGCAATTCCGTAACCTCCACTATGACTGAACGAGCAACCCGATATTCGAATATCTTCTCCCTATAAAATTTCAATTAAGTTTCCAGAACCCAGCTTAAAATGTAATCCTTCAATATAGATATGGCTTGCATTTTCAAATACAAACATAGGACCCTCAAACCATGAAAACTCTATCTGGGCTTTATCCATAGGTGCTGGCGGGTAAAAGTATAGGAGCATATTTTGCCTGTCGAGATACCATTCGCCCGACTGGTCTAATTCGCATAAAAGATTGAGTGCATAAAACCGTGCCCCTGCCTTATAGCCATAAGCGGAAGCAGAATTAGCCAGTTCTATTTCTCCCTTATCCGGGTCAATTGCAG
The DNA here is from genome assembly GCA_000493945.1 of Candidatus Hydrogenedens terephthalaticus JGI OTU-1. Lineage (GTDB taxonomy): Bacteria > Hydrogenedentota > Hydrogenedentia > Hydrogenedentales > Hydrogenedentaceae > Hydrogenedens > Hydrogenedens terephthalaticus. Next base: position 67,276 of record AWNW01000012.1, read on the forward strand.
ACACATTTTCATAGGAATCCGACCAATCGTAATGCCAATACCCATGCAATAATATATTAGGCTCTTTTGTCCAATTTGTAAGCGGGCAATTATCTACTTTTATTTTAACATTCGTCATTGTGGAGAAACCCGGCAATCGTTCTGCTGTCTCTCCTTCTATTCCTGCTACATGAAGGAAACTGTCATTCGGATACTTTGCCAATGTCATAGCCTGTCCATTAAAAAATACCTCCACATACCGAAAAGCAGTATACCCCTTATAACCGCGGTCTTTCTGTCGTAATTCCAAACTTCCATGTCCACCTAACTTTAACGGAGGAAGGGATTTCAATCCATACTCTTTCAAATCTGCTACATAAAGTTTTTCCAGTATTTCCTTCTTAATTCTACCTGTATGCTCTTCTTCGCTTAACTTCTTGAAATTCTTTATCTGAATTCCACCACTGATTGTGCTTTCCGTTTTGTCTTCTGCGGTAATAATAATCGGTTTTCCTTCTTCTCCACTGTGTTCTTTTTTAAAAACTATGCTATCGGATATTTTATGTTCTCCTTTTCGTAGAACGATTTTAATTCCTTTTTCCGGGAATTTACCGTTCTTTTTTAGTTCACCTATATAACTAAGTGCATCTTGAAATGTATCAAAAAAAACACCTTTATCAACCTCATTTTTGCTATCATTTATAGGTAAAACGCATATCATTTTTTGTGGGGACACCTCGTCGGCATGGGGGATATATCCGATTCTTGCAATTAAAAATGCACAAACTCCGAGCAATAAAAAACGAGCAAGGAAAATACCTTTCCGATTCATAATTTACCCTTTATAAATTTGTTTATTACAAATTTATAGTATCAATAGCCCCTCTTTCTCCGCAATTGTTTTTAATCTCAAAGATGAAGCAACTAATGAGTTGCTAACTATTATCTCTTATAAATTCTACCGTTTGGATTAGACCTGATTTGAGATCTGTTTGAGGTTGCCAGCCTAAAACTTTATATGCTTTGTCGCCTGTAATGAAGATAGTTTGCACTTCCCCAGGACGCAAGGGTGCTAATTCCGGCTCTTCGCCATAACCCACAGTGTTTGCGATAATATCGAAAATTTCACGAACCGTCGTGCCCTTCGCCGAACCTAAATTGACCGTTTCATTTTCTCCCTTTTCCAGTCCTAACAAAAACGCCCGTGCTATATCTTTTACGAAAACATAGTCGCGTTGAGGTGTTCCGTAGCCATATAAAACAGGCTTTTTCCCTTTTAACATAAGCCCCGTAAGTATGGAACAGACACCGGCTTCACCTTCGGGGCTTTGGCGTGGTCCATAAACATTGGGTAAACGCAAAATAAGATAGTTTAGCCCGTGTAGTCGCTGGTATAAGCCTAAATAATGTTCAAAGGCTAATTTGCTTGTGCCATAAGGGGACATCGGTTTGGGTAAATAAGTTTCTGGCACAGGCAAAAGTTCCGATTCACCATATATGGCACCGCCCGTAGACGAAAAAATGAATTTTTTCACGCCATATTTTACAGCACTATTCAGTAGATTAATTCCACCTAATATATTAACTGTTGCATCAAATATCGGGTCGGTTACGCTTTTTCGGACATCAATTTGAGCTGCCAAATGTGCCACAAAATCCGGACGAAATTCGTTAAATATCGTATCTATCTGTTCCGAACATATATCCATCTTGATAAATTTAGCCTTTGGGTTTATATTCTTCTGCTTCCCGGAACTCAAGTTATCAATAACAAGCACCTCATGTTGATTTTCGAGCAATATATCTACCACATGCGAGCCAATAAAACCTGCTCCACCTGTAACAATTATTTTTGACATAGAAAAACCTTTCATTTTGCTAAAATGCTGGATGATATGAGATTAGATAATACCAAAAATAACAGTTTGTTTTCATGGAGCATAATGTTCCAGGAATGATTGCGTAT